>DQTL01000202.1 GCA_015662775.1 Lutibacter sp.
CAAATTAACCAGTTAGTCCTTCAAAAATATAACTTCGAATTGATTAAAAATTCGTTCAAACTGTAAACAAAGCTTAGGTCGAACTCAGGTTTAAAAGCAAAAATTAGTGTAACACCAAAAATTAAAACATACGATTAAAACTCAATACCATTATCATCATCCGTTTTATCAGGTGTTGTATCTTCATTTCCATCATCTGAGTTTTCATCACAATCTAAACGAATACTTACATAAGCAGGTTTGTCAAAATCTTTATCGCTAATGTGTAAATCCTTATTTGCGTAGCATTTTTTCATGTACAATGCCCAAATTGGTAATGCCATTGAAGCTCCTTGTCCTTTACTAATACCATAAAAATGTGTGGCTCTATCTTCTCCACCAACCCAAGCTCCACTGACTAAATTTGGAACAATACCCATAAACCAACCATCTGATTGTCCTTGTGTAGTTCCTGTTTTACCAGCAATTGGGTTTTTAAATAAATAAGGAAAACCTGTTACGACTTTATCAGGGTTGCTTGTCCAACCGCTTCTTAATCTGGCACCTGATCCGTGTTCGGTAACTCCTTTCATTAGATCTAACATCACATAAGCCGATTCTTCACTTAATACTTCATTAGTTTTGGGAAAAAATTCTTGTAAAACAGTACCATTTTTATCTTCAATTCTAAGCAGCATAATCGGTGCTACTCTTTGTCCTTTATTGGGAAAGTTTGTATAAGCACTCACCATTTCATACAGACTTAAATCAATGGCTCCTAATGCAATAGATGGATTGGCTTGAATCTCTGTTTCAATACCAGCTTGTTTGGCTAATTTTGCAACATTATTTGGAGTTACTGCATCAATCAATCTAGCTGTGATTACATTGATAGAATTCGCTAAAGCATTTCTTAGAGTACGTTCTCCACCATAGGATTCACCCGCATTTTTAGGAGTCCAGTCGGCATCCATCCCATATCTTTCTTTAGGAATAGTGTACAAAGTATTGGGGTATTTATCACAAGGTGATACCTTTAACTGATTTATTGCTTGAGCATATACAAAAGGTTTAAAAGTAGAGCCTACTTGGCGTTTTTGTTGTTTTACTGCATCATATTGGAAATGTTTGTAATTGGTTCCTCCTACCCATGCTTTTATATGTCCTGTTTGTGGTTCGATTGATAAAAAACCGGCTCGTAAAAAATGTTTGTAATAACGTATGGAATCTTTAGGTGTCATCAGGGTATCAATATCTCCTTTCCATGAGAAAATTTTCATGGCTGTTTTCTTTTCAAAAGAGGCAATAATTTCTTTTTCTGAACTTCCTGACTTTTTCATTTTTCGCCATCTTTCAGAACGTCGCATGGCATTTTTTAGCGTGTTGTTGATTTCTTTTTTTGTTAAATCATAAAAAGGAGCTGTTTTGTTTCGTTTTTGTTCCTTAGAAAATGATCGTTGTAGATTTGCCATATGCTCTTGCACAGCTTCTTCGGCATATTGTTGCATTCTAGAATCTATTGTCACATAAATTTTTAAACCATCACGCATTAAGTGATAGGTTTCTCCATCGGGTTTTGGATTGTCTTTAATCCATTGTTTCATGTAACTACGTAAATATTCCCTAAAATAAGTTGCCAAACCATCACTATGGCTTTCTCGATGTAAATCTAAACCTAGTTCTAATTTTTGTAAAGAATCTTTCCATTTTGGTGTGAGAAACTTACTTCTAGTCATCTGTAGTAAAACTACATTTCGTCTTTGTTTGACCAATTTTTCTCTTCGTAATGGATTGAAATAAGATGAGTTTTTAAGCATACCAATCAACATGGCTGATTCTTGTATGTTTAAATCTTTAGGTTCTTTTCCGAAGTAAATACGAGAAGCCGAACGAATACCTACAGCCTGATTTAAAAAATCGTATTTATTGAGGTACATGGTTATAATTTCGTGCTTGGAATAATTTCGTTCTAAACGAACAGCAATTATAATTTCTTTAATCTTTTGAAGGATTTTTTTATAGGATTTTCTGTCTCTTTCTCCTGTAAATAACATTTTTGCAAGCTGTTGTGTGATGGTACTTGCGCCTCCTTTTTTTCCTAAATACACAAAAGCTCTTGTTGTTCCTCTAAAATCTATTCCTGAGTGTTTGAAAAATCGTTCATCTTCGGTAGCTACTAATGCTTCTACCAGATTGTGCGATAAATCTTTATAACGAATAGGTGTTCTGTTTTCTTTGGCGTATTTCCCCAAGGTTTGACCATCTATAGAAATTACTTCACTAGCTAAATTGTTTTCGGGGTTCTCAAGTTCTTCAAAAGTGGGTAGTTTCCCAAATACACCCAAACCAGCTAAAAGAAAAATTAAAGCGACAAATGCAAAACCTGATGCGATTAGTATCCAAAACCATTTAATGTATTTTTTATAATTTGAATTTGTTTCTTTGCTCATTTTTAATATTTTAACTTGTCTTAAGTTTTACTGAATAACTTGTAATTCAATAATTTATTTTACCTTTTCAATACTAATCCCTACATCTGTAATTCCATCTAGTTCTATTCCTTCTACTTCATTTCGTTTTCTCATTGCTTGTCTAACTTCAAATAAATACTTTCCAGACGCATTAAATCGTACATTTTCTTTATAAAAAAGCTTGTTTTCTTTGAGATCAGAAAAACCACTACCTAAAAATCTACCTTCTGAATTGGTCATTTCATATTCAAGTGTATCGACTACTTTTACTTGATTTGGAAATGTCATTTCTGTAATAAGAAACAAGTTGCTATATTTATAATCTTTATTATTTCTAATATTAATAAAAAGATTATAGGTGTTGATTGTATCTTTTAAATTTATCTCAAATTGCATCTCTTGGTTGTGTTTCCAATTGGCATCTTCTACGGTTTGATAGGTGTTGTAAACAATATCTGATTGACAGGCTTGCATAAAAATCAAAAAAACACCAAAAACACCTAGTCTACTCATCTTTTCTTTGGTTTTTGTTAGGGTTGTTTTGTTTATTTGTTTGCTTATTTCGATTTTGTGGTCGTTTTTTCCTAGCAGTTTTTGAATGTGTTTGTTTTTTATTAGAATTTGGATTGTTCTTATTCTGTGTATTAGAATTTGATTTGTTTTTGTTTGAATTTTGATTTTTCCTATTCTTGTTATTTGAATTTCTCCTTTTATTTGATCTTCTTTTCTTTCTTTTTGGTGCATCAAAACGAGTAAGACTATCTTCACCTACTGCATCTTCGAAATTTACTTTTTCTTTAGTTTCAATCACTTCAATATCTGAAAGAGAATCTGCCTTTTCCCCATTTCGGTTTATCGTAAGGATTTCATGAACTTGCTCCGTTGTTAATTGGTACCATTTATAATCATCATTATCATTATAGGCATACCATAGTAAACCTTTAAAGATGTCCATTTTTACAAATTTTGCTTCTCCTTTGCTTGTTTTTAAATACTTTTTAGTGTTAGGAAAGGCTTTTAATGCATCGAGATACGAGTCTAGCTCAAAATTTAAACAACATTTTAATCGCCCACATTGTCCTTGTAGTTTATGCGGACTTAAAGATAACTGCTGATACCTAGCGGCCTGCGTATTGACTCTTCTAAAGTCTGTTAACCAAGTAGAACAACACAGTTCTCTTCCACAAGAGCCAATACCACCTAACCTTGAGGCTTCATGACGTAAGTCAACTTGTTTCATTTCAACACGTACTTTAAAAGCACCTGCTAAATCACGTATTAGTTGTCTAAAATCAACTCGACTATCTGCCGTATAATAAAAAGTTGCTTTTTTTCCATCTCCTTGATATTCTACATCCGACAGTTTCATTTTTAACTGCAAGCGGCTGATAATTAAACGAGCTTCTCTTTGTGTTTCGGATTCTTTA
The DNA here is from genome assembly GCA_015662775.1 of Lutibacter sp. Classification (GTDB taxonomy): domain Bacteria; phylum Bacteroidota; class Bacteroidia; order Flavobacteriales; family Flavobacteriaceae; genus DQTL01. Next base: position 3,878 of record DQTL01000202.1, read on the forward strand.
TCACGAAAAGTCTGCCATAAATCAATATCTTTTTGGGTTGCTTTTCGGTAAATTTTATAAATATCCTCGCTATCTTGTGCAATCTTTCGTTTTACTAACTGTAATTTTACTAATTCACCTGAGAGAGATACTGTTCCTATATCATGTCCAACCGAGCTTTCAACTACAATAGCTTCTCCTGCTACAGGAGATAAGTTATTTACATCTTTAAAATAGGCTTTTCTTCCATTTTTAAAACGGACTTCATAAATATCAAAAGGTTTTTGGTTGCTAGGCAAGCTCATGTTTCCTAGCCAATCAAACACTGTTAATTTATCGCAACTCAACGTGCCTGAACTACCACTTACATGGCATCCAGTAGGTAATGATTTTATAGTAGATTGCTGTCCACAATTGGTACAACTCATTTTTTTTTAGTTTAAAAGCCATGCCTTGCCGGCAGGCAGGTTGAAAGTTAAAAGCTGAAAGTAAAAATTAGTTTTCTAAACAACTACATAACTCTAAGATAACACATGCTCTAAAAAGAGAAATAAGTGTAATTTTCAAAAATACGGATATAATATAAAAACAAAAAGAATTATTGCAATTTTACTTTAATAATTTTAGAAGGACAGCCTTCAGCGGCTTTTAAATTTTCTTCTAATAGCGAATTATCATGTATTTTTACTGTATGAAATCCCTTACGATTTCGTGCATCTAACAAGACTGCTTTACCATCTTTTTTAGACATACGATACTGCTCGGGAGCAACTTCTTGACAGTAATTGCAACCAATACATTTATCTCTTTGTAAGGTGATTATTAACATAAAAAACTAATTAGTTTTTAGAAAAGGCTAAATAATTACTATTTTTGTTAATTATCCAGTTTTTAATGAAAAAAAAATCTTCTTTTTCTATTCTTAAAGCAAAATTATTCTTTGTTGGGTTTTTTATTTTCGTTTCTCTTTTACTTCATTTTAAAAGTTACAATCAAAATCCTTCAAGAACACATGCTTGGGCTCAAAGTGATCACTACGCAATTGCCCTTGGATTTTTAGACAATAATTTCGATTTTTTTCACCCTCAAACCTATACTTTAAATCATCAATTTCCTGCACAAGAACCTGTAAAGAATCCTACAGGAATTACTTCGATAGATTTCCCCATTTTACATTACGTAGCTGCAATTAGCATGAAGGTATTAGCAACAGATAGTCCGTGGGTTTTCAGGTTAGTTTCTTTACTTTGGAGCTTTATTGCGCTGTACTTTTTGTTTATTACACTCGTACGAATTAAAGGATTTTGGGAGGCTTTGTCCGTTGTGTCTTTTATACTATTGATACCAACTTATAGTTATTATCAGAATGGTTTTTTACCGTCAATGGCTGCTTTTAATAGTTTGCTAATCGGTAGTAGCTTTTTGATACGTTTTTATTTTTCATCAAAGAATTCCGATTTAATAAATAATTATAGTCGATTTGAAAGCAAAAGCACCTTCTATTTTGGTTTAACTTTTATTGTCTTGGCTGCTTTAATGCGTTTTACTCATGTTATTTTCTTGCTTGGATTAACGGGTGTTTATTTTCTTGCAATTTTTAAAGAAAAAAAGGTCTCACTTAAATTTTTAATGAGTGTTTTGGGGCTTGGAATTGTTGGTTTGTATTTTTTATACAACTCGTATTTAGCTAAAACCTATGGTTCTGTTTTTTTAAACAAACCTGTGATTGCTAATTCATTATCAGAATTTATACAACATCTTTTACATCAACTAAAAACATATACAAGGGAGACTTTTACATTATTTCATATCACTATTGTAGTTGTTTTATTTGTGTTGCTTCGAAAACAAAATAGTACTAATTTATTTAAAAACAATACTTGGAAACTGTGGATTATCATTTCAACAATAGGCGTTTTGTTGTTTAATTTCTTGATGACTTATCATATGGCAGTTCATGATTATTATGCTTTAGACACATGGATTCCTATCTTGAGTCTTATTATTATTTATCTTTTTTTACAATTAGATTTTTCAAACTATAAACCGATTTCTTTTGTAATAGCCGTATTAATTACAACAGGTTTATTAAGCTTAGGAGCTGAAAAACAATTTACTAAATATAAGCATAATTACGGAATGAATGACCAAATAATTTCAGATTTTAATACGAGTAGTGCCTTTTTGGACTCGCATACTGTTGATAAACAAAAAATACTAATTATTTGTAGTCCGGGTTGGAATGCACCTATGATTGGCTGGAAAAAACAAGTGTATCGGATCGCATGGAATTTTTCAGAACAAATACCTATTGCACTCAATGAAGATTATGATGTAATTATCACGCATAATGCTAGCGATTTAGAAACTATCAATCACAGTCCTTCCTTTCATGATTCTGTTGAAAAGATCGCTGACAATTCTTTGGTAACTATCTGGAAACTAAAATGATCGTTTATTCTGCAAACTCCGTTTTTACAACTTTGTATAATTTATCAGAAGGGCGAATTCTAAAATCAATTGGTATAGTTACTACATCTCCTTTTTTTGCTTGCTTATCTTTTTTATCATTGACAAACATTGATTTTAATTCAAATTCTTGAGCTCCTGTTGTAGGTCCAGTAACAAGAATGGTATCTCCAATTTTTATATCAAAAGCTTGTATATGAAATTCTCCAACATTTGCTTTTGGATAGTAATGGACTCCTTTTCCTACATATATTTTCTTTTGAGTGGCTTTAGAACCCGGTGTATCACTCCATTCTCCTAGTTTTCTACCTAGATAATAACCTCCCCAAAAACCTCTATTGTAGACTTTTTTGAGTTCATTCATCCACCCTTTCACCTTTTCTTTAGAATAAGTTTTATCTGCTATTGCATCAATGGCTTCACGATAGGTTTTAATGGTTTTGGCTACATATTCAGGTGCTCTACCTCTACCTTCAATTTTTAAAACACTAATACCTGCATCGGCTAATTCATCTAAAAAATCAATAGTACACAAATCTTCAGGTGACATGATATACTCATTGTCAATTTCTAATTCTACTCCTGTTTCTTTATCGATAACTGTATAGGGTTTACGGCAGTTTTGTTTACAGGCTCCTCTATTAGCACTTGAATTAAAAGTATGCAAACTCATATAACACTTTCCAGAAACAGCCATACATAAAGCGCCGTGACCAAATACTTCAATTTCAACCAAACTACCTGACGGTCCTTTTACTTTTTGAATATGTACCTGCTCTACAATCTTTCTAATTTGCCCTAAACTCATTTCCCTACTCAATACAACTGTATCGGCAAACATAGCATAAAACTTTAATGTTTCTATGTTTGTGATATTGATCTGTGTAGAAATATGTACTTCCATTCCTACCTGCCTTGCGTAAGAAATTACTGCTTGATCCATTACTATAATTGCTGTAATATCAGCCTTTTTAGCAGCATCAATTAAAGTTTTAATTACAGTTAAATCATGATCGTATATAATGGTGTTTAACGTCAAATAAGTGCGTACATTCTTTGCTTTACAACGTTGCGAAATTTCATCTAAATCATCTAATGTGAAATTAATAGTTGCCCTAGCTCGCATATTGAGTTGTTCTACACCAAAATATACAGAATCAGCACCATTATCAAGTGCAGCCTGTAATGAATCAAAGCTTCCCGCAGGTGCCATGAGTTCTATTTTTCCTGAATTTGTCATGTTATATTATTAAAACCCTGCCAGAATTTCGAACTCTGGCAGGGTTATGTAGTTTGTTATACTATTTAATACACGATGAATCGCGTCTTTACCTTACTCTTTATCTTTAATAACTTGTTTGATTTTTGTTTCAATTTCATCAGCTAACTCAGGATTGTCTAAGATTAAGTTTTTAACTGCATCACGTCCCTGACCTAATTTTGTTTCACCATAACTGTACCATGATCCACTTTTTTTAACGATATCAAATTCTACTCCTAAATCGACTATTTCTCCCGCTTTTGAAATACCTACACCGTACATAATGTCAAATTCGGCTATTTTAAAAGGTGGAGCAACTTTGTTTTTAACAACTTTTACCTTGGTGCGATTACCCTTTACGTTATCACCATCTTTTATTTGAGTACGACGACGAATGTCTAATCGAACAGAGGAATAAAACTTCAATGCATTACCACCTGTAGTGGTTTCGGGATTACCAAACATTACACCAATTTTTTCACGTAACTGATTGATAAATATAACTGTACATTGTGTTTTATGTATAACAGCTGTTAATTTTCTCAAGGCTTGTGACATCAAACGTGCATGCAATCCCATTTTAGAATCACCCATTTCACCTTCTATCTCACTTTTGGGAGTTAAAGCAGCTACAGAATCAATTACAATTAAATCAATAGCACCCGAACGAATTAAGTTTTCTGTGATCTCTAAAGCTTGTTCACCATAATCAGGTTGCGAAATGATTAGATTATCAATATCAATTCCTAAATTTTTGGCATAAAAACGATCAAAAGCATGTTCTGCATCAATAAAAGCTGCGATACCACCTTGTTTTTGAATTTCAGCAATAGCATGCAAGGTTAATGTTGTTTTACCTGATGATTCTGGTCCGTAAATTTCTATGACACGACCTCGTGGATACCCACCAACACCTAAAGCAATATCTAATCCCAAAGACCCAGAAGGAATAGCATCAATATCAATTACTGGTGTATCACCCATTTTCATAACAGTTCCTTTTCCGTATGTTTTATCTAATTTATCTAAGGTAAGTTGCAAGGCTTTTAGCTTAGCTGCTTTTTCTTTATCGCTCATAATTGTGTGTATTTGTTGATTTGTGTATTTGTTGATTTGAGGCAAAAATACATAAAATTTAGATAGAACAGATTGTTTGGAAGTAGTTGAAGAAATAGGTTTAAATAGATTAAAACTTTGCCAAAGTTGGTTTGTGAGTAGCGGTTTTCACTTTGAGTGAAACCCTCACTATTTATTCCATCATCATACTCAACTCCAACCAACGTTCTTCTTTCTCGTCAATTTCTTTAATGATTTTTTCTAATTCTTGTCCTTTTTTATACATTTCATCTTCTGAAATACCTCCTGAAACAAATGCTTCTTCAATATCTTTTTTAGTATTTGTCAGTTTAGCAATATCTTTTTCTAACTGTTGAAACTCCATTTTTTCTTGGTAGGATAAAGTTGGTTTTTTGTGGGAATTATCGCGAGTATCCGTTTTTTCCAACTTTTTTGATATTTTAATTTGAGAATCTTTTTCTGTTTTATAATCAGTGTAATCACCTGGGAAATCAGAAATCACACCTTCTTCTAAGACGAAAAGGTGATCGATTACTTTATCCATAAAATACCTGTCGTGAGACACGACCAAAAGCACCCCTGGAAAATCTAGTAAGAAGTTTTCTAATATATTTAAAGTGACAATATCTAAATCATTAGTCGGCTCATCTAATATCAAGAAATTAGGATTCTGAATTAAAACCGTACATAAATACAAGCGTTTTTGTTCGCCTCCACTTAATTTTTCGACAAAATCATATTGTTTTTTTCGATTAAACAAAAAGCGTTCTAATAAACCACCTGCAGACAGACTTTTTCCTTTTTTTAAAGGTATAAATTCTCCAAACTCACGAATAACATCAATTACTTTTTGACCTTGTTTTATCTCAATACCATCTTGGGTGTAATACCCAATTTTAACTGTATCACCTATAACTACTTTTCCCGTATCGGGTTTTATTTGTTCGGTTAAAATGTTGAGCAATGTACTTTTACCAGATCCATTTTTTCCGATTATTCCTATTCGATCACCTTTTTTAAAGACATAATTAAAATGTTTAAGCACTTGTAAATCATCAAAAGATTTCCCTACATTATGTAACTCAATAATTTTACTTCCCAAGCGTTCCATATTAATCTCAAGCTGCACTTGGTGATCTTCTCGTTTCTTGTGGGCTATTGCCTTTGTTTTGTGAAAATCTTCAATACGAGATTTAGATTTGGTTGTGCGTGCTTTGGGTTGACGTCGCATCCAATCTAACTCTTTGGTAAATAAATTTTTGGCTTTTTCTTGTGTGGCTTTTTCCACGGCTAATCTTGCTTCCCTTTTTTCTAAAAAGTAGGAATAATTACCTGTATATTTAAATATTTCTCCTTGGTCTAACTCAATGATTTCATTACAAACACGTTCTAAAAAGTACCTATCATGAGTCACCATAAATAAGGTGATTTTTTCTTTGGTAAAATAAGACTCTAACCATTCGATCATATCTAAATCAAGGTGATTCGTCGGCTCATCTAAAATTAATAAATCTGGATTTTGTAAAAGGCAAATTGCCAAACTCAAACGTTTTTGTTGCCCTCCCGACAAACTACTTACTTTTTGATGTAGGTTCTCTAATTTTAATTTAGAAAGTATTTGTTTGTATTGTGTTTCAAAATCCCAAGCTTGGTGTTGCTCCATTTGGTCAAATGCCAATTGATAAGTCTCTGTGTCAGAAGGATTTTCTAGTGCTTTTTCATAAGCTTCTATTACCTTTAAAATGGGATTATCTCCATCAAAGATGCTTTGCTCTACGGTTAAAGCTAGGTTTAAATCCATCTTTTGAGCCAAATAAGCAATATTTAATCCTTTTCTGTGAATTATTTGTCCTGTATCAGCAGTTTCAAGATTAGCAATAATATTGAGAAGCGTAGTTTTTCCAGTTCCGTTTTTGGCAATAAAAGCAATCTTTTGATCTTTATTAATTCCAAAAGAAACCCCTTCAAAAAGAGTCTTTTCACCAAAAGATTTACTGATGTTTTCTATAGATAGGTAATTCATGTGGCAAACTTACGGTTTTGAGTTGAAAGATTTAGAATCCTTTTGTTTTTCACTTTCACACCTTCATCTATTAATTTTCATCCCCTACAACTTCTTCTATAAAAACTACCTTTGTCATAAAGAAAGTATATCCTGATTGCGTTTTGGTCTAATTATTGTATTTTCGTCCCTGAAAAACAAAAAACATGAACCCAAGATTATCAATTTTATTATTTCTAATTTCTTTAAGCCTATTCGCACAAAAGAAAGAAGTGGTTGACACAATTACTGTAAAAATATCACCAACCGTTTCTACACGTGTGGTATTATACGGTGCTGAAGGTGCAAAACAAAAGTATATTACTTATGCAGATTCTAGTGATGGTGTCTTTAAGTTAGCTATTCCAAAAACACAAACAGAAGGTATGTATCGTCTTGTTATCAACCAAAAGACGATGGATTATATAGATTTTTTATTTTCAAATACTAGTTTTGAAATACAATTAGACCCAACTAAACTAGATGAAAATCCTAATTTTATTGGCTCAAATATAAACCGAAACTACTTTGAAGCTTCTAAGGTAATTGCTAAAAAACAACAGATAATGGATTCATTGCAGGTTGTCTGTTTCCAAGAAAAAGAACCAAGCAAATTAAAAAGAATTACAGGCGATTACACTAATTTATTCTGGCAACTTACTGAGTATCTTAATCATTTTAATAAAACTGAAAAAAGCACCTTAGTAAAAGATTTAATAAGAGCCAACACACGTATTCAGCCTCAAAAGCCCATCCAAAACCCTGAGGAATACTTGCCATATATTAGAAAACACTATTTTGACGCTGTTGACTTTAATAATACCAACTTAATTCATTCTTCTATTCTTGTGGATAAAGTAATGGATTACGTGTTTTATCTCACTGTATCTAGAGATATTGAAACACAAAATAATCTCTATAAGGAAGCTGTTTTGTTTGTATTAGAAAAGATTGATAATCAACAATTAAAGTCAGGTTTTATTCAAGCTTTAATTCAATCTTTTGCTAAAGATGAAAACATCGTTTTAACTGATTACCTTTTTGACAATTTCTATACTAAATTAGCAACTCCTTTCAAAAAGAAAGACTTTAAAAAAACCATTCAAAAAGAGCTTCAAACAGCTGTAGGAAGAACAGCTAGTGACATAACATGGGTGGAAAATGAAGAGACTATACACCTTTTAGAATTAGAGGGATATGATAATTATATTATTGTATTTTGGAGTTCTACTTGCCCACACTGTTTAAAAGAATTACCAAAATTGCACGAATACACCAAAGACAAGAAAAACATAAAAGTAATAGCAGTTGGTTTAGAAACAGAAGAAAGCCAAGGTACTTGGAAATCAGAAACCTATTATCACCCTACTTTTACTCATGTACTCGGGCTTCAAAAATGGGAAACTCCAGTTGCACGAGCTTATAACGTTTATTCTACTCCTAATTTTTTCGTATTAAATGCAGATAAGAAAATTATTGGAAAACCTTATGAAGTCGTAGATTTAAAAGTGTTTTTTAATGGATTGAAATAGCTGTTTTTTTGTATTTTCGCCCTAACTATGGATAAAAAACAATTAAAATACGACAAAGCTTATATGCGTATGGCTACAGAATGGTCAAAACTATCGCATTGTAAACGCAAACAAGTAGGTGCTTTAATCGTCAAAGACCGAATGATTATCTCTGATGGTTTTAATGGTACACCAACAGGCTTTGACAATACTTGTGAAGACGAAAATAACCAAACCAAATGGCACGTTTTACACGCAGAAGCTAATGCTATTTTAAAAGTAGCAGGCTCAACACAATCTTGTAAAAATGCTACGTTATATTTAACTATGTCTCCTTGTAAAGAATGTAGTAAGTTAGTACATCAATCTGGTATTAAACGTGTTGTGTATAAAAATGCATACAGTGATACAACTGGTATTGATTTTTTAAAAAAAGCAGGTGTCATAATCACCCATTTAACAGATGAGTAAAAGGTCTTCAAATACAATTTTTTTTATTGGTGTTGCAGCTGCAATAGGTGTTTTAATTGGAAGCGTGTTAGATTTCAATAAGAGTGCATCTGTTTCCTTATTTTCTAATAACACACAAGAAGTTAAGATAAAAAGACTCATTAATTATATAGCGTATGATTATGTTGATGAAGTAAATACAGATTCTTTATTAGATAATACAATCAATCTCCTTTTAAAAAATCTCGATCCGCATTCTGTCTATATTCCAAAAAGTGAACTGCAAAGTATTCAAGAAAGCATGAATGGTAGTTTTTATGGAATTGGTATTCAATTTAGAATGATCCGAGATTCTGTTACCGTTTTAAATATCATTAAAGGAGGCCCAAGTGAAAAAGCGGGTTTATTAGCTGGTGATCGTATTCTTATTGCCGATAAAGACACGCTCTTTGGCAAGGATTATACGAGTAATAAAATAATGGAATTTTTAAAGGGAAAAGAAAAAAATAATATTTCCTTGACTATTTATCGAAAACAAAACCGAGAAGAACTTGCTTTTAGTTTTAACAGAGGTAAAGTTAACTTAATAAGTGTCCCTATTTCATTTATGCTTTCCGATAAGATAGGTTATATACAAGTAGAACGATTTGCAAAAAACACGTATGATGAATTCTTAACTGCATTAAAAACTCTAAAAGCTGAAGGAATGCAAACATTAGTACTTGATTTACGTGGTAATACAGGAGGTTATATGGATATAGCCAACGATATTGCTGATGAGTTTTTAAAAGATGGAAAACTAATTGTCTTCACTAAAAACAAAGGTGGAAAAATCACTAATTCTATGGCTACTTCAAAAGGAATATATGAAGAGAATAAAGTATATGTATTAATCGATGAACAATCAGCATCGGCAAGTGAAATTGTAGCTGGTGCCTTACAAGATAATGATAGAGGAATCATTGTAGGAAGGCGTTCTTTTGGAAAAGGTTTGGTACAACAAGAAATGGATTTAGGTGATGGTTCAGCCATACGTTTAACAACTGCTAGATACTACACACCAACAGGTCGTTCCATTCAAAAACCATACAACCATACAGGAAATAAAAATTACTTTAAAGATTTAAAAAACAGAAATTTTAGTGGAGAGCTTCTGTATAAAGACAGTATTCATGTCATTGATTCACTAAAATTTACAACTCCAAAAGGAAAAATCGTTTATGGTGGCGGCGGTATTATACCTGATGTATTTATACCTATAGATACAACAGGTTATTTACCTGCTTTTCACTATGGAAATATCAATAATTTTGTGTTTGATTTTATAGATAAAGATAGAAAAAAGTACAGTAATTTAACTTGGGAAGACTTTGATAAAAGTATTGATTTTGACACTGCCCTTTCTGAATATATACAGAGTAATTCCTCAGACTATCACAAGAAAATAAGTAAATCTGCTCCTATGAAAATCTTTATAAAAGCCCTTTTTGCAAGAGAATTATTTGGTGATACTGGCTATTTTCGTGTATATGAAAAAAAGGACAAAATGCTACTCAAAGTACTAGAGTTAGAAGAAGGTTTGGTCAAATAGCAACTAAACTTGTCAATACTATTAACTTTACAAACCTGTCTGCCGACAAGGCATGGCTTTAAACTTTACAAACAAATGAAAATCTATTTTGCATCTGACCAACATTTTGGTGCTCCTAACTCAGAGAAAAGTAAGGAACGAGAGATTCTATTTGTAAAATGGTTAGATACTATTAAAAAAGATGCGACTCAGCTTTTTTTACTCGGAGATTTGTTTGATTTTTGGTTTGAATATAAAAAAGTAGTTCCCAAAGGATTTGTTAGAGTTCTGGGTAAATTAGCCGAACTCAAAGATAGCGGTATTCAAATTCATTTTTTTGTAGGAAACCACGATTTATGGATGCGAGATTATTTCGAAAATGAACTAGAAATAAAAGTATACCACCAACCTACCGAGTTTACATTCAATAAAAAATCTTTTTTAATTGGTCATGGTGATGGATTAGGGCCTGGAGATAAAGGTTACAAACTCATGAAAAAAGTATTTACCAATCCATTTTCTAAATGGTGCTTCCGTTGGTTACATCCTGATTTAGGTGTGCGTTTAGCTCAATATTTATCTGTTAAGAACAAGTATATATCAGGTGAAGAAGACGTGAAATTTTTAGGAGAAGACAAAGAAGATTTAATACTTTATTGCAAAGAAATCTATCAAAATAAAAAGTACAATTATTTTATTTTTGGGCACCGACACTTACCACTTGAGATATCAATTGGTAAAGATTCGATGTATCTCAATACTGGAGATTGGGTCAATTATTTTTCTTTTGCTGTTTTTGACGGGGAGAAGCTTCTTCTTAAAAGCTACAAATAATAATACAGATTATTATCCCTTCATCTTAAAAGCCAAAGCATACATTTTTATCTGTTTAATCATAGAAACTAAACCATTAGCTCTTGTTGGTGAAAGGTTTTCTTTAAGTCCTATTTTATTGATAAAATCTAATTCTGTTGTTAGAATTGTGTCAGGTGTTTGGTTTGAAAACACCCGTAATAACAAAGCTACAACTCCCTTGGTGAGTATGGCATCACTATCTGCTGTAAAGTAAAGTTTATCCTTTTTCTTCTCTGCATATAACCAAACTTGCGATTGGCATCCACTGATTAAATTATCTTTCGTCTTGTGTTTTTCATCAATTAAAGGTAGGGATTTACCAAGTGCGATAATGTGCTCGTATTTGTCCATCCAATCCTCTAGGAATTCAAATTCTTCTATGATTTCGTTTTGAATATCTTGTATTGTCATTTTTCAAATTGGTTATATTTCTACTTCTAAATTAATTTATTCAAGATTTACTCTACTTTAAACTTGTAACCTTAAACTTTTAAACATAAAAAAGTTACTTTTGCAAATATACACAAGAAAACAAAGCATGAGCAAACTTTTAATCGTAGGAACCGTAGCTTTCGACGCTATTGAAACTCCTTTTGGAAAAACAGATAAAATAGTAGGAGGAGCCGCTACTTATATTTCTATAGCCGCCTCACAATTTAATGTAGAAAGTGGAATTGTTTCCGTAGTTGGAGGTGATTTTCCTAAAGATTTTCTAAAACAATTAAATGAAAAAAATATTGACACTTCAGGCATCGAAATCATTGAAGATGGAAAAACGTTTTTTTGGAGTGGCAAATATCATAATGATTTAAATGTTCGCGATACTTTAGCAACAGATTTAAATGTATTAGCTGATTTTGACCCAAAAGTACCTGAAAAATTTCAAAATACTGATTTTTTAATGTTAGGGAACTTGCATCCATCTGTACAAATGGCTGTGATTAAACAATTACCCAATCGCCCTAAGTTAGTGGTATTAGACACGATGAACTTTTGGATGGACAATACATGGGATGAATTGATGGAAGTAGTCGCAAAAGTTGATGTCATCACCATAAATGATGAAGAAGCCAGACAAATGAGTGGTGAATATTCGTTGGTTAAAGCTGCTAACAAAATTCATAAAATGGGCCCTAGATATGTGGTGATTAAAAAAGGAGAACACGGCGCTTTATTATTTGAAAATGGAAATGCTTTTTTCGCTCCTGCTCTACCTTTAGAGGAAGTATTTGATCCGACAGGTGCTGGTGACACGTTTGCTGGTGGTTTTATAGGACATATTGCAAATACCAAAGATATTTCTTTTGAAAACATGAAAAAAGCGGTTATTTCTGGTTCTAATTTAGCCTCGTTTTGTGTAGAAAAACTTGGTACAGAACGCATGATTAATTTGACTAAAAAAGAAATGATGAATCGTTTAATAGAATTTAAAAAACTAACTCAGTTTGATATAGAGTTGAGTTAAAAGTTGTAAAGTTTATAAAGTAGAAAGTACTGTTTTAATGCATCCTTCTAAAAAACTTTAAACCTTATACTTTTTGAGCTTTAAACTTATTACTTTACATACTTTAAACTAAAAAACAATGAGTGATCCTATCAAACACGAATGCGGAATTGCCTTAGTACGACTTCTAAAACCACTTTCGTACTACAAAGAAAAATACGGAACTGCATTTTGGGGGCTTAACAAGTTGTATTTACTCCTCGAAAAACAACACAACCGTGGTCAAGATGGTGCAGGTATGGCAAGTATCAAATTCGATACCGAGCCAGGTACAAGATATATAAGCCGAAAACGTTCTAATGATTCACAACCCATACAGGCTGTTTTTAGCCACATCAATCAAAGAATTGATACCTTATTCCATGAAAATCCTGATAAAAAAAATGATGTTGGTTGGCAAAAAGCGAATATGCCTTATATAGGAGAGCTTTTTTTAGGACATGTTCGTTATGGAACTTTTGGTGGAAATAGTATAGAAAACGTACATCCTTTTATTAGGCAAAGTAATTGGAAACACCGTAGCCTGATTATGGCTGGGAATTTCAACATGACCAATTCCAAACAATTATTAAATGATTTAGTGAAAATTGGGCAACACCCTAAAGAAAATACCGATACAGTGACCGTAATGGAGAAAATTGGTCATTTTCTCGATAAAGAAGTAGAAAAGCTTTATCAGAAATACAAAAAAGAAGCTATTTCAAAACTAGAAGCCTCTGCATTAATCAGTAAAAATATTGATGTAAAAGGCATCTTACAAAAGTCAGCTAAAAAATGGGATGGTGGCTATGCAATGGCTGGTTTATTTGGGCATGGTGATGCTTTTGTACTTCGAGACCCAAATGGCATTAGACCCGCTTTTTATTATAAAGATGATGAAGTAATTGCCGTGGCTTCTGAAAGACCAGCTTTACAAACGGTTTTTAACGCCTCTATTGAAGAAATAAAAGAACTTGAAAATGGAGAAGCAATTATCATTAAAAAGGAAGGAAAAATAGCTATTGAACAAGTTTTAAAGGCAAAAGAAAAATTGGCTTGTTCGTTTGAACGCATCTATTTTTCTAGAGGAAATGATGTAGATATATATAAGGAGAGAAAGAAATTAGGACAACTTATTTTTCCTGAAATTTTAAAATCTATTGCTAATGACATTACAAATACTGTTTTTTCCTATATTCCCAATACAGCAGAAACAGCTTTTTTTGGCATGCGTGAAGCGGCAGAGGATTATTTAAACGAACAAAAAATAAAGATTCTTTTAGATGGTAAACGTAAATTGACAGCTGAAAGAGTACGTGAAGTATTAGCAGAAAAACCACGAATTGAAAAAATTGCAATTAAGGACGCAAAACTTCGCACATTTATTACAGATGATTCGAGTAGAGATGATTTAGTAGCCCATATTTACGATATTACTTATGGTGTTATTAAACCCACAGATAATTTTGTAATCATTGATGATAGTATTGTACGAGGAACTACACTTAAAAAAAGTATTTTACGTATTGTAGATCGATTAAATCCTAAAAAGATAGTTGTCGTTTCTTCTGCACCGCAAATCCGATATCCTGATTGTTATGGAATTGATATGGCAAAGTTAGGTGATTTTATAGCTTTTCGTGCGGCAGTAGCACTTCTAAAAGAAACAAATAGCGTTCCAATACTGTTAGATGCTTATGAAAAATGTAAATTAGAACTCAAGAAAAAAGATTCTGAAATGATTAATGCGGTAACGGCAATATACAAACCGTTTACTGCTACCGAAATTTCTAATAAAATTGGTGAATTATTAACTTCTAAATCCATTTCTTCCGAAGTTCAAATAATTTATCAAAGTATAGAAAACCTACATAAAGCGATACCTAATCATCTTGGAGATTGGTATTTTACGGGAAACTATCCTACTCCTGGTGGTAATAGAGTCGTTAATGAAGCTTATATTAACTATTTTGAAGGTAAAAACACAAGAGCTTATTAATTTCAATGTTTTATATTTAAAGAAGTCTGTTCTACAAATGACTTAACCCGCATTATTCATGAATATTTCTATTACAAAGCCAAACTGCCTACTATAATTGAGAATGCTCGAAATTTGTTTATCTCAAAAGTGAGTAACAATTTTTTCACTAAAAAACTTCTGCGCTCCTCTATTCTATTGGTATTTTGACTTTTCATTACGAAAACCCATGAATAATGCGGGTTAAATATGTAACTTTTATTACTATTAAAAACGTGAAATAACCGACGTTTTGTTTTGTTTTTTTTATCTTTGCAGACCTTTTCCTGATTATTTTTAACCTAAATATATAAATCAATGCATCCTATTGATAATGAACACTTGCCTACAGACGTCAAACAACGAATTGAAGAGATCTTAGCAAAACATAAAATCACAACTGATTCTATTGTAAATAATCCTATAACAAACAATTTTATCGACGCCAAACCTTCACAAAGTACTACAAGTAGTTTTGTTGGTAAAGAAATTAAATTAGACCCATCGAAAACGATTATGTCTAAAACAGACAAAAAAGGAATCATTGAGTATGCCAACGAATACTTTATGGAAACATCTGGGTATGAAGAATATGAATTAATGGGACAACCTCATAACATTATTCGTCACCCTGACATGCCAAAAGTTATTTTTAAAGAACTTTGGACTAGACTAAATAAAGGAGAAAACATTCACGCTCTAGTGAAAAATTTAACTAAAAATGGTAATTACTATTGGGTTTTAACCAGTTTTGAAACCAAATACAATGAAGATGGTGAGATTATTTCTCACTATGCTCGTAGAAAAGCAGCTCCTGGCAATGCTGTTTATCAAGTTGAAAAACTATACAAAACCTTACTTGCTATTGAAAAAACACAAAGTGTAGCCGTATCAGAAAGATATTTTGTTGGTCTGTTAGAAGAAAAGGGCATGAACTATGATGAATTTATTCTTGATATTTTAGGTATTGATCAAAATTCTATAGCTTCGTACTTTATAAATGAAAATGATAAAACCTCAACTCCTAAAAGAAGAGGAGTTTTTGGACGTCTTTTTTCAAATTAATTTTTATATCTTAGTATTTCCCGAATTCCCTTAGTTTATTCACCAAAATATATAATAATGAATAGATTAGATTTTCCTACACCCATAGATAGAGAGATTAAATTAGATCCCTCTTTAATTATTATGTCTAAAACTAACACCAAAGGTATCATTGAGTATGCTAATGATTACTTTATGGAAATTTGTGGTTATGAAGAGTATGAACTCATGGGGCAACCCCATAATGTTATTCGTCACCCAGATATGCCAAAAGTAATTTTTAAACTATTGTGGGAACGTTTACACAAAGGCGAGAATATACATGCCTTGGTAAAAAACCTAGCTAAAGATGGTCGTTATTATTGGGTGCTCACCAACTTTGAAACAAAGTATAACGAGAGTGGCGAAATAATCTCATATTATGCTCGTAGAAAAGCAGCTCCTGAAAATGCAATTTTTACAATTGAAAAACTATACAAAACATTGCTTGCTATTGAAAAAAATCAATCTACTGAAGTAGCTGAAAAATACTTCTATGGTCTTTTAGAGGAAAAAGGACAAACCTATGATAGTTTTATCCTAAATGTACTCAATGTTTCTCAAAGTTCTTTACAAAACTATTTTTCTGACACAAGTATAATCAAAGAAAACTCGAATAAAAAAGGTTTTCTTAAGAGATTGTTTTCTTAATTTTTTATCTATACAAACCTCTTTTGCCTATCGCAATATTGTGTTTTTGTGTTTTTAAGGTCAAAAGATGAATTTAACTTTCAACTTTATACCTGCCTGCCATTGAGGCATGGCTTTACACTTTCAACTTTTAACTAAGAAAAATTTATGGATTTTTCGGGATAAGTTAAATATACATATATTTGTGCTTTTATAACTACAAATTATTATAATTATATATGGAAGATTTAAACTTTATTCCTTCTGATAGAGAAGTTAGACTAGAACCCAACCAAAGTCTTATTTTTAAATTTTCTAATGAATATAAACTAGAATACGTCAATGATTTTTTTACAGATTTTACAGGTTATGAAATTCATGATGTAATTGGTGAGGGAGTTGAGGGCATGAAGCATTCCGATATTCCTAAGCTTATATCAAGTATGCTATATGAAAGTGTAGAAAATAAAAAAAACATAAATATCATCTTAAAAAACACAACAAAAGATGGTCGATTTTACTGGTTTCTTACAGATTTTCAATATGAAATAGATGAAGAAAACAAGCTGTTATCCTTTAAATATTATCGGAGATTCCCTTCAAAATCTGCCATACCTACTTTAGAAAAATTATATAAAAAATTACTCGATATAGAAAATCATGCATCTATTGAGGTTGCAGAAAAATATTTATACGGTTTCCTTGAAGAAAAGAATATGTCTTTTTCAGAATACACTGCCTTTTTAAGCAAAGGAGAAGATTTTAAGTCAATGGTACAAAAAGTAGAAACATCACAAAACCTGCCTGCCGGCAAGGCAGGGAAAAAATCTTGGTTTAGAAAATAAGAAAGGTTATTTAACTAATTGATTGTTCTCTTTATTAACATCTGCCATCAAGAGAGAGGAGTCAATTCTAACTTCTTTAATTTCCTTTTGTACATTAAATGAATACGTTTGATGTCCCCAACTCCAATCGGGTAAAAGTGTTGCTTTAGTTACTTTTTCTCCTCGCATTAAATTTAAAGGTATGTAAAAATATTCTTTAGAGCCACCTTTATAAGTTACTTCTAAATCAATAGGCATAGGTATTTGCCCAATACGACCTAGTGTTATTTTTCCATCAGTAATCTCTTTAATTCCATAATCAATTGTATGTGTAGTTTGGGTAAATTCATTGAGATACCAATCTAATTCTAAACCAGAAACCTGCTCTGCAATACGTATAAAATCATTGGGATTAGGGTGTTTTCCTGCCCATGTTTTATAGTATTGTTTAACTGTTTTCTTTAAGGCTTCTTGACCTATAATGTAACCTAATTGAGCAATAAATACTAAACCTTTATCATAGGCATTAATTCCATACGACATGTTGGTATTATACCTATCGGCATGTGTGGTTAAAGGTTCTTCTAGACCTGTTTTTACCATATAATAATAGTATTTATATGGACTTTCGAATATAAAATTGCCTTTATTATGCATGATTTTATCTGAGGCAATGGCTTCAATAAAAGAGGCAAAACCTTCATCCATCCACTCGTATTTGCTCTCATTGGTGGCAAGAGCAAATTGAAACCACGCATGTCCCATTTCGTGCATTACGGTACCCACTAAACCTTCAAAACTTCTATGTGCGGTTACTAAAGTACACATAGCGTATTCCATACCGCCATCACCTCCTTGAATAATAGAATATTGATCATAAGCATATTCACCCACCAAATCATTATAAAACTCCATTGTTTTTACAGCAATAGGTTGCATTTTTCGCCAATTCTTTTGGATTTCAGGCTTGTTTTTATACAAAAAATGTAAAATTGTTCCGTTAGTAAGTTTTTTAATATCGTGTACAAAATCGGTATCTGCCACCCAAGTAAAATCATGAACCTTGGGTGCTATAAAATGCCATTTTAGTTTTTGAGTACTTGGCATTTTTAAAGGTTTTTTAGAATTTTCATAACCAAAACCTACTTCTTGCGGATTTTGAATATAACCAGTTCCACCCAACATATACTTTTTGTCTATATGAATCGTCACATCAAAATCGCCCCAAACCCCATAAAACTCTCTAGCGATATACGGGTCAGTATGCCAACCTTCAAAATCATATTCTACCATTTTTGGATACCATTGTGTCATGGACAAAGCAACGCCTCCTTTGTTATTTCTACCACTTCGTCTTATTTGTACAGGTACTTGTGCCGTAAAATCCATTTTAAAAGTTACTTTTTCACCTGCTAAAATAGGTTTATCTAGGCTCACTTCTAAAATAGTCCCTTCTACTTTGTAAGAAATTGATTGTCCATTTTGTTGCAAAGAGTTTACTTTTATAAAACCTATTTCATTTGGTTTTAATTTGTTAATTCTACTTTCATATATTGGCTTTTCTTTAGTGCCAATATTGGTAACCATGCGTCTATCAGGATCTTTAATGGTTTGCAACCTTGCGTCCATTTCTGATCCAGGTTGAAAAGCATTAAAATAAAGATGATAAAATACTTTGTATAAAACATCAGGTGAGTTATTTGTATAGACTAAAGTTTGTTTTCCCTTGTATTGATAGTTATTTACATCCATATCAATATCCATTTTATAGTCAACATGTTGTTGCCAATAAGAGGCTTGATTTGAAAACTGCTTATCTAAAGTTTTTGAAATAATATTCTCTTGAACAAGTTGTGTATTTCCACAACTAATTAAAAATAAAGAAATACTGAATAATAATATGGGTATACGCATGTTTTTAGATTGATTTTGGGTTGCAAGATAGTAAAAAGAGAAACTTAGGATTTTTTAGAATACTAAAACTTATCATTTTATTCACATCTTGAAATAATTCTGAATTCTAAATTCTAAATTCTAAATTCTATTTACCTTTGCCCAACTAATTTTTTAAATTAAATATCATGGCACAAGATTTATATCAAGCTCCTGATTACTATCAGTTAGATGAGCTATTAACAGAAGAACATATATTAATTCGTGATGCAGCTAGAGAATGGGTGAAACGTGAGGTTTCTCCAATAATCGAAGACTATGCACAAAGAGCAGAATTTCCAACTTCTATCGTAAAAGGTTTAGCAGATATTGGTGCCTTTGGTCCTTATATTCCTATGGAGTATGGTGGTGCTGGTATGGATCAAATGAGTTATGGCTTAATCATGCAAGAGATTGAGCGTGGTGATTCTGGTGTTCGTTCTACGGCATCTGTTCAAAGTTCGCTTGTAATGTATCCTATTTTTGCTTTCGGATCAGAAGAACAAAAGAAAAAATATTTACCAAAATTGGCAACTGGTGAAATGATGGGTGCTTTTGGTTTAACAGAACCAAATCATGGATCAAACCCTGGAGGAATGGAAAGTAGATTAAAAGATATGGGAGATCATTATCTACTCAACGGTGCTAAAATGTGGATATCTAATGCTCCTTTTGCTGACATGGCAGTTGTTTGGGCTAAATCAGAAGAAGACGGACGTATCAAAGGTGTTATTGTAGAACGTGGTATGGAAGGTTTTTCAACTCCTACAACACACAATAAATGGTCATTAAGAGCTTCAGCAACTGGCGAACTAATTTTTGACAATGTTAAAGTTCCCAAAGAAAATCTACTCCCAAAAAGGGATGGTTTAAGTGCACCACTTATGTGTCTTGATTCTGCAAGATATGGTATTGCTTGGGGTGCAATCGGAGCAGCTATGGAT
Source organism: Lutibacter sp. (assembly GCA_015662775.1). Taxonomy (GTDB): domain Bacteria; phylum Bacteroidota; class Bacteroidia; order Flavobacteriales; family Flavobacteriaceae; genus DQTL01. Next base: position 24,004 of record DQTL01000202.1, read on the forward strand.
TGTTATGATACGGCTCTTAGATATGCCAAAGAACGTACTCAATTTGGAAAACCTATAGCTTCTTTTCAATTACAACAGAAAAAGTTAGCTGAGATGATTACAGAAATCACCAAAGCACAATTACTAACTTGGCGTTTAGGAGTGCTTAAAAATGAAGGAAAAGCGACTTCTGCGCAAATATCTATGGCAAAAAGAAACAACGTAGATATGGCATTGACTATTGCTCGTGATGCAAGACAAGTACTAGGAGCAATGGGTATTACAGGTGACTATTCTATTATGCGTCATATGATGAATTTAGAATCTGTAGTAACTTATGAAGGAACACATGATATTCACCTATTAATCACAGGGTTAGATATTACTGGTATTCCTGCATTTCAATAAGAAATATAATTTTAAAAATCAAAAACCAAACACCTACTTTAGAATAGATGTTTGGTTTTTTAGTATACTACAATAAGTTGCAATTAATCTTTACAAAATAAATTAGCATCTATTTTACTTATGAATGGACAGACTGAGATTGATGCTCCTGTAATTGGATTCCCTAAATTTTTCACACCAAATAACGATACGTATAATGATACCTGGAAAGTTATTGGAGCTCATTCAATTTATTTTAAATCTGTAGCTGTTACTATTTTCGATAGATTTGGAAAGATATTGGTGATTCTTGATCTGAACAGCAATAGCTTTGGTTGGGATGGAATCTACTCAGGTAAAACAATGCCTAAATCTGATTATTGGTTCTCAGCTGCTTTAGTTGACAAGAAAGGAAAAACAAGAATAAGAAGAGGACATTTTAGTTTGTTGAGATAACTATAATTAGAAAATTTTACGTGCTTTTATCCTAAAAAAACTTTTTAAATGTTTTTATCCCGTATTGTGGGGAATTGTGAATCAACGGTTTAATATACTCTCGTTTTAATGGAGTATATTAAATTGTTGGTCAAATTTCGTGAAAAGAATTGATAAAATCCACTAATGTGTATAATCTGTAATAAATAGAATCATTCGAGGCTTTTAAACGCTCGAAGGATTGTAATAAATAATAAATCAACTAAACAACGCACAATTCTATTTTTTACCTACCTTTGTCACCTAAATAATAAGGTTTCACTACCTTTATAATGAGAATTTCTTCTTAAATCATTGTCTTACAAAACAGTAAATACTAATAACTATACTAAGACAAAAAGCAAAACCACTTGTTTTGTACTATTTTTGAATTCTATCCACTTAATACGTAGTAAAACCACTTAATACAAATAAATATGTCCAAAAGAAAGAAAGGAAAAAAAGACTCCTTTACTAAAAGATTCAAACAGAATCTATTACAATTTTTAACAAACAACGAAAGCCAAGCTTACAATTACAAACAATTGGCTTTTCAACTCAATATTGTCGACGATTACAATCGAGGACAACTCAAAAAATTACTTGAAAATTTAGTTCACAGCAAACAAATTAAAGAAGTTAGCCGTGGTAAATTTAAAATTACCCATCAATCTCATTATTACGAAGGTATCCTAGATGTAACATTAACAGGTAGAGCCTTTTTTATGTGCGATGAGTTAGAAAAAGACATTTACATACCTTCACGAAACCTAAATCATGGTTTACACGGCGATACTGTTCGTGTTTATTCCTATCAAAGACAACGCAGTAGCCACAGACAAGAAGGTGATGTGGTAGAAATTATCAAACGTGCCAAAACAAATTTTGTAGGCACTTTACAACTACATAAAAATCATGGTTTTGTCGTGCCAGACAACAAACGTATGTATGCCGATTTCTTTATTTCTATTAAAAATATAAATAAAGCAAAAGACGGAGAAAAAGTAGCTGTTGAAATGCTAGATTGGCCAGAAAACTCAAAAAATCCTTTCGGAAAAATTATTGACGTTTTAGGAAAACCAGGAGATCATGATACTGAGATTCATTCCATCTTATTTGATTATGATTTACCGTATAAATTCCCAAAACAAGTTGAAGAAGATGCTGCCAAATTACCAATTGAAATAACAAAAAAAGAAATTGCCAAAAGACGAGATATGCGTAAGGTACTCACCTTTACCATTGATCCAAAAGATGCCAGAGATTTTGATGATGCATTGTCTTATCAGATTTTACCCAATGGTAATTACGAAATAGGAATTCATATCGCCGATGTTTCGCATTATGTACATATTGATAGTGATTTAGAAGAAGAAGCCTACAAACGAGCAACTTCTGTTTATTTGGTAGACCGAGTTGTGCCTATGTTACCCGAGGTTTTATCAAATAATGTGTGTTCTTTACGACCCAATGAAGAAAAATTGACTTTTTCTGCTATTTTCGAAATTGATAAGAATGCAAAAGTTCGTAACCAATGGTTCGGACGAACTATCATCTATTCTGATGCTAGATTTGCTTACGAAGAAGCACAAGAAATTATTGAAAATAATGAGGAAGGACGAAGACTAAACCTTACAATTCCAAAAGAGATTTCCCTTTCTGGTGAAGCCTATGAAGTAGATAAAAAAGTAGGTGAAGCAGTTTTAAAACTAGATGTTTTAGCTAAAAAATTGCGTAAAAACAGAATGAGTTCAGGTGCTATTACTTTTGATAGAACTGAAGTTCGTTTCGATTTAAACAAAGATAACGAGCCAATAGGTATCCAATTTAAATATTCAAAAGATGCCAATAAGCTTATTGAAGAATTTATGCTTTTAGCGAATAGAAAAGTAGCCGAATTTATCGGAAAAAAGAAAGATGGTATGCCTAGTAAAAATACATTTGTCTACCGTATTCATGATGAGCCTAATGTAGAAAAACTAGCTACTTTACAGGAAATTATCGGGAAGTTTGGATATTCAATAGATACACGTTCAATTGAAACACTGTCTAAATCGCTCAATCAATTATTGGCAGATGTAAAAGATACACCCGAACAAAATATGATAGAGACCTTAACCATAAGATCTATGAGCAAGGCGGTTTATACCACTCAAAATATTGGTCATTACGGATTGTCTTTTGATTATTATTCGCATTTTACTTCGCCTATTCGTCGTTATCCTGATGTGATGACACATAGATTGCTACAACATTACTTAGATGGGAAAAATTCACCACAAGTAGCTCTTTACGAAGAGAAATGTAAACATTCTTCCGACAGAGAACAATTAGCAACTAAAGCCGAACGTGATAGTATCAAGTATATGCAAGTTAAATACATGCAAGCTCATTTACATGAAGAATTTGAAGGTGTTATCTCAGGAATTACCGAATGGAGTCTTTTTGTCGAATTAACTGAGAATATGTGTGAAGGAATGGTGCGGATTAAAGATATTAAAGAAGATTTCTTTATTTTCGATGAACAAGAATATGCTATTATAGGTCAATCTACTAAAAAGAAATATCGTTTGGGTGATACCGTTCAAATCAGTGTAAAAAGTGCCGATTTAAAGAAAAAACAATTAGATTTTACCTTGTTGTAATAACGGTCACACCGTGACTCGAAGTCACGGTGTGACTATCAATAATTTTCTGATTAAAATTCAGAATCACTAGTTTAATACCCTCAATCCAACCTACCTATTAATAGTATTTAGGTGTAATTGGGGTTTCTTTTTATAAGAAATTTCTTATTGCTTGATTATTGTAAGAACCTGAGTTCGACTTAAGCTTTGTTTACAGTTTGAACGAATTTTTAATCAATTCGAAGTTATATTTTTGAAGG
>DQTL01000274.1 GCA_015662775.1 Lutibacter sp.
CCGCTATTATTTTTAATTCTGCATTTTCATCCAATTCCGAAATTCCAGTCAGATAGTTTGGTTCTGTCATAGAATACCATTGTATAAATAAACCTCTTTTCAAACTTTCGATGTCTTTGCCCGACGTTTTCGCATATTCCTTGTGCACATTCTTATATTCAGCATAAATTTCGTCTAAAGTTAAGCCTTTACTGTCCGAATTCCCTTTTTCCTTGTAAAGGGCAATTGTTAAATTATATAATTCTTTTTCTTTATTTGCTAAATCAGTCAATATCATTTTTTAACTTATTGTTTTTAAAATCCGTTTTTTAAATATTAGAAGTCCGATAAAAGTCACTCCACAAATAATTGCTAAAACGTGGAATGTTCTGATTGCTTTGCATAAGTCAATTCCAGAAACCAGAGAAATACAGTCAGTCAATTCATTTGTTTCGTATTTTAAACTGACCATTGAATTAAAAGCCATAAATTCAAATAATGGAATTCCGATTATAAGTAAAATCATAGCAATTATGTAAATCGTTTTTCTCAATTATTCTCGGTTTTCAGCTTGTTGCCAACGGCAGTTCGTCTAATAACCTTCAGAGTATTTCTACAAATATAAGAGGTTATCATCTATTTCGAGTTTTTTATTATTTATTTCACAAATATAAATAAAAATACTCAATTGCTTAAAAGACGTTATTTTAAGTTTCAAAAGCCGTAAATCGTTTAAAAAGAGAGAAAAGAGATGTTCTAAATAGGTCATTAAAACAGTTATTCCGAGTAGGTTTATCAATCTTCGTAAATTGTATGCAATAAAGATAAATCCTACGTCTGCCGATGCTCGTTTAATACTTTTTTTGGTCGTGATATAATCAAAACCCCAACCTCTTTTCATCGTTCCAAAAGGATGTTCTACAATGGATTGCCTTTGGGCATAAATTTTGGGATTTTTTGCTATGTTTTGTTTGTTTATTTCAATGGCTTCTGCAAATTCATGTCGTTCTATTATTTTTTGATATTTTGCTTTAGTACAAAGGTCTTTTACAGGGCATTGTTTACATAGTTTTGTCTTATATTGTTTTACTCGATATGATTTTTTTTGATACCAATTTCCATTTGTTTTTAGTGTTTGTCCTGCTGGACAAGTATAGGTGTCATGTTTTTTGTTGTAAACAAATTCACTAACATTATAGGCTTTGTCTGGTGCTTGGGAAGCAGGATTAGGAACGCAAACATGGGTTGTTATTCCAAGTTGTTGCGTATTATGTATTTGCTCTGCGGTGTAATATCCTTTGTCAAAAACAGCATCAAAGGTATTATTTCCCAAAATTTCTATAGCGTTTTCTACCATAGATGTCATGGCTTGTTTGTCATTGGTATTGGTTACTTTGTAATCAATAGGTAATTTATGTTTTGCATCGACTGTTGATTGTACATTGTAGCATACCTCCGTAACCACACCTCTAACGACCAGTTGACGACTTTCAGGGTCGGAACTAGAAACTTGTTTCTCTCCTGTGGCTTTTAGTTGTTGTTCTATTTTTTTGTACTTGGCTTTGTGTTTGTTTTGCTTTTGAATTTTTACTTTTATTTCTTTTACTTTTTCCTTGCCTTTTTCTGTATCGCCATCAGCAGTTTCTAAGGCTTTACAATATTCGGCTAATTTTTTTTCGATATAGGCAAGATGTCTATCAATCTTCTTTTGGTTGTAGTTGTTTTTCTTGGAGTTTTGGGCTCTTAATTTTGTGCCATCTCCAGCGATGAGTACTGCTCCTATCAGATTAAAGTTACGAGCTATTGCTACTGTCTGTCTAAAGACTTTTTTTATAGCTTTGGGGTTATCTCGTCTAAAGTTGGAAATGGTGTTATGGTCAGGTGATAACGAATTAAGTAGCCACATTACTTCTATGTTGCGTTTGGTTTCCTTTTCCAAATCTCTTGACGAACGAGTCTTGTTCATATAACCATAAATATACAACTTGAGAAGATCTTTGGGGCGGTAAGCTGGGCGACCGTTTTCTATAAACTGAGTTCTAAAGCCCATCTTTTCTAAATCTAAATTATTCACAAAAGCATCGATAAATCTTACACTATGATCTTGTGGAATTAGTTCTTCTAAAGAAGTGGGTATCAAAACGGCTTGATTTCTGTCTGTTCCGTTAATAAATTTCATAATTTATAATCTTGTTTTACAGCATACAAGATACAAAATATCAATGAGTTGGCAATGGTATAAGTGTAATAATTGAAGAGAATTTATTGAGAAATATGGTTGGGGTTTTTAGACAGTCTGACGATTTGTGTAAGAATAGTAAGGGGTTTCGAAGGACTGAACTTTCAATTTATCACTTAGCCAAATTTACAATTTTTTCTTTAATTAATAGACACGCAAAATTGTAAATTTTGCGGACTTTGTTCAATGCACTTCACTTTGGGTTAAGCACTAAAACCCTTATTATTTTTACACTTCTTAAGTTTGTATTTTATATATTTATACAATAAACAGAAAGCACAAAGGAGAGGATTAAGGTTATTTTATACATAGAGACTATGATCTCGTCAACATTGAAAATCCCCTCTCTTTTCTACTCAGATTCCGTACAGTTCTGTGAGGCTTTAAGACCTCGATTTTAAGTAG
>DQTL01000247.1 GCA_015662775.1 Lutibacter sp.
CATTACCAATAAAGGTTCAACTGGTGTCTTTTATGGACTTCCCTCTCTGGAATCTAATGAGACATCTAAACAAAAATTCGAATATGTTATTATTGCAAAACTTACTGATGACTTCGAATTAGAAAGAATTTTAGAATTGACATGGGATGAGTTTTTACTGAATAAGAAATGGCATAGTCGAATGAAAGCTTGGAATTTATCATATTCAAATAAGTTAATAAGTTCAGTTAACAATATATTCAAAAGGTAAGTAGCATGACAGAAATAGATATATATAAAATTAGACCGGCTGCAAGAATTTTACGGACTATTGGACAAGATTTAATAAAAGATATTCATGCTGCAATAATTGAACTTGTTAAAAACTCTTATGATGCAGATGCAAATAATTCATACATAACTCTTGAGTATATTCAATCTAAAAATACTTTATCAATTACTGTTGCAGATGATGGACATGGTATGTCATTAAATACAATTACAGATGTTTGGTTAGTGCCTGCAACATCAAACAAGAAAGACAAAAAACTTAGCCCAAATGGAAGAGCATTCCAAGGCCGTAAAGGGATAGGACGATATGCAGTAGGTATTCTTGGTAGTGCAATGCTAATGGAAGCGGTTGATAGTAATTTAAATAAATCTTCTGTTGTACTTGATTTTAATGAAATAGAAAAATCAGAATTTCTTTCAGATATAGATATAGTAATTAAGCAATCAAAAGGAAAAGATTCCGGAGTAAGAATTGTATCTAGTACTTATAATATTAAAGAAGAGGAAGTAGTTTCTCTATGGAATAATAAACAGTTACAAAAACTAAAACTAGAACTACAAAAACTCCAATCACCGATCATAAAAGATACTAATGATAAATTCAATATCTTTTTAGAATTTATTAATTTTCCAAAATGTACTAAAGGTTGTCATAAAGAATATTCGAAAAGAACTATTATAAATTATTCTATAAAAGAAAAGATTGAACCACTTCCGATTATAGATTTTTATGATTATAGGGTTTATGGTTCTATTGACTCATCAGGCTCTGCAAAACTTTTTTATGAAAATCAAAATATGAATATTAAACCAATTGCAATAAATCAGCAAATTGAATTAGGTGAGGATAGTTCATATTGTGGAGATGTGGAAATTGATTTACGTGTGTTTGATAGAGATACCGAAGCAATTACAGATTTACTCAACAGAGGGCTGAAAGAATACAATGTTGGTAAATTAGAAGCTAGAAAACTCCTTGATTCCGTATATGGAGTCGGCATATACCGTGGTGGATTTAGGATTCGACCTTACGGAGATAAAAGTTATGATTGGCTAGATCTAGATAAACGTAGAGTACAAAATCCATCATATAATATTGGTATGAATCAAATAGTTGGATTTATCAGCATTGAAAATGAAGAGCAATCAAACCTACAGGAAAAAAGTGCAAGAGACGGATTAGTAGAAAATGCTTTTTATAATGGTTTGGTAAGTATTTGTAATGATATTTTAATGAACCAATTACAAAAAAGAAGATTTGATTTTAGACAGCAGACAAACAGAGGAAGAAAAACAGTTAATATAGAAGATTCTCTTGATAGTTTATTTGATTTATCAACTTTGAAAAATAAAGTAAAAGAAAAGTTAGTAAAAGAAGGTGTTCCAGAAGTTGTATCAACAAGTATTACTAAGATGATTGATAGTGAGAAAAAAAGTAAAGTTAGAGATTTGGAAAATATAAAACATACAATAGCAATCTATCAAGGACAAGTTACATTAGGAAAATTAACAGATGTACTTTTACATGAGGGGAGAAAATCATTAAGATATATTAATGAACAAACTCCAAGAATTAACAAATGGCTCAAAAAATTTGCCCAAGAACCTAATTCTGAATTGTCCGATAAAATTCTTGATAGAAGTAATAGTGTCATATCACATTCCAAAGCATTATCAAACCTATTTAAACGAATAGAACCTTTATCAAGGAGTAGGTTACCTAATCGTAAAAAGACAAATATCTATTCAAGTGTAAATAAAGCAGCTGAAATTTTTGAAACTTCACTTGAGTCAAATCAAATTAATTTTATAAATGATATAGACAAAAATTTAGTTATATATGGTAGAGAATTTGATTTGATTACAGCTTTTTCAAATTTTATAGAAAATTCTATATTTTGGTTAATTAATGATAAAGACGAAAAAGTGAGAGTTATAAAAATTACTTCTGAGGAGGATGATAAACATATCATTATAGAGTTTTTTGATAATGGACCAGGCATAGATAAATCATTTGTCCATAGAGTATTTGACCCAGGCTTTACCTTAAAAGATGGGGGAACCGGGCTAGGAATGTCTATAGCGGCAGAATCATTAAAAAGGTCTTTTGCAAAAGTTTCAATCATGGAAAGTAATGATGGGACTGTATTACATATAGAATTTTTGAAAAGGAATATGAATGGATGAAATTAAAATTTTTATTGTTGAAGATGAAGATGATCAAATTGAGCTTTACAAAGATGCAATAGAAGAGTTTAATGAAGAAAGCGGGACAGTGAAAATCACACCGCTAATTGCTAAAACCAAAGATGAAGCAATTGAAGGACTACGTAATAATTTTTTTGATGCTGTATTTATTGACTTAAATCTTAGTGTTGAATCACATGGGTCTGATACACCAGAAGGCAATGACCTGGTAGACTCTATACAAGCAACTATGCGATATCCAGTTTTTGTAGTAACAGGAAAATCAAATGAGCATATTGTAGAGCTTGACAATGATAATATATTTATAGAGTTGCATTTAAAAGATGAAGATGATTTAACTAATAATTTACTTAAGAGAGTCAAAAAGATTTATGATACTGGTATTACAAAAGTATTGGGGGCAAGAGGACATTTAAATGATTACCTTCATAGTATATTTTGGGAGCATTTGTCTAAAACTATGGAATATTGGCTAAGTGCAGAATGTAAAAATTGTGATATCGAAAAAGCAATATCAAGATATACACTTACGCATTTATATGAATATATGGAAGAAGCAAGTGGTACCGAAAGAATAACATATGACCCTGCAGAGATGTATATATACCCAAGAATAAAAACATCTATTAGGCCTGGTGATATTGTTGATAAAGATGGATCAAAGTATTTGGTATTAACACCAGCATGTACCATATCTCAACAATGTGAAAACTTTCAATTAATAAAAATTGTCTCATTGGATTTGAACCAATCAATTAATGATTCAAAAGAAAAAATTGAAACAAACACAAAAAAAATAGAAGACCACACAAATATTGCCAGTGCTGATCAAAAATCTAATCATGAAGAAGAGTTGGCAAAATTGATCAAAGCTAAAGAAAATAAAATTAATACTTTTAATAGTTTGATACAATCATTCGTTACCAATAAAAAAGGAGAAAGATATCATTTTCTACCTAGATTTTTAGAATTAGAAGAAAGTTTAGTTGATTTTCAAGATATAACGACTGTTAGCAAAGAGGATATAAGTGAATATCATGGGAAAATGACTGTTTCCATTTATTTTTTTAAAGATATTCAATCAAGATTTTCTGCATTTTATGCAAGGCAAGGTTCTCCTGATTTTGATAAGAAAAAACTTTCGCAAGAAATTATGGAGAAAATATTGGCAGTCTAAATAACTTCTTTTATCTTCTTTGCAATCTGCTCCGCCATTTTAGGTGGAACTGCATTCCCAATCTGCCTAAATTGAGCAGTTCTCGGACCTTCAAAATAAAAATCATCAGGAAATGATTGTAATCGTGCAGCTTCACGCAC
>DQTL01000046.1 GCA_015662775.1 Lutibacter sp.
AACTCGTTATTCCTTAAAATTTATTCTTCAAATCTCACCTTTTCTTTGCATTCTGTATAGTAAAGCTTAGGTCGAACTCAGGTTATAAATAAAAATCCCCAAATTTCTTTGGGGATTTTTTTATTTATCTTATTGGAGTTTTCTATTTCATCAACTCAAAGCTACGTTTAATAAACTCAGTCATATCTTTACCTGTAAGTAAATTTTGAGAGAGTTTTGCCAAATCTAAAGCTTGGTTAACATACTTTTCTTTATTCTTCTTTGCCTTTAAAATTTTATCCATTAAAGGATGATTGCTATTGACAATAAGATTATACATTTCTGGCATTTCTCCCATACCCATTATGCCTCCGCCACCTGTTTGGCTCATTTCTTTATAACGACGCATAAACTCGGGTTGCGTAATAATAAAAGGATTTTCAGTAGAATCTAATGCTTCCATTTGTACGGTGTATTTTGCAGCAGGTACAACTTCTTTTACAATTGTTTCTAATTTTGTCTTATCATCATCTGATAATTTAGAAATTTTTGTTTCGTCTTTATTAATTAAATTATCAATAAAATCGGCATCTACGCGAGTAAATTTCACTTTTTCATTTTCCGTTTCTAACTTTTGAATTAAATGAGGAACTATGGGTGAATCTAATAAAACAACTTTATAGCCTTTAGCTTGTGCCGTTTCAATATAAGAATGTTGTTGGTCTTTATCTGAAGCATATAAAATAATCAAATTATCATCCTTATCTGTTTGATTTTCTTTGCTGTTTTCTATTAATTCTGCTAAAGTATAATTTGCACCATCAATAACAGGATACAAAGCAAATTTTTGTGCTTTACTAAAAAACTTATCCTCAGACAACATACCGTATTCTATGATCAGTTTAATATCATCCCATTTTTCTTCAAAACTTTTTCTATCTTTTTTGAAAATAGAATTTAGCTTATCCCCTACTTTTTTGGTGATATAACCAGCAATTTTCTTAACAGCACCATCTGCTTGTAGGTAACTTCTAGAAACATTTAAAGGTATATCAGGTGAATCAATAACACCTCGTAGCATTTGTAAAAAATCTGGCACAATTCCTTCTACATTATCTGTTACAAATACTTGATTTTGATAGAGTTGGATTCTATCCTTTTGTATATCCATATTTTTAGTAATTTTTGGGAAATATAAAATTCCCGTCAAATTAAATGGATAATCTACATTTAAATGGATATTAAACAAAGGCTCTTCAAATTGCATAGGATACAATTCTCTATAAAAACTTTTGTAATCTTCGTCTTTTAAGTCAGTAGGTTTTTTGGTCCATGCTGGTGTTGGATTGTTGATGATATTATCAACCGTATACTTTTCCTCTTTTGCATCATCTCCTTCGCCTATTGTTTTTGCTTCTTCACGTGTCCCATGTTTAATAGGTATTGGCATAAACCTATTGTACTTGGTCAACAATTCATTTATTTTATTTTCTTCTAAAAACTCCTTTTCATCTTTAGAAATATGTAATATAATTTCTGTACCTACTTCCTTTCTATCAATGTTTTCAATGGTATAAGCAGGACTTCCATCACATTTCCACTTAACAGCTTGAGCACCTTTTTTATAAGATTTTGTCAGTATTTCTACATTGTCGGCTACCATAAAAGAAGAGTAAAAACCAAGTCCAAAATGACCAATAATACCACTATCTTCAATTTTATCTTTGTATTTTTCTACAAATTCCTCAGCCCCAGAAAAAGCGATTTCATTGATGTATTTTTTAATTTCATCTTCGGTCATACCAATTCCTCTGTCAATGATATGAAGCGTTTTTTTCTTTTTATTGATCTTAATTTCAATCAATGGATCAGCAAATGTTCCTTTTGCTTCCCCTATTCTAATTAAGTGTTGTAGTTTTAGTGTTGCATCCGTAGCATTTGAAACTAATTCACGTAAAAATATTTCATGATCAGAATAAAGAAATTTCTTAATAATTGGAAAAATATTTTCTGTTGAAATATTGATGTTTCCTTTTGACATATTTATCTGTTTAAATTATTTTATAATTGATAAAGAGTGTTTGACAAAAAAAATACCAAAGTAAAACGAATGACAAGATGACAGACATTAATTAATTATTCTGAAAATTATCCTTAAAAAGCATTAGATTTAACATTAAATTATTTTAGAACCATCAACACATGAAAACTCAAATATATGACCCACTACTCTTTTTTCTCACGTTCTAAAATAGCTTTAACAATACCTCTATGTACAAAAGTATTGACAACTCGCCAACCCATTTTAGCATACGAATTTATTAAATCTTCAAAGTCTGCATCTCGCTTTATTGGAGTTAATTTTTGATGTATAAATTTATATTCCTTCATATTAAATAACTTTTAGAGATTGTAAATGTACACATACTTCTCTTTACTGACAACTTTAAAACTTAGCTAGAAACAAAACCTATCTGCTCACAAAACATAAATTTATACTTTTAACTTTAGAGACTTTACAAAACATTATCAAGTTTATACTTTTAACTTCAGCTACTTTTCAACTAAAGTATTATCTTTGCATTTCGAAAAAAATATATAAAGAATATGAAGATCGCATATAACTGGTTAAAGCAATTTATCAACATTGATTGGGAAGCTGAAAAAGCAGGTAATTTACTGACTGATTTAGGTTTAGAAATTGAAGGTATTGAAAATTTTGAATCAATCAAAGGAAGTCTAAAAGGGCTTGTTGTCGGTGAGGTTTTAACTTGTGAAAAGCATCCAAATGCAGATAAGTTAAGTCTTACAACTGTTGATTTAGGTGATGGAAAAGCAACACAAATTGTTTGTGGAGCACCTAATGTTGCCGTTGGTCAAAAAGTACCTGTTGCTACAATAGGTACGATTCTTTATGATGAAAAAGGAAAATCATTTCCTATTAAAAAAGGGAAAATTCGTGGCGAAGATAGTTTTGGGATGATTTGTGCTGAAGACGAACTCGGTTTAGGAACTAGTCATGATGGTATCATGATTCTTGATGATTCTTTAAAAAATGGCGAAAAATTGGCTTCTGTTTTCAATATAGAATCAGATCAAGTTTTTGAAATAGGTCTAACTCCAAACCGTGCTGATGCCATGAGTCATTATGGTGTTGCAAGAGATTTAAAAGCTGGTTTACAACAACAAGGAGTTAGTTTAAAGCTGGTCTCTCCTTCCGTCATGGATTTTCACGTAACTACTCGAACCAGAAAAATAACTATTGATGTTGCCGATAAAAATCTAATTCCAAGATATGCTGGTGTTACAATTACAGATATTGAAATAAAAGATTCCCCTAAATGGTTGCAAAATCGTTTAAAATCTATTGGTTTAACACCAAAAAACAACATTATTGATGTCACTAATTATGTGATGCATGAGCTTGGGCAACCCTTACATGCTTTTGATGCAAACAAGATTAAAGGAGATAAAATTATTGTCAAAACATTAGAAAAAGGCACAAAATTTATTACGCTAGATGCTGTAGAAAGAACACTACACGAAGAAGATATTATGATTTGCGATGCAGATTCTAACCCACTGTGTATTGGTGGTGTGTTTGGTGGATTAAACTCTGGTGTCACAGAACATACGACAAGTATATTCCTAGAAAGTGCTTATTTTAATCCAGTTTCAATTCGTAAAACCGCTAAAAGACATGCTTTAAACACAGATGCTTCTTTTCGATTTGAACGTGGTATTGATGTCAATTTTGTAAAATATGCATTAAAAAGAGCTAGCTTGTTAATTCTTGAAATAGCTGGTGGAAACATTTCATCTGATATTCAAGATTACTATCCCGAAAGATTTAAAGATTTTGAAGTAGTTGTTAGTTATAATAACATCAATCGTTTAATAGGTCAAAAAATTGATAAAGAGACTATTAAAAATATTCTTGCTTCATTAGATATAAAGATTAATAGCGAAACGGAGGAAATTCTTGGACTAACCATACCTTCTTACCGAGTAGATGTACAAAGAGAAGCTGATGTAATTGAGGAGATCTTAAGAGTTTATGGCTATAACAATATTGAGTTTTCTCAAAAATTAAACACCTCTATTTCTTTTACTGAATTTGATAAGCAGAAATATGAAAACAATCTTGCCAATCAATTGGTTTCTCAAGGTTATTTTGAAACCATGGCAAATTCTTTAACAAAGCCTGTGTATACTGAATTATCTGACAAACTAAACGACGATGTTTCTGTAATGATGCTCAATCCTTTAAGTTCTGATTTAGAAGCCATGCGTCAATCCATGCTTTTTGGAGGTTTAGAAAGTATTGCCTACAACAACAACAGACAACAAAACAATTTACGCTTTTTTGAATTCGGAAAAACCTACCATAAATACCAAGATAAATATGAAGAAGAAAAGCATTTAGCTTTATATGTAACTGGCAATCAGTCTCAAAATCATTGGCAAGTTACTGATCAAAAAGCCGATTTCTTTTATTTAAAAGCGAGTGTTATCGCTCTTTTACAGAAATCAGGTATTGTTAATTACAAAACAAAACCCACAAAAAATGATATTTTTTCTGAAGGGATTGCTCTTTCTGATGGGAAAGTAAAAGTAGCTGAATTAGGAGTCATAAAAAGAACTATTTTAAAAAGCTTCGGAATTAAACAAGAGGTTCTTTTTGCAGATATTGACATTGAAAGACTATTTGAAAAATCTAAAAATCACCTAATTAAAGTACAGGCTTCTCCTAAATTCCCTAGTGTAAAAAGAGATTTAGCCTTGTTATTAGATACCGAAGTAACATATAATGAATTGTATCAAGTTGCTTTTCAAACCGAAAGGAAATTATTAAAAGAAGTTAATCTTTTTGATGTGTATGAAGGTAAAAACTTAGCAAAAGGTAAAAAATCTTATGCTTTGTCATTTGTGTTAAGAGATGAAAACAAAACACTTAACGACAAAATGATTGATAAAGTAATGCAAAAGTTAGTTCAAACATACACTAAACAGTTTGGAGCAGAATTAAGAGGATAATTAATTCATAAATCTATTTAATTAAGTAAACTATGTCAAAGTTTAAAACTTTGACATGGTTTTTAAAAGTATTTGAAAAGTAAAAAATACTGCTTTAAAATAATACTGGAAATCATCAACTTTATGAAAAACCCATAATAATGCAACATGGACTACTCGATCGGTCTTGCAGACCGCTCATAGTCCTATTTATTAACCTGAGTTCGACCTAAGCTTTGTTTACAGTTTGAACGAATTTTTAATCAATTCGAAGTTATATTTTTG
>DQTL01000327.1 GCA_015662775.1 Lutibacter sp.
AACATTTATAAATTATTAGCTCAGCAATGGACTCAAACTCAATATACAGATGAGTCTAATTATGACTTTATAACAAGAGATATTGGCGGTAATATGACTATATTTCTTTATAGAGATGTACTTATCGATTTAAAAGAAGCGAAGGAAATACTTGCTGCAGATGAATTTATTTCTGCTCAAACTAGAGATACTCAAACGGGAATTATTGAATTAATGGAAGTATTTACTTGGACTATTATAGTTGATAGTTATGGTAATGTTCCTTATACGGAAGCATTACAAGGACTTGACAACTTGACTCCTGCTTACGATGATGATGCAGCTATATATGCTGATTTATTTTCTCGTTTAGACGCTGCTTTATCTCTTTTGAACGCAGGTGGTGATTCTTTTGGTGGAGCTGACCTTTTTTATGGTGGTGATGTTTCACAATGGAAAAAATTTGGTAATTCATTAAAACTTAGAATGGCTGTACGTACAGATGATTTTGATCATGCAAGATCAGCTACTGCAGCTAGTGCTGCGTTGTCAGCAGGTGTCTTTGGTGCAAAATCTGATAACTTTGTTTTTCCTTTTGAAGCAACTCCTCCTAATAATAATCCTATATGGGGTAATTTAGTTGAATCTGGTCGTAATGATTATGTATTAGCAAATACTTTTGTTGATTTAATTCTTCCTTTAAACGATCCTAGAACTCCTGTATATATGCAAGATAATATTGCTACTGGTTACGTTGGTGGTACTTATGGTAGCGGTAGTTCTTACGTAGATTTCACTCACATAGGTGAAAAATGGCATACACCCGATATGGAAGGTGTATTGATGAGTTACTCAGAAGTACAATTTTTACTTGCCGAAGCTGTAGAAAGAAATTTAATCGGTGGTAGTGCTGAGAATTATTACAACGCAGGTGTTTCTGCTTCAATTATATATTGGGGTGGCACACAAGCTGACGCTGACACCTATTTATCTCAGGCAAGTGTTGCTTATGCAACTGCAGGAGCGACATGGAAAGAAGTAATCGGAAACCAAAAGTATATTTCTCTTTATGGAAGAGGTTTTGAAGCATGGTCTTCTTGGAGATTACTTGATTTTCCGAATACAATGCATAGACCAGAAGTTTCTGGAGAAGCAGTTCCTAGACGTTACATCTATGGAAATGATGATGCTCAATTAAATGGTGACAATTATGATGCAGCTAGTGCTGCTATGGGTGGTGACAAAAAATCATCTAGAGTTTTCTGGGACATTAATGGTGCTGGAAACTAATATTTTATCAATTTGATTTTAAAAAGGGCTACCATTTGGTAGCCCTTTTTTATTTGGTGATATTCTATAAATTCAAATTGTTTGTAAAAGCTTTTCCAAGCCCACCAAGATGCTAAATAATTGAATGGGGTTTTTAATCTATCTCCAGCATTTGGCCCTTTTGTCGCTATTCCAAAAATGTTCCATGTATTTCCATGACTATCTTCCATAATATCAGGAAAAGAGTTTTGAAGTGGCGTAAAAGCATTATTTTCATTAATGATAAATGCAGCTATGTAATTTAGTTCAGCATTTCCAACAACTATAAACTTATTAATGCTTTCTGGGTAATATATTTTAGTGCTATTTAAAAAATCACTATATTGATATATGTATACTTTTTTTGAAAATAAATTTTCAATGACTCCAAATACTCTTTCATTTTTAGGAATTGTTTTATCATTATGAATACTTCTTTCATCATAGAAAACCTTTGCTTCAGGGAAAAAGGTTTTGGCTACTAACCATGTTGTCTCAAACATACTAAGAGATTTTAGCTCCGTATTTGAAAAAGCTCCTTTAATCCCTAACAGGTACATTTGCGACCAAAAGGATTGAGAATTTTCATTATACATGACCAAGTTTTCCTTATAAAGTATCCCAGAAGCACGTAGAGATAAAAAACTATTCTGTTCTTCATTATTAACACAAATAACACTTTGAGTGATGGGACAAAATGTTATTGCAAATCGTTTATCATTTATTCTATCATTTATCACTTCAAATCTATGAATATAACTGAGTGGATAAATGTTTACTTGATCATTAAAATAAACAATTGCAACAGAAGCATCATCTGAAAGGGATAAAATATCTGACACATTACTTAGATTTGGTTCAATAATAAGCGGAAAAGGATCAAGTGATCCAACTAGTTCATCTTCTGACACACTCCAACCTTCTTGAATTATAGTATTTGGTTTATTGTCTTGATATTTTGAACAAGCAAGAAAACCAAACAAAATTATAATAGCAAAATATTTCATATACATACCTTTTGAATTATTTGATATTAGTCGTGTTTTATTTATAAAATTACACATATCTATATTAGTTTAGTACTTCACAAAAGATTTTGAAAATAATAATCTAAAACAGTACTTATTAACAAAAATTTAAGATATTTGCAAACAAGTTTTAATCAACCGTATGAAGATTTCGATTATAGTGATATATGGTTACTTTAGTATTAATCCAAAATAATTTTTAAATGAAAAAATATTACAAAGTGTTTTTAACATTATTACTAGCGTTTAGTATGCAAATTACTTTTGCACAAAAAACAATTACAGGTACAGTTTCTGATGAAACAGGTCCACTTCCAGGCGTTAGTGTATTGATAAAAAGCACCAATACAGGAACCGAAACTGATTTTGATGGGAATTATTCCATTCGAGCAAAAAAAGGTCAAGTTTTACAATATAGTTTTATTGGA
>DQTL01000232.1 GCA_015662775.1 Lutibacter sp.
ACACAGCTATTAAACCTAAATTTTGATAATTAATTAAAATACGTTTTTTTACTGCTTTTGCGACCAGTAAAACAGTTTACGAAACCTGTAGTAATACCCAAAAAATAAATTTCTCCAAGAAAGGAGCTAAGTTTTAATCGAATTTTTCATCGTAATAGAATACTTATAAATTTAAACAGTACGTTTATAAATTCGTTTTGTTTATAAAAAAATAAATTTCTTATTTTTACAAAAAATAAAGCAAATAAATTTTAATTTTTTTATTTCCTGTATCTAAATAACTGTTTTTTTACAATGTAAAAAAACCATATAACAAAAAACTATGAAACAAATTTTTCTTATTATTGTAATGATTTCTTTTAATTTATCAGCACAATTTAGTTCAAGTTCTCCTTGGATGCTTGAACTCAAAAAAAACAAAAATAAAACAGAATTTACTTTTCAAGAAATTTCAGATGCTTTTAATTCATATTGGCTTACTCATGATAAAAATAAAAAAGGAAGTGGCTATAAACCTTTTAAAAGATTTCAAGAACGCTGGAAATCATCTTTAGATCAAAACGGATACCTAGTTAATCATACTTGGGATTATTGGCAAACAAACAATAGAACTAGAACTTCTTCTTCTTCTTCTTCTTCTTCTAGTCTGTTAGTTCCATCTTTAGCAAGTAATTGGCAAAGTATAGGACCTACTACTGTAACCCCTAAGCAAGGACAAGGCAGAATAAATACTATTATTGTTGACCCTAATAACCCTAATACGTACTATGTTGGTGCTCCTTCTGGAGGTTTATGGAAATCTACCAATGCAGGGGCTTCTTGGACTCCTCTAACAGATTATCTATATCAAATAGGTGTTTCTGGTATTGCTATTGACCCTAATGATTCAAATACAATTTATATTTCAACAGGAGATGATGATAATTATAACACTCTGAGTATTGGTGTATTAAAATCTACTAATGGAGGAATTACTTGGTCTAATCCATCATCAGATTTTACTGGAAATATAACTAACGAAATTTACATAAACCCTAACAATAGTAATATGATATGGGTAGCAACTAATACTGGCGTCTATAGATCAATAGATGCAGGATTAAATTGGGTTAATATATTAAGCGATAATATTATTGATTTAAAAATAAAACCCAATAATCCTAGTGTAATTTATGCTGTTAGTAAAGATAAATTTTATAAATCTACAGATGAAGGAGATACATTCTCACAGATTACATCAGGACTTCCTGCTACATCTTCTAGGTTTGCTATTGATATAACTCCCTCTAACAATGATATTGTTTATTTATTAAGTGCTAATTTAGATAATAGTTTTCAAGGTGTATATAAATCTACCAATAGTGGAAATTCTTTCACACAAACTTTAGAAACAGATGATATTTTTGGAGGAAGTACTCAAGCTTGGTATGATTTCGCTATAACAGTTTCAGATACAGATCAAAATACAGTTTTTGTTGGTGTTTTAGACATTTGGAAATCTACTAATGGTGGTAATGATTTCACACAAATTAATGAATGGTATAATATAAACGGACCTGCTTATACTCATGCAGATATTCATTTTTTAAGATATTTTAATGGTGATCTTTTTTGTGGTAGTGATGGTGGTATATATAAATCTACAGATAACGGAATCAATTTTTCAGGGCTCAACGATGGACTTGCTATTAGTCAATTTTACAGAATTGCAAATGAAGAACAATCTGCAACTAAAATAGTAGGAGGACTTCAAGATAATGGTGGTTTTACACTAAATAATGGTACTTGGTATTATTATCATAGTGGTGACGGTATGGATTGTGCTGTTGACCCAAACACACCAGGTACTTATTATGGTTTTTCTCAAAATGGTGGTTGGTTAAATATTACAACAGATGCAGGAATTACCTTAAATTATAGTGTAGTAAACCCTAGTGGAATTCAAGGTAATTGGATAACACCATTAGTAATAAATTCTCAAAGTGAATTATTTGCTGGATACGATAAACTATACAAACTTATTAATAATAACTGGCAAGCAATAACTACAAGTGCATTTAACTTCAATATAGATTGTTTAGAAATTAACCCTAACAATAATGACATTATTTTTGCTTCTTCTAAAAGAGAACTCTATAAAAGTACGAATTCAGGTGTAACCTTTTCTTTAATTTATACTGCTCCTCATAATATTACATCTATTGAAGTTAATAATGATAATTCAGATTTTATTTATCTTACAGCTAATGAAGGTTGGTATAATGGGAAAGTTTTAAAATCTACAGATGGAGGTGATCATTTTACAGATATAACAGCAAATATCCCTTTGTTTGAACAAAAACTTATTATAAAACATTATCCTTTAAGTACTAATAATGATTTGTTTTTAGGTACATCTTTAGGTGTTTATCACATGGATGACACTATGACTAGCTGGGAACCTTTTGACACTAACCTACCAAATGTGCCTATATTTGATTTAGAGATTAATACTATAGAAAAGAAATTAATTGTAGGTACTTACGGAAGAAGTTCTTGGGTTTCATCTGTAGATGTTCTTCTTTCAAATGATTTTATAACTACATGGAAAACAGATAATATAGGTACATCGAATAATACATCTATTACAATACCTACTTACTCTGGAGAAACATATAGTTATGATGTAGATTGGGAAAATGATGGTGCTTATGATGATTTTGGAATAACGGGAGATATTACACATAATTACGGAACTACAGGTGAATATATAATTAAAATAAAAGGACAGTTTCCAAGAATGTATTTTAATAATAATGGTGATAAAGAAAAAATAATAACTATTAATCATTGGGGAGATCAAACATGGTCTTCAATGGAAAATGCTTTTTTTGGATGTAGTAATCTTGAGCTTAAT
>DQTL01000227.1 GCA_015662775.1 Lutibacter sp.
GGATAATAGCCAATATATGCAAAACCACGATTTAATATTCCAAATCCAAATAAACCAATAATTAGTAATAACCATTTGCTTCCACCAACAATTCTACTTAATTTAATAAGGTGATTTTTATTTTGAATATTTTTCATAATTGATTGTTTTTATTAAAAAATATATGAATATGAAAAGTAGAATACATTCTAAAGTAAAATAGCAAATTCATCATTATAATACTAACTATACTTGCACTTGCTGCACCATCAATACCATACCTAGGAATCAGAACTAAATTTAGTATTATGTTTATAATAACACCTATAAATGAAAATACAGCAACACTTCTTTGATTATTTGTCATTTGCAATATAAATTCAGATACACCAAAAAAAACTTTCCATATCATTCCAACCATCAATATTAAAAAAGTACTATATGCAACTTTAAATTCTTCACCAAAAAATGATAATAAGTATGGTGTAATTGTAATTAGAATAACTATAGTTGGTAAAGAGATAGTTATAATTAGCTTATTCGTTTTCTGAATAAGAGATCTTAATAAAATTAAATCATTATTACCATAAGCTTGTGCAATTTTAGGTGCAAGAATTGAACTAAATGCCATTAATATAATTAGTGAAGAAGTTGCAATTTTCATTGCAATACTATACAAGCCAACTTCTATCTCTGAACAAAAAATGCCTAACATTATTGAGTCAGTCCAAGTAATAACGAGCATTAAAGAGCTAGTAAGTAACATTGGTATTGATACTTTTAATATATTTTTTATACCACTTTTAGTTGTACCAGTAGTAAGTTTTTTCATATTTTTATACCAACTTGTACTACTAATTGTAAATACTAACCATGATGAAAAGACATATGATAATATAAGATACTCAATTGTATTTGTAAAAACATTTACTAAAAATATACCCATAATAAAAAATAAATGTATAAAAACATTTTGTAAAAGTGAATATATTTTGATCTTCTTTAAGCCTCTTAATGCATTTGCATTTATTGAGCGAAGTGATATTGGCAAGATAACTAACGACATTAACTGAAAATACGGAGTGAGGTTTGGATTATCAAATATATTATGAGCAATGTAAGGACTAAAAACAAACATTATTAAAATTAATATTAAATTTATTGGAACACTTAACTTAATAATTAATAAATAGAGTTCTTTGATATTTATTTGTTTTGAATCAATATTCTCAGAAATAAATTTAACAATACTTGTATCCAGACCACCTTTTCCTAAAAGAATAAAAATATTAACTACTGCAAAACTCAAAGTAAAAATTCCCAAACCTTTTACCCCATAAAAATGAGATATTACAAAAACAACTAAGTAGCCTAATAGAATTCCAAATATTTGTATTATAAAATTTGAACTGGCTCCATTCATTATTTCCTTTAAATGCAAATCTGATGTAAATTTATTTTTGATTGTAGAAATCATTTTTTCATGTCTTTTCTATCTTGAAACATAAGGGTCAGGTGAACCCCAACCCCTCTTCTCTTGTTATAACTAAGAGTTAAAGGGGACAGGTGATAACAATAATTACTGTTCATCCAACACCTCTCCAATCTTCTTTTTGAGTTCAAATACATCTTCTTCGATAAGAGAAAATGCAAACCATTTTTTACCCAGGTCTTTCAACGAAGCACCCAAATGATAGATCTTTTCATCGATGAGCAAAAATCTATCATGTGCATGCTTAAGTTGTTTCACTTCTATTGTCGCATATTGCTTATTGTGCTTCTTTAGGTCTAGCCTTAACCCTTTACTTACAACCTTCGTTAAAACAGTTATAGAGACACCCTTAGGCGCTTTGTTACTTAAATGTACCAAGGTAGTCTCATCGATGTAATTATCTATGAGCACCACAGACTTTTTTGCTTCTTTAATAAGTGACGACATCAACACATAGGCATCAAAGATCTGACCGTTGAAAAAAACACCTTGCTTTGTGTCCAATGTATTATCTATAACAAGACTATCTATCTTGTTGACTTTTTGCTTTAAAACACTAACATCGAGTTCTAACTCTTTAAATCGTTCATTCGTTATCTTTTCGCTATTTATAGTGTAGCCAGAATGTATATATTGCGTTAAAACCTTTGTTGCCCATTGTCTAAATTTTGTTGCTTTATGTGAGTTTACTCTATACCCAACAGATAAAATCATATCCAAATTATAATGTTCGACATTTCTTGAAACTTCTCTGTTTCCCTCTTTTTGAACTATTAAGAATTTCTGAATAGTTGCATATTTTTCAAGTTCTTTTTCTTTAAAAATAGCTTTTATATGCATATTGATATTAGGTATAGTAACTTCAAAAAGTTCTGCTATCTGTTTTTGACTTAACCAAATAGTCTCATTCTTCATTGAAATCTCTAATTCAATCTCTCCATCGTCATAAACTATGATATTGTTTTCTATTTTCATGAAAGCATTCCATTCATAATTAAGAGTCTAGGAATTTGGGTTTGGTCAGTTAAATTATTCATGACTACTTTTTTTCTCCAATACTCTCAATATACCATTCAATAGCCTCTTCCATCCCCTGATAGATATCATGTGTCGGAGAATACCCTACAAAGTTTTGTGCTTTACTAATGTTGGCATTGGAATGACGAATGTCACCTGCTCTGAAATCACGGTAGATGGCTTCTTTTTTGCTGAAAGAGTCTATGTGTGTGTTGAGTTCTTTGTTTATAAGAGCATAAAGTTCATTAAGCGTGTTTCTTCCTCCTACAGCTACGTTGAAAGCTTCACCAAATGCTTCTGTGTTCTCTGTAGTTCCTGCTAAGAGGTTCATCTGTATGACATTGTCTATGTAAGTGAAGTCGCGGCTTGTTTCTCCGTCACCATTGATGTAAACATCTTCTCCCGTTAACAATGAAGCAACCCATTTAGGGATGACCGCTGCGTAGGCACCATCTGGATCTTGTCTTCTTCCAAAGACGTTAAAGTAGCGTAAGCCCAGTGTTTCCATACCGTAGGTCTTTTGAAACACACCTGCATAAAGTTCGTTGGTCATTTTCATAGCTGCGTACGGAGAGAGGAGATTACCCGTGCGTTCTTCTACTTTAGGTAGTTCTTTTGAGTCGCCGTAGACAGAACTCGAAGATGCATAAACAAAACGCTTGATGCCTGCATCTTTAGCTGCTGTGAGCATGTTAAGAAAACCTGTGATGTTAGAACGGTTAGAAGTCACCGGGTCAGCGATGGAACGAGGAACCGAACC
>DQTL01000001.1 GCA_015662775.1 Lutibacter sp.
AACTCGTTATTCCTTAAAATTTATTCTTCAAATCTCACCTTTTCTTTGCATTCTGTATAGTAAAGCTTAGGTCGATCTCAGGTTTATAATAAGGAACGCAGAATTTGATATTTCTTTATTATTATTTCAATCAATAAAAATAAAAAACCTATGAATAATTCTTAATTCTACATTCTTAATTCTGAATTAAAATAGTATATTTGCACACTGAGGCAAGTCCTACACAACCAGCTCCCTTTGAATCCTCCAGGGCGGGAACGCAGCAAAGGTATTAGGTCGTAGCGGTGTGATGTAGGTCGCTTGCCTTTTTTTACTTTCCCTCTAACTCCCCAAAGGGGAGAATCTTAAAAGAAATTAATTTAATTCTTCACCACATTTGTAACAAAAATCTGCTTCGTCAAGATGGTTAGATGCCATACAATGCGGACAAGATTGGGTATTGGTGTGTACTTTATTATTTTTGGTGTATTCTGCCGATACAATACCGGTTGGAATTGCGATAATGGCGTAACCTAAAATCATTACAACAGAGGCGATAAACTGCCCAAATGGGGTTGCAGGAGCAATATCGCCATAACCAACTGTGGTCAAAGTAACAATTGCCCAATAAACGGATTTTGGAATGCTGTCAAAACCACTATCTTGGTTGGTTTCAATTAGATACATAAGACTTCCTAGAATAACGGCTATACTTAAAACAGCGAGCAAGAAAACAGCTATTTTAGCTCTACTTGCTTTTAAAGCTTTAATTAAACCTTCAGATTCACTAATAAACCGTGCGAGCTTTAAAACTCTAAAAACTCGTAAAAGTCTCAGGACTCGTAAAGCAACTAAAGCATGTGCCCCACCAAAGAAAAATGATAAATATTTAGGAATAGTGGATAAGAAATCAATAATTCCATAAAAACTAAAAATATATGCTTTTGGTTTCTTTATGGTGATAATTCTTGCAAAATACTCTAGTGTAAATAAGATAGTAATTGCCCACTCAGCATTATTAAAAAATGTAACGTACTTAGCTCCGTAGCTTTCTACACTTTCTAACATAACAAGTACAATACTTGCTATAATTAAAAATAATAGAATAAGATCAAATAATTTACCAGCAGGTGTGTCTGCTTCGTAAATGATGTCGTGCGTCTTTTTTTTCCAATTGGTATTAGTACTCACAACTTGTTTTTTAGAGTTTCACAATTTCTTTAATCCTTTTTAAATCAATACTCGATTTTACAATAAATCGATTATCTAATGTATCGTCAAGTGGTAGCATAAGCTTATTAAGTATAGATAAATCTGTGATTTGTTTTTCTAAATTAGTAAAGGCAAAACCCTGAAGCTTTCCTTCTATAACTAAAACAACAGACTTTTCCCCAATTTTTCTTCCTTCACATATTACTAGCATATTGTCATTTTCAAAAGTAACAGGTCTTGATAGATGGTAGTAATTACTATTATATCGTGGTTTGTGTTTGGCGATTCCTTGATTAAAGATAAGTCTAGCTAATGTATAATTTCCAGATTTATCAAAACTTACAGAAGCTAATTTGCTTTGGATTGTTTTAATTTTTTTGGACTTTTTTGCTAATAATTGGCTAATTTTACTACGCATATTTTTCCCCTTACCAATATACATAACCCTTCCATTTTCTTGATGCAAGTAAAAAACACCACTGGTAGTCGGTGTTTTACTAATTATAGAATTAATCTTTTCTTTTTTATAAACCTCTGAAAAATCTTTTATACTTTGATTAATGATTTTATTATTGACGTCCTTTTGTAATAATAATTCAAATAAACTTACGGTAGCAAAAGCATCGCCATCTGCTCTGTGCCGGTTTGCAATTGGTATTCCAACAGATTTACAAAGTTTACCTAAGCTGTATGAAGGAAGATCAGGAATTAATTCTTTACTGAGCTCCACTGTATCAAGTGTATTTCGCTGATAATCATACCCCAATCTTTTAAACTCTAATCTAAGAACTCTATAATCAAAGCTTGCATTGTGGGCAACTAGAATACAATTTTCTGTGATTTCAATTATTCGCTTGGCTACTTCTTCAAATTTTGGGGCACGTTTGACCATTTTATCTGATATACCAGTTAGGTTTACCACAAAAGCTTGTATGGGTCTTTGTGGATTCACTAAACTGACAAACTTATCGACAATATCGTGTCCGTCATATTTATAAATTGCAATCTCTGTAATACCTTCTTGGTTGTATTGCCCTCCCGTTGTTTCTATATCAATTATTACGTACAATACTATAGTTTTATTTTTTGTTTCATTTTTTTGCTTAACGCATCTTTGTGAAGCAATATGGAGATTGCTTTCATCTTAAAATAGGGTACGGACATGTAAATGTAGCCATTATTTCCTACACGCTGACTATTTCCACCCCAAGAATTTTTAACTTTAAAATAGGTAGTGCCTTTTGCATCTTCAACAATTCCTGTAATGTGCATTAGGTGGTCGTCGGTTGTGTTGAAATTTTCAAATTCTTGTTGTCTTAGTTGATCGGTAACTTCAATTTCTTCTGGTATACTAGTTTTAGAATTTTTTATTGGCAAAGTAGCTACACCTGTTTTAGTTATAAAGGTTTTTTCAGAAACATCTACATCAAGTGAAATAGTAAAACCTTGTTGCAGGGCATTTTTTGTTATGTTAACTAAATCATCCAAAGGAACATTATAAAAACTTCCATTAGAAAAATTATCTGGAATGTTAAGAACAAATTTCGTATAGTAATCTTCATGAGTAAAGGATGTAATGCTGATATAATCATCAGGTATAATTTTCAAAAATTTCCTATATGATATTGGATTATATTTAACACCATTCTTCATAAACTTGATCGTTTTTTTACCAATCTCTTTATCTAAAATCAAAGCTACATCATTTTTCCAATTAGGGTGTTTTGAATCTTTGCCATTTTTAATGTAAGCATCTAAGATTTCTTTTACTTTAGGTATTACAACAGTATGATTATAAGTGCTATTTTTACCGTAAATATCTAAAAAAGCACTTTGGGGAGCAATACCATAATCTGCTACAGCATTGATAACGTCATGAGCTAAACCACCTTCACTAAATTGAGATTTCCCTTGTCGCATAAGATAGTTCCATGCTTTTTGGTCATAGGTATTTCTGACGATAAACATTTCTGACACATCGACATGAATGCCATTAATCCTGTATATCTCAGACTCTAAAAATGAGGAGGTTGCAAAGCTCCAACAAGT
>DQTL01000279.1 GCA_015662775.1 Lutibacter sp.
GAACCTAAGCAGTTCAGTTTTTTACAGATACGACCTATTGTTGAACAAGATAGTTTTTCAAATTTATTACATGATGATTTAGACACTTCTGATACTATCATTTATAGTGAGTCGGCTTTAGGAAATGGGAAATATGAAAACATTACCGATTTAGTATATGTAAAACCAGATAGTTTTGACAAAGCTAAGACTAAAGAGATTGCTTTAGCAGTTGAAAGCATTAACAATAAATTTGAAGAATTAGGGAAAAAATATGTGCTAGTTGGCCCTGGAAGATGGGGTTCTAGTGATTCATGGCTTGGGATTCCTGTTAAATGGTCACAAATTTCATCAGCTAGAGTTATTGTGGAATCAGGACTAGAAGATTATCGAATTGACCCGAGTCAAGGTACTCATTTTTTTCAGAATTTGACCTCTTTTAAAGTAGGTTATCTAACCATTAATCCATTTATTAATGATGGGTTCTTTGATGTGGCTTATCTTGACAAGCAAGATGCTGCTTATGAAGATACTTTTTTACGCCACATTCAGTTTAAAGAACCTTTAACTATAATCATAGAAGGAAAATCTAATAAAGCTGCTATTTTTAAAGAAGGCTATAAAATCGCTAATATTAATGACATAGAAATTGAAAACAACTCTCAAGAAGGCTTTCTATAAAATAAAAAAAACGCTACAAATAATGTAGCGTTTTTTTGTGGTACCTCCAGGAATCGAACCAGGGACACATGGATTTTCAGTCCATTGCTCTACCAACTGAGCTAAGGTACCTAATTGCATCTTTTAGCAAAAGTTATTTCGCCGTTAAGCGGATGCAAATATATACCTTTTTCATTTTTTAGCAATATATTTTAAAAAAACTTCTGATAATATATCAGAAGTTTTTTAATTTATCTATTCTTTAGGAGTATCTCCCTCTTTTTCAGCTCCTTCTGCAGCTTCTCCTTCTTCACCTTCAGCTCCTTCTTCTCCTTCTTCTCCGTCAGCTAATACATCTTCTTCTACTTCTTCTACTATTTCTGTCATTGGTGCAGCAATTCTACAGATTACTGTATCGTCTGAATCTTCAGTAATTAAGCCATCCATGTCTTCAAGATCTCCAATCGAGAAACTACCTCCAACATCTAAGGCTTCAATATTTACTTTAATAAAGTCAGGAATATTTTTTGGTATTGAAGTGATTGATATCTTTCTTCTCGTAAACATAAATGTTCCTCCATTTTTAACACCAACTGCATCTCCAAGAATTCTGATTGGTACATTAAGTGTCAACTCTTTACCTTCTCTTAATTGATAAA
Source organism: Lutibacter sp. (assembly GCA_015662775.1). Lineage (GTDB taxonomy): Bacteria > Bacteroidota > Bacteroidia > Flavobacteriales > Flavobacteriaceae > DQTL01. The sequence goes on from DQTL01000279.1 coordinate 1,299, forward strand.
AGTCAATATGTAATATTTTATCAGTTACTGGATGAAACTGTAACTTGTGTAAAATAGTTTCGTATTCTTTACCTTCACCTAAATCAATATGCGTCATATAGATTTTAGGTGTATACACTATTGGTTTGAGGATAGCCTCATCTACTGAAAAGTGTACTGGTTCCCCATCGCCATATAGAACGCATGGAACCTTATCAGCATTACGTAGTGCTTTTGTAGCTTTTTTTCCTACGTTTTCTCTTTTAGATCCTTTGATTGTAATTGATTGCATTTGCTTAAATAATTAAAATTAATTTGGTTTATTGATTACATTAAAAACTGTCCACTAATGGACTCATTTGTGTTTACCTTGTTCATAACCTTTGCGAACAAGGGGGCGCAAGATACAACTTTTATTTTACTGTTTTCTCTTTTCAATGGAATACTGTCAGTAACGACTAATTCTTCTAATTTTGAATCTATTATTCTTTGATGAGCTTCGCCAGACAAGATTGCATGAGAGGCTATCGCCCTGACACTCAATGCTCCTTTTTCTATCATTAAATCGGCAGCCTTTACTAATGTGCCTGCGGTATCTATCATATCATCTACTAAAACTACATGTTTCCCTTCTACTTTCCCAATCAACTCCATAGTACTAATTATATTTGCTTTTTCTCTTTGTTTGTAACAAATAACTACATCACTTTCTAAATATTTTGAATAGGCATAAGCTCTTTTAGACCCGCCCATATCTGGAGAAGCAATTACTAAATTAGGTAATTTTAAATTCATTATATAAGGGAGAAAAACCGTTGAAGCATACAAATGATCCACAGGTTTTTCAAAAAAACCTTGTATTTGATCTGCATGTAAGTCCATAGTCATTATCCTTGTTGCTCCAGCACTTTGTAATATATTTGCAACCATCTTTGCTCCAATAGCTACACGAGGTTTGTCTTTTCTATCTTGTCTAGCCCAGCCAAAGTAAGGAATAACGGCAGTAATATGTCTAGCAGAAGCTCTTTTTGCTGCATCTAATATTAATAACATTTCCATTAGATTATCAGCTGGCGGCATTGTAGAACCTATTAGAAAAATTCTTCGACCTCTTACAGATTCTTCAAATGCGGGTTGAAATTCTCCATCACTAAAATTTTGAACATTGATTTTTCCCAGACCGATGTTAAATTCTCTAGCAATTCTTTCTGCTAATTTTTGACTTTGAGAACAGGCAAATATTTTAGGAGAAAGAATTGTAGTTGGCATAGCTAAAAAAATTAGTTTGATTTCTTTGAGGCAAATTTAAAAAAATTATTATAGTTTTGCAGCTGCTTTAAGAAAAGAACAATAAATAATTATTGCTCGAGTGGCGGAATTGGTAGACGCGCTGGATTCAAAATCCAGTGGTAGCAATATCGTGTGGGTTCGATTCCCACCTCGAGTACTTGAAAACCCTTATAATCTTATGATTGTGAGGGTTTTGTTGTTTAAGATTACTTTTATACATTTGTATATATTAAATTCACTAAATTATGAACATCTTTAAAATTCTTACGATTCTTTTTTTATTAATAATTTCTAATTCGTGTTGTTCCCAAAAAGAAAAAGCAACCCAACAAAAGGAAACCATTATGCAAGTTGAAAAAGTCTCTGAAAAGGAAATGATCAATCAAGGATATGTTCAAGCTTCTGTTATTTACGACAAAGAAAAAGCAACTCCTTGTAGCTATTTGATAAAGCTTAATGACAAGATGTATGTAGAACCTCTAAGAGAGTTAAAAAGTGAGTTTAAACATGATAATATGCTTATTTGGGTAAAATA
>DQTL01000035.1 GCA_015662775.1 Lutibacter sp.
ATGGCTACGTGGCATAAAAATGTTATATTACTATTTTTTGTACTATCCATTTTTGCATATTTTCTATTGTCATATTTTTTATGGGGTATCTCTGTTTTTAGTTTGATTTCTGATCGTTTATTTATTTATTGGATGCCCTTTGCGTTGTTTGGCATAATTTTACATAGAAATAAAGCAATAACTAATGTGGCATCTAAAATTAATATAGTTTTGTTTTCATTAATTCTAATTCCTTTTGAATTTATTTTATTAAATCAACTACAACTAACACATAGTCCATATATTATTCCATCGGTACTGGTAGCTTCACTCTTAATGGCCAATTATTTTGTAGATCAACAAGAAAGTATTGAAAGAGTTATGGCTTCTCAATTAAAGAATGTAAGCATATATATCTCTCAGCGTAGTTTAGGAATATTTGTACTCAATCCTTTCGTAATTTATTTGTTAAAAAAGATACCTGTTGTGAATATACATGTAAATAACGTTTTCTTGGAAGCATTTATAAATATTACTTTTGCAATAGTCTCATTTGGGGGGCACTGCTTATGGTTGCATTACTGGAAAATACATTCCTCAAAAGAGTGGTAGTTAACTAATGGATAAAAATCTAAAAGTAGTCCAATTCAACCGTAAACGAAACTCTCCAGGCAGCATCGAAATACTGTTTGCGACAATTCGTAAGTTTATGTCTAAAACTATAGAGGTAGAATTATTTGTGCCTAAATATGAGAGTCAAGGTTTATTTAAGCGACTTGCTATTGTTGTTGAATCGTATTTTAACCAAGGTGATATTAACCATATAACTGGCGATATTCATTTTGCTTCGTTTTTATTGCAGAAAAAGAAAACCATTTTAACTGTACATGACTGTGTATCGGTTATTCATTCTAAGGGTCTTAAAAAAGCTATATTAAAACTATTTTGGTTCACATTGCCACTAAAGAGAGTTCAATATGTAACAGTGATTTCTCAAAAGACCAAAGAAGAACTTTTAACTCTTGTAGATTTTCCGGAAGAACGAATTTTTATTATTCCAGATTGTATAAGTGATCAGTTCACATATGTGGAACAAAAAAAGTTTAATAAAGAAAAACCAAGAATTCTACAAATCGGTACAAAAACAAATAAAAATCTTATACGAATTTGTGAAGCACTAAAAGATATTCCTTGTATTTTAGATATTGTAGGAAAATTATCAGGTGAACAATTAACTGCTTTGCAAAAAAACAATATAGACTATGAAACTTCAGTCCATATAAGTGAAGAAGAGTTAATTCAAAAATATATAGATGCTGATATTGTTGCCTTTGTCTCGACATATGAAGGCTTTGGAATGCCTGTGCTAGAAGCACAAACAGTTGGACGTGCACTTATAACAAGTAATATCTCACCTATGCTTGAAGTTGCTGGAGGAGGTGCCTGTTTTGTTGATCCTCTGAATGTAAATGATATCAAGCTAGGTTTTTTAAAAATAATTGAAAACATTGACTTTAGAAAAAGAATAGTTCAAGAAGGTTTAAAGAATTCTAAAAGTTATAATCCTCAATTAATTGCAAATATGTATACTGATTTGTATAAGAAAGTCTATAATGAATCAAGGGATGTTATAAAATGAAAAAGATTGCTATTATTGGGAAAGAAGATGTTGATTCATTAGCTTGGCATATTGAGTATACTTTAGAGAAAATGAATTTCAATGCGAAAATATTTGAGCCAAGTGGAGGAGTTGAAAAAAAGTTTCTTAACAAAAATATTCAGTTTTATCTTACAAAACTATCGACTAAATATGAAGAATCTACCTATCATCGTTTAGTAAGGCAAGTAGTGGAGTACAAAGCTGACTTAATCATAGTTATATTGAGAAGCATTCCTCCGTATGTAATTGAAAAATTAAAAGAAGAACTAGAAATAAAAATTATATTTTGGACAGGTGATGCTTTTATCAATTTAGAACGAGGATACGCTTTGGTTTCTAACTATGATGCCTGGTTTGTTAAAGACACCTATATGGAGAGATTTATGAAAGATAAATTAAATTTAAATGTTTATCTTATCCCTGAATGTTGCAATCCTGACTTTCATAGACCACCAAAAAATATTAAATTTGCTTCACAACATGAGGTTGTCATTGCAGGTACACTTTATCCCTATCGTGCAAAAATTTTAGAACAGCTATTAGAAAAATTTCAAATAGAAATTTATGGTGCTTTACCAAAATGGATGAATAAAAAATGGAAAGAAGTGCATACAGGTAAATATATTCTCTTAGAAGAGAAAAGTAAAGTGTTTTACAGTTCAAAAATAAATTTAAATACTTTACATTATGGTGAAGTGGATGCAGGTAACTGCCGTCTATTTGAAGTTGCTGGTTCAGGTGGGTTCCAAATATGTGATCGAAAAGAAGAGATTGCAAATTATTTTGAAGAAAATAAAGAGATTGTCTGTTTTGACACTATTGATGAACTAATAGAAAAAATAGAATACTACCTCAAGCATCAAGATGAAGCTGAAATAATTGCTAACAATGCTCATAAAC
>DQTL01000182.1 GCA_015662775.1 Lutibacter sp.
AAAACCCGAGAAGGATTTGATTATAAAGAGACTATAAACGACAACCTTTCTTGGGCGTTGTATAATCTCAAAGATTATAGAGCTTATGAATACCACGAAAAATCTACACTTATACGAGACAGCTTACGAAATGCAGAAATTGGAGCATTTTTAGCGGAAATTGAAGGGAAATATAATGAAGAAACAATAAAAAAAAGAGAGGAACTCAAAACAGCAGAAGAAAAAACAAAACGCATACAGGCACAAAGAGATAATTTACGAACTGAAGGAATCAATAATATCTTAATCATTATTTCATTAAGTCTTTTATTAGCAGCATGGCTAATCTATAGATACTTAAAACTACGCCAAAGTAATTTAAGTTTAGAATTAAAACAAAATCAATTAATACAGCAAAATAAACTCGAACAATTACAAAATGATGCACGAGAAAAAATACTAAATGCGACCATAGATGGAAAAGAAAGTGAACGTAAAATGATTGCAGAGACACTTCACAACAGCGTAAGTACCTTATTATCTTCTGCCAGTTTACATCTTCAAGCGAGTAAAATGCTCCTAAAAGACAATTTACCTGAAGAAATTGAAAAAGCTCAAAGAATTGTTAATGAAGCGGCTGAAAAAATACGTAACCTTTCACATTCATTAGTCTCTTCTGTCTTATTAAAATTTGGTTTAAATTATGCGACACAAGATTTATGTGACAAGTATTCAAATGCCGCTTTAAACTTTCACTGTAAATGTGATGGTATTAATAGATATGAATCTCAGTTTGAACTTAAAATAAATAGTATTATCGATGAACTTCTCAATAATATTATCAAACATAGTAAAGCTTCTAATGCTGAAATAAGATTAAAAGAAAAAAAAGAAAAACTAATAATTGCTATTTTAGATGATGGTAAAGGATTTGACACCCGTAATGGGCTTGTTGATAAAGGATTAGGACTTGCCCAAATAGAAGCAAGAATTAGAAAAATGCAAGGTGAGTTTAAAATTACTTCTTCTCCAAATGAAGGAACTTCAGTTTATATATCTGTTCCCGTAAAACGTGTTGAAAATAAACTATTAGTGTCCAAATAACCAATAATAATCAGCATTCTATTTTAGAATTAAATCAAACCCTTTTTTCTAATTCAATTATTTCCATATTTTCTATCTGAATACCGTTAATACTAAAACGAATCATGGTTCTTACATTATGAAAACCTGATTTTCCTGCTGCACCAGGGTTTAAATGCAATAGATTTAAATCTTTATCATAAATAATTTTTAAAATATGCGAATGCCCACTAATGAAAATGTGAGGCGTGTCTATTTTTAAATCTTTTCTAATTCTACTATCATATCTTTTAGGATATCCTCCAATATGAGTCAACCATACTTTAGACTTCTCTACTCTAAATTTATTGTCTAAAGGAAACTGCATTCTCGCTTGATCGTTGTCAATATTGCCAAATACAGCACGCAAAGGCTTGTATTTAGCAATAGTATCCGTAACTATTAAATCCCCAATATCACCAGCATGCCAAACCTCATCAGCTTGTTTTACATACTTAAGCATCTGTTCATCTATATAGCCATGCGTGTCAGAAAGAAGTAGTATTTTTGTCATTCGTAATTTACGATTTGTGTGAATGATGGTTTTAGATTTTTAATCATCAATCTAAAATCGTCAATCTAAAATATAATTTGCGTTATTTTATAGAAATATCCTACAAAGGTACTGATTTTCATGGTTGGCAAATACAACCAAATGCTATAAGTATTCAAGAAACTATTCAAAAGGGATTACAAACCCTGTTGGGTGAAAAAATTGATATTGTTGGAGCTGGTCGTACAGATACTGGTGTACATGCCCGTCAAATATTTGCACATTTTGACACTACTAAAAATATTAATGAAAAAGATTTTGCTTACCGACTAAATGCAATTATCCCTATTAGTATTTTCATTAAAAAAATTGTTAAAGTGACCGACAAGGCACATGCAAGGTTTGATGCACAGTCTCGTAGTTATGAATACCATATTCATCTTGTCAACAATCCATTTACAACAGAAACCACTTGGCAAATTCCACGTAGAAGTTTTGATGTAGAACTCATGAATAAAGCAGCATTATTGTTGTTAAAATATACTGATTTTAAAGCTTTTTCTAAGTCAAAAACAGATGTTAAAACCTATGAATGTACTGTTTCAAAAGCGGTATGGTTGCAAAATGAAAATAAATTAATTTTTCACATAACTGCAAACCGTTTCCTACGAAATATGGTAAGAGCCATTGTTGGTTCACTTTTAGAAGTAGGTTCAGGGAAAACAAACCTTGAAGATTTTGAGAAAATAATTATAAATAAAGACAGGAGTCTAGCTGGGGTTTCTGTACCTGCTAAAGGTTTGTTTTTGACAGAAGTTATTTATCCTAACTCCATTTTTTAGAGACAATCTATTGCTTTAACAATCACAATCCTTCCCACAAGCTTTCTTTTTTTTTGGCTTAAAGAAGAAATTCCTAAGTAAAAAAACTAGTGCTAAAAATACCGTAATATATACTAATATATCTTGCATTATTTTAATATTTGAAAGCTAATTAGAGCTATTATATAAGCCAATCCTGTCATTCCTACCAATTGTAAAATAGGCCATTTCCACGAATTTGTTTCTCGTTTTACAATTGCTAAAGTACCCATACACTGCATGGCAAAAGCATAAAACAATAACAAAGACATTCCTGACGCAAAATTAAAACGTTTTTCTCCTGTTAATGGATTTAGTTCATCATGCATTCTTTGTTTAATAGTTGCCGTACTTTCCCCATCATCTGCTACACTATAAATAGTGGCTAAGGTTCCAACAAAAACTTCACGAGCAGCAAAAGAGCTAATTAATGCAATGCCAATTTTCCAGTCATAACCCAGCGGTTCAATCGCTGGTTCTATCACTTTTCCTAACTTACCTATGTAAGAATGTTCTAATTGATAGGTAGCAATCTTTTGGTTTAATTCTGAAATAGATAAGTCTATTGAAGCAGTTTGTTTTTTAATATGTTCTTCCGCATTATTAAAATCCTTTCCTCCATAAGATGCCAAGAACCATAAAATAATTGAAATTGCTAAAATTATCTTCCCTGCACCAAAGATGAAGGCTTTGGTTTTTTCTAAAACCGTTATGCTTATATTTTTTACTGAAGGCACTTTGTAATTAGGCAGTTCTATAATAAAAAAACTAGTGTTTTTGATTTTCAACACTTTATGTAATAAAATTGCAGATAAAAGAGCGGCTCCAAACCCTAAAACATAGAGTGCTAATAAAGTTAAACCCTGTAAGTTGAAAATTCCTAAATAGGTTTGATCTGGTATAATTAAGGCGATAATTATTGCATAAACGGGAATTCTTGCTGAGCATGTTGTAAATGGAACTACTAAAATTGTAATTAAACGTTCTCGCCAACTTTCAATATTTCTAGCTGACATAACAGCAGGTATCGCACAAGCGGTTCCAGAGATTAATGGAATAACACTTTTTCCACTCATACCGTATTTTCGCATTATTTTGTCCATGATAAATACAACACGACTCATGTATCCCGTTTCTTCAAGGAGTGCGACAAACAAAAATAATATCGCAATTTGTGGGACAAAAATAACAATACCACCAATACCTGATATGACTCCTTCAACCAACAGGTCGGTATATTTTCCAACTGGTAAGTGAGTTCTTGTGAAATTTGCCAATTGTGCAAAGCCACTATCTATCCAATCCATAGGGATACTTGCCCAAGTAAATACCGATTGAAAAATAATTAAAAGAATAAAAGCAAAAATGACATAACCAAAAATTTTATGCGTTAAAACACGGTCTAGTTTTCCTCTCAAATCGCTTCCCTTTACGCGATCAATTACATAGGTTTCTTTTAGTATTTGGTTAATAATTTGATAACGATAAATAGCTTCCTTATGTTGAAATTTTTTAATCTTTTCTTTTTTCTCTTTAAAAAAGTCAAATTTCTTTTGAAGTGAACTATCAATAAAATCTAATTGGTAATTTTGAGTAATTAATAACCAAGATTTGTAAGTAGGAAAGTTTGGAAAAGTCTCTCTGATTCGTATAAAAAATTGTCCATCTATTTTAGTTGAAATAGCAGCAACTGCTTCTTTATTTAGTTCTTTATAATTAAACAAAACTTCCTTGAGGTCTTCTATTCCCGTTTTTTTTCTTGCACTAACTAAAATTACTTTTGTTTTTAATGCAGTTTCTAAACTTGCCACATCTATTTTAATGCCCTTTGATTGTAACTGATCTGCCATATTAATGACAAGAACTGTAGGAATTTCAATATCTTTTATCTGTGTAAATAGAAAAAGGTTTCGTTTTAAGTTTTCCACTTCAGCGACCACAACTACTACATCAGGATAATCAGGACTTGTATCATCAACCAATGTTTTAAAAACAATTTGTTCGTCAGCGGAAGTAGGATTAATACTATAGGTTCCTGGTAAATCAATGATTTTTGCCTCAAAATTCTCAGATAAATGACAAGCTCCTTCTTTTTTGTCAACTGTAATTCCTGGATAATTCCCTACTTTTTGGTTTAAGCCCGTCAACTGATTAAACAAAGATGTTTTTCCCGTATTTGGGTTTCCAACAAGAGCAACTTTAATGTAAGTCTTATCAAGCATAAACTATATTTTTGTTACAGCTATTTGATTTGCAGTTTCTACTCTGATGGCTAAATGGCTACCATTAACGCGAATATACAAGGGATCATTTAAAGGTGCTTTTTGAAGTAACTCAACCGTTTTCCCTGGTAAACAACCCATTTCTAATAATTTTAAAGGTATTTTATCAAGGGCTATTTCGCAGATAATTCCTCTTTCACCAATCTCTAATTGAGCAATATTCATTATTTAGAACGATTTTAAATAAAAGGCAAATATAGACTTTTATTATTTTGAAATACTATAAAACCACCACTTAGCTAAATTTTAGATATTCTCAATGAGAGTTTAGTTTAAATTCTGGAGTATTAATGATTTGAAATTAAAACACACTTTCGCCTATCTACTTAATAATAAGGGTATTGTGAATACAGACCAAACTATTGTAAAACAATAACTTAGGGTGTTTTCTTATTTACTTGTTAAATAATTGACAATTAACTGTAAGGAAGTCTATTTTAAGGTGACAATTAAATAATATCCTTAGCTTTGTCTTTTGAAAACCTAACTCTTAAATAATTTCTTATGAAATATATTATTACAATTTTAGTTCTAGTTTTTTCTTTTCAATCTTTTGCTCAAAAATCAGTTGTCGAGTTAGAGAGTTTAATTAAGTCAGAAAGAAGCGCCGCAAAAAAAAGAATTAATTTTACGAGAAATCCTAATACAACAAACTATGATGTAAAATACCACAGACTAGAATGGACGGTTGATCCTAGTTCTTCTCCAGCAGCAATTAGTGGAAATATAACTACTTATTGGGAAGCTTTAGATAATATGACTACTATAACCTTTGATGTTGCTAGTAATCTTAACATCACGCAAGTTGAACAAAACAATACAAGTTTAACTTTTTCTCATACAGGCGATGAAGTAATCATTACTTTGCCAAGCACCCAAAATATAGGTGTATTAGATTCCTTGACAATAACTTATAATGGAAACCCATCTAGTAGTGGGTTTGGTTCGTTTGAACAAAGCACACACGCTGGGAAACCTATTCTTTGGACGTTATCCGAGCCCTATGGAGCAATGGGATGGTGGCCTTGTAAACAAGATTTAATTGATAAAATTGATTCCATAGATATCTTTGTAACGCATCCACAATTTTTTAATGGAGTTAATGAATACAAAACAGCATCAAATGGCTTATTACAATCTGAAATTGTTTCAGGCTCTAATAAAACGACTCATTGGAAGCATAAGTACCCAATACCTGCTTATTTAATTGCTATTGCTGTCACTAATTATACCGTATATGACGACTTAGCCTATGAAGGTACAGCAGATGAGTTTCCAATTACAAATTATGTTTATCCAGAAGATTTAGCTTACGCACAAGCCAACACACCTGCAACAGCTGATATCATGGAAATTTTCGGAGATTTATTTGAAATGTATCCCTATGCTACTGAAAAATACGGTCATGCCCAATTTGGTTGGGGTGGTGGAATGGAACATACAACCATGACTTTTATGGGTTCCTTTGGTCGTGATTTAGTAGCACACGAATTAGCACACCAATGGTTTGGTAATAAAGTAACCTGTGGTTCTTGGGAAGACATCTGGCTCAATGAAGGTTTTGCAACCTATTTAACTGGCTTATCAAAAGAACATTTAGATGGAGCCAGTTCTTTTAAAAACTGGAGGCAAGGAAAAAACTCAAATATTACCTCCTATAACGGTGGTTCTGTATTTTGTAATGATACAACGCAAGTTTGGCGAATTTTCCATGGTCGATTAAGTTATGATAAAGGTTCAATGGTCTTACATATGCTTCGCTATAAATTAGGAGATACTGATTTCTTTCAAGGTGTAAAAAACTATTTAGCTGACCCAGCTTTAGCTTATGGGTATGCAAAAACAATTGATTTGCAAAATCACTTAGAAATGCAAAGCGGTACTGATTTAGATGAATATTTTGCTGATTGGTTTATGGGAGAAGGCTATCCAACCTATCATATTCAATGGAATCAAAATGCCAATGATTTATTTATAAGCATTAACCAAACACAATCACATGGTTCGGTTTCTTATTTTGAAATGCCAGTTCCCATCAAAGTTTTAGGCACAGGTGGTGAAGTAGCATGGTTACGACTCGAAAATACAGAAAACGGTCAATTATTCACTGAAAACATCAGCTTTACTATTAGTTCAATACAATTTGACCCAGATTCACATTTAATAAGTAGAAATAACTCGGTGACTCATAATCCTAGTTTAAGCACTTCATCGGCTCTATTTGAGGGGATTTTTCCAATAACCAACCCTGTAAAAAATCAAATAAACATACAAACTACACAAGCTGTTTCAATTTTAAAAACGAGTATTTACAATACATTAGGACAAAAGATATTTGAGCAAAACAACACGAATCCAATTCTTGACGTTAGTTCTTTACCAAGTGGAGTGATACTACTACACATTACAACTGACCAAGGAATGTTTTATCAAAAACTGATTAAAGAATAATACCAATTTTTTCGTTTGGTTAAGCCATAAGGATGCAATTAATTGTGTCTTTGTGGCTTTTTTCTTTGATTAAAAAATTAGAAAAATTGATTAATTAGAGAGGAGTATTGAGCAGTTAGAAATGAGATTTTTTGTTTTTTTAATAAAGAACAGTTTTTACAACCTATTTTTCCTGTTTTCACAATCTCAATACTCAATACTTATCTCTCAATACTAAAAAACACAAATAAAATGCTAAAATTTATGTAGGTTTGTCGCCTTAATTCACAACAACAAATGGAAATATTAATTAAAATTGCTCAGTTCTTATTAAGTCTATCATTTTTGATTGTACTGCATGAATTTGGGCATTATATAGCTGCACGTGCTTTTAATACACGAGTAGAAAAATTTTATCTTTTTTTCGATGCTTGGGGTAAAAAACTCTTTTCGTTTAAAAAAGGAGATACCGAATACGGAATTGGTTGGTTACCGCTAGGTGGTTACGTAAAAATATCTGGGATGATTGATGAAAGCATGGATAAAGAACAGATGAAACTACCGCCCAAAGATTATGAATTCCGTTCAAAACCAGCATGGCAACGATTAATTATAATGTTAGGTGGAGTTACTGTCAATTTTATATTAGGAATTCTTATTTATATCATGATTGTCTTTGTTTGGGGTGAAGTACAAATAAAACCACAAGATGTAAAATACGGTTTTGCAGTCAGTGAATCTTTTAAAGAATATGGTTTTAAAGACGGTGACAAAATCACACATATAGATGGAATAGAACCTATAAACATCACTTCAGCAATCAACAAACAACTTTTTCTTAGAAAAGTGGATAATGTGAGTGTTATTCATGAAGATGGGACAACCGAAACAATAAAACTACCCGAAAATATCGGTAGTATCATGTGGGAAAAAGGCGTATTACGTCCTTTTGCTGTTCGTCATATAGCAAGTATTGATTCTGTGATACCCAATTCAATTGCAGAAAAAGCAGGTTTTAGGGAAGGTGATAAAGTGGTAAACGTAAATGGAAGTTCCGTTAAGTATTGGAATGAGTTTACCAAACACATTGATTCTACAAAAGCAACTATAGAAGTACTTCGTAATGGAGCAAAAATAGCTTTACAAGTAACTCCAGCCTATGTGAAAAAAGAAAAAGCCTACCAAATTGGAGTCTCCACAAGTTCAAGAAATGAAGCATTAACTATGAACCCTGTAAAATACTCTTTTGGTGAAAGTGTAAAAAGAGGAAACACACTTGCTATGAATACTTTAAAGGACTTTATGTTCCAATTTAAATATGTATTCACTAAAAAAGGAGCAGGCGAAATCGGTGGTTTTATTGCCATAGGAAATATCTTCCCCGCTACGTGGGATTGGGCTGCTTTTTGGAGTATCACAGCCCTTTTATCTATTATGCTAGGTTTTATGAATTTATTACCTATCCCAGCACTAGATGGCGGACATGCCTTATTTGTTTTAGTTGAAATGCTAACAGGTCGTAAGCCTAGTGATCGATTTTTAGAATATGCCCAAATAGTCGGTTTTGTCCTTTTAATGGGGCTACTTTTACTGGCAAATGGAAATGATATATACAAATTGATAAAGAGTTGGTTGTAAAAAACCCAACTGTTTAAACAAAAGCCAAGAAAAAAATATACTATTTTTTTCTTGGCTTTTGTTTAATAAAATTCTTTTCAAAATTGTAACTTTATAGCTTTTTAAAGTTCAATGAAAAACTACTTTTCAAAATACAAAATCAGGCTATCATTACTTGTTGTGGTATTGATTGCTTATTACTTTTCGCTACCCAAACAACTCTTTAAAGACTCCACCTCTACTGTTATTGAAAGTGTTGAAGGTTATTTACTAGGTGCCAAAATTGCGAAAGATATGCAGTGGCGTTTTCCAGAAAATGATTCGGTATCTGTTAAATTTGGGCATTGTATTACACAATACGAAGATGCTTATTTTTATAAACATTGGGGTTTTAACCCTATTTCTATTGTCAAAGCATTTAATGAGAATAGAAAAGCTAAAAAAGTAATCAGAGGAGGAAGTACTTTAACGCAACAAGTCATTCGATTAGCTAGAAAAAACAAAAGGCGTACTTATTTAGAAAAATTTATTGAGCTTATTTTAGCTACTCGTTTAGAATTTAAATATTCTAAGAAAAAAATACTTTCATTATATGCTTCTCATGCTCCATTTGGTGGAAATGTAGTAGGTATTGATGCCGCTTCTTGGCGCTATTTTGGGCAGAATTCACAAAATTTATCTTGGGCAGAAAATGCAACTTTAGCTGTTTTACCCAATGCCCCAGGTTTGATTAATATCAATAAAAATAGGATAAAGCTGAAAGAAAAACGAAATAGATTGTTAAAAAAACTATTCCAAAAATCAATCATTGATTCCCTAACTTATCATTTAGCAACTCAAGAAAACCTCCCTGAAAAGACTTTTCCCCTACCTCAATTCACACCTCATCTATTAGAAAAAATCAATAAAAAACACTCAGGGAAACGCATTCAAACTAGTATTAAAATAGGCTTACAAAAACAATTAAACAGCCTTATTAAACAACATTACAACGAACTACAACAAAACCATATTTACAATGCGGCAGCCATTATCATCGATGTAAAAACTAGAAATATAGTCGCCTACGTCGGAAACACACCAACAGACAAAACACACCAAAAAGATGTTGACATTATTGACAAAGCTCGTAGCACAGGTAGTATTCTAAAACCTTTTTTATACACTTCACTTTTAAATGCTGGGGAAATTTTGCCTAATACATTAATTGCCGATATTCCTACTCAAATCGCAGGTTATAAACCTGAAAATTTTAATCTAAAATACTACGGAGCTGTCCCAGCAGGAAAAGCACTCACGAAATCCTTAAATATACCTGCTGTTAGAATGTTACAATTTTATGGTTTAGATCGATTTTATCACGATTTAAACAATCTAAAACTAAACACTATTTCTAAAGGGGCCAATCACTATGGTCTTTCATTGATTTTAGGAGGTGCAGAAAGTAGCTTGTGGGATTTAACAAGAGCTTACACAGGTTTGGCCAGCACTTTAAACCACTATGATCAAACGCAAGGCGAATATTATGAAGAAGAATTAGTTGAACTCAATTATTTCAAAAAAAACACTTCCAAATTAGGAAAAAAAACAAAGGAGTATCCAATTTATGATGCAGGTTCAATCTATACCACTTTTAATACATTATTAGAAGTAAACAGACCTGAAGGAGATGAAAATTGGGAGTTTTTTGATAATTCAAAATCAATTGCTTGGAAAACTGGAACTAGTTTTGGTTTTAGAGATGCTTGGGCGATTGGTATAAATCCTGATTTTGTCGTGGGCGTTTGGGTTGGTAATGCAGATGGTGAAGGAAGGCCAGGCTTAACAGGCATCACAACCGCAGCTCCTATTTTATTTGATATTTACGATTTATTACCTAACTCTAATTGGTTTTCACCTCCTTATGACGAATTAGAAAAAATCGCTACTTGTCAAAAAAGTGGGTATAGGAAATCTGATATTTGTACAGAAATTGATAGTATATGGATTCCTAGAGCTGGACTTAAAACTCAGGCTTGTCCACACCATCAATGGATACATCTTGATTATACAGAAAGCTATCGAGTAAACAGTTCTTGCGAACCTTTAAGTAAGATGAAGCATAAAAGTTGGTTTGTATTACCACCAATACAAGCTTATTATTACCAACAACACAATCCATTTTACAAACCGCTTCCTCCCTATAGAACTGATTGTTTATCTAATACTGAGTCACCTATGGAGTTTATTAATACATTTAAAAATGAACATATATTCCTTCCTAAAGACTTTGAAGGAGAGCTAAATTCTTTAGTGATTAAAGTAAAGCACACGCAAGTAAACACCAAAGTATTTTGGTATTTAAATGCCCATTTTATAAAAACAACACAGGCTATCCATGAAATAGCAATCAAACCAAAAAAAGGAGTTCATACGCTTACTGTAGTCGATGAATTTGGTTATGAATTAAAAAAAGAGTTTAAAATACTTGAGTAATAACTTGGTTATTAACAAATTGTTTATAACTTAGCGGGTTCAAGTAACCCTTAAACTCTAACCAAAATGGATAATTATTCTAAACAAGCTCCAATAGATAAGGAAATAAGTATCAATCCTTCCGCTACTTTTAATTGGAAAATCAGTCCTGATATGCTCATAGACTACGCAAATCATTATTTTTGTGAGATTAGTGGTTTTGAAGAGTATGAATTAATTGGCGAATCAATTGAAAAATTACGTCATCCTGATATGCCAAAAGTTATATTGGATGTTTTATACGAACGCTTGGAGAAAAAAGAACCCATGCGATTGATTAATAAAATTTTGGCAAAAGATGGTCGTTATTTTTGGTTGATGGTAGATTTTGAAACAAAAGTTGATAAAGCTGGAGAAGTTATTGCACACTATGGTATCAGTAAAATTGCACCTCAATATGCAGTTCATAAGATAAATGCACTCTATAAAATACTCTCTAAAATTGAAGAAAAAACTGGAAGTTCAGAAGCTTCTAAACGTTATTTAATAGGTTTTTTAGAAGAACGAAATCATACGTATAACAAATATATTGAAGAGTTAAGCATCAATCATCCAGAGTATGAAAAACCATTCCAACAAACTTTTTCTCAAAAAGCTGCTTTACGAACACCCACAAGAACAAATTTTAATCAATTGAGTTTTGATTTGTCACAATCTTGGAATAGAGAAAATAAAAAACCTGCAAAAAAGAAAAGTTTATTGAAAAAGGTTTTTGGTAAATAAGTCTTACTTAAAAATTCTTAGCTTTAGTCATTATTCTTTTCCCTTTAAAATCAAGTTAATTTACCTTTTAAGAGAATTATATTTTCTCTAAAAAAACATCATTAATATTGGCTAAAGAGGTTGTATTTGTGTCTTAATAAATTAATTCAATTTCTTAGACTTCCAAAATTATTAGACGAATCTTATAAAACTTTATAATCGGTTACTATTTCTTTCTACCTGATTCCACTATTTGTATAAATCATGGAATTGGGTATTGCCTACTATTTAATTACTCTGCATATTTGTTACAAGTTTAAACCCCTTACCCTTTAAATATGAAAAAACAAACTCAAATCAGAAATACTAGCCAAAGATTACCAATATCAAACAATTTGTATAGTATTAATAGTAAAGATAAAACTAGTAATGAAATAGTTGTTAGTATTAATGCTTTATTAAAAAGAAAAATAAATCTTGATAAAACATATGATTATGTAAACCATCAACTTAGCACTCTTTGTGGCTACGAAGATTATGAACTAATAGGTGAAACGTATAAAAAAATTATACATACTGATATGCCTATGGTACTATACTCTGTTTTAAATAAAAAACTAAGTAATGGTTTGCCAATGCAGATTATTGAAAAATTTAAAACTAATAATGGGTCTTTTTTTTGGTTGTTATCACAATATCAATCGAAAATTGATGAAAAGGGGAATGTAGCTTATCACGTAGCAAGTAGTGTTCAGGTTTCGAAACAAGCAGTAGCAATTATTAATAAGTTATACGAAAGCTTAAAAAGAATTGAAACAAAAACAAGTGATGATGTCATGTCAAAACGCTATTTAATGGGTTTTTTAGAAAACTATGGACACACATATAATACCTTTATTGAAGAAATTTTAAACAACCTACCTAAAAATGAGTTTAAAAAAGAGTTGCAAAAAATCATTCAGAAAAGGGTCGTATCATCAAATGCACAAGCAAAGAAAAGAATGACTTTAAAACTTAATAGTCAAACGAAAACAATAAACAGACAATTTCAACTAAGAAAAGAGGGTGCCTAATTATTTATCTAAATCAGATGTGTGGAAATTAAGTCTCTTGAGTTATCGCTATAATTATCAAAATTGAAAGTGATAAAACACATCAATTCCTTAACTATGTGTAATGAATTACGGTTTATTTCTATTATAAATTGGCATTATTAACATAGACAATCCGCCAAAAACAAGTATCATTACATTTTGGGCTGTCCACATTAACCAACCAAATGCCAATGCGGGGTTTGAAGCAATTCCATATAAAATTAAAACTTGTTGAACCCCTAAAGGATAAGTGCCTAAGCCACCATTTGTTGTAGCAATACTCAAAGCACCTACAACAAAACCTGTAACCACTGCTCCCATTCCTATACTTGATGTCTCGGGCATGGCTAAACAAACTGTGTAAAACATTAAAAGGTACATGCCCCATATAAAAAATGTATGTCCAATAAATGCCCACTTTTTTTGCATAGTAAAAATACTTTTCACCCCATCGAGCAATCCTAAAACAAAGTTTCTTATTTTAGAAATAAAAGCATTTGTTGATTTTAAAAGTAAGTAATAAAATAATCCAGCTAATAAAAGGAATAGTATTCCTAAAGAAACAATATAAATAGGATTTTTAGGTAATTTAGAAATGACCAAATTCCACAATAAATCAAACTGATAGAAAAAGGCACCTGCTATGATTAATAAAAGCATAATCACATCAATAATACGTTCGGCTACAATTGTACCAAAAGCTTTTTCAAATGGAATATCTTCATATTTACTAATTGCTGTTGCTCTAGCTACTTCACCAGCACGAGGAATCGCCAAATTAATAAGGTAAGCCGTAAAAACAGCAAACACACTATTTAAGAATCGTGGTTTATAGCCTAATGGGGCTAGTAAGAAATTCCATCGATAAGCTCTAGATAAATGGCTCAATAATGCCAGAATTAGTGAAATAAAAATCCAAAAATAATTCGCATTTTGAAATGCATTTTTTATTTCTGTTTTATCTATGACTGTCAAAGACGATAAAGACCACCAAATTAAAAAAACTCCCAATAAAATTGGAAGTAAAATAAATAGTATTTTTTTTAAAGATTTTTTCAAAAACTAAGTTAATAAATTTGTTTCTGTATTAGGAAAAACTAAACTAGGTTGGTACTTTTTTGCATCTTTTAACTCCATTAATGCATAAGAAATAATGATAACTATATCTCCTTTTTGCACTTTTCTTGCAGCTGGACCATTGAGCGTAATAACTCCTGAATGTCTAGGACCTGCTATTGCATAAGTCTCTAAACGTTCCCCATTATTTACATTTACTATTTGTACTTTTTCTCCTTCAATAATATTAGCAGCATCTAGCAATTCTTCATCAATTGTTATGCTACCAATATAATCTAACTCGGCACCTGTTACGGAGACACGATGAATTTTTGATTTTAATACTTCTATTTGCATAGGGCAAAACTACTTTAATTGTTGAGATTAGTAAATTAATACAAAGCAATATTATCAATTAATCGAATTTTTCCTGCAAAAACTGCAATAAATGCTCTATATTTTTCATTTGGATTAGTTGAAGTAGCTGTTTTTAAATCCGTTTCATTAGCTATACTAAAATATTCAAGTTTTAATGTTGGGTGTTTACTAAAAACATCTTCAACCCATTCAATGGTATTTAATGCACTATTCATGCCAAAAAACACTTTGGCTTTTTGTAGTGTTTCATATATAAACGGGGCTTCTTTACGAAAAGAATCCGTCAATCTTGCATTTCTCGAACTCATGGCTAATCCGTCAGATTCCCTAAAAATAGGAACACCAATAATTTGTAGGCTAAACTTTTCTTTTTCAACCATTTTTTTAATGATCTGTAATTGCTGAAAATCTTTTTCACCAAAAAAAGCACTATTAGGTTTTACTATTTCAAAAAGTTGTTTGACAACAGTACCCACTCCATTAAAATGACCTTGACGATGAGCTCCTTCCATAACCTGATCTAAACCGTCAAAATCAAAACTTTTAGCTTTGACATTCTCAGCATACATTTCCTTGACTGAAGGAATAAATAAAAAATCACAAGACTCACTTTCAAGTAGTTCAATATCTGTTTGGATAGTTGATGGATAGTTGGTTAAATCTTCTTGCTTATCAAATTGAGTAGGATTAACAAAAATACTTACCACTATCTTATCTGACTTTTTTTTTGCTGATTTTATCAAAGACATGTGTCCTTCATGTAGAGCTCCCATAGTCGGAACAAACCCGATGGTATGGCTTGTCCTAGCAATTTTCAAAGCTAACTGTAAACTATTAATCGTTGTAAATACCTGCATAATTTTTTGTTAAAAGCCTACAAACTTACCAATTAAACACCAATAAGACACTAATAATTCGTATTTTTGCACACTAAATGTGGATTCTCACATTTATTAAAGAACAGTGGATTATGAAGGATAAAAGAGTGCTTGTAATTTCATCAGAAGTAATGCCGTATATGCCAGATTCTGACATATCATTAATGTCTTTTGAAACAGCAAAAATCGCCCATAAAAAAAGCATACAAACAAGAATATTTATGCCTAGGTTTGGGGTCGTTAATGAAAGAAGGCACCAACTCCATGAAGTAATACGTCTTTCAGGAGTTAATTTGATTATTGATGATATTGATGTGCCATTGGTTATAAAAGTTGCTTCTATTCCAAAAGAAAGAATGCAGGTATATTTTATTGATAACGAAGACTATTTTAAACGTAAATTTGTCTACACTGATGCTAAAGGAAAATTATTTGATGATAATGATGAGCGTGCTATTTTCTTTACAAAAGGTGTAATTAATACCGTTAAAAAATTAAACTGGGCACCTGATGTAATCTATCTTCATGGTTGGTTTACATCTCTTATTCCATTATACTTAAAAGAGTATTATAAAGATGATGCCTTATTTAAAGAAAGTAAAATTGTTACTTCCTTATATAACGATTCTTTTAAAGGTGAATTAAGTAAATCATTATCAAAGAAAATTACTTTTGATAATATTGAAATAGAAAAATTAGATTTAATTAAAAAATCTAGTTTTACAAATATTCAAAAGTTAGCCGTTCAACATTCTGATTTTATCATTTTTGGAAGCGAAGATGTGTCAGATGAAATAAAAGAGTTTGTTAAAAAAAGTGGGAAAACCACTTTAGAATACCAATCAAAAGAGGATTTTGAAAAACCATATACCGATTTTCTCCTCAACAAAATCATGTAATTTTTTATAATTAAGCTTATCTATGACAAAAAAGTTTGTAATTGTGTTAAAGTACCTAGCTATTAGTGTTGGGCTACTTATTGGGGTTATTTCTTGTGAAAAAGACTTCACTAATGTGGGTGTAAATATTGTTGATAATAATATTTTTTCAACCGATAAATATACTTCAGAAATAATTGCCTATAGTCAAGGTGTTGAAAATGTTCGTGCAAATGGATTGTCAGATTATCTGTTGGGCGTACAAAGAGATGGTTTATTTGGTAAGCTTGAAGCCTCAATAGTCGCTCAATTATCATTAGCAACTGCTAATCCCGATTTTGGAGAAAATGCAGTCATTGATACTGTTATTGTTGATATTCCCTATCATGCAACTCTTGATGGAACTCAAACAGATATTGATGGTGTTGGTGTGCCAAAATTTAAACTAGACTCCGTATGGACTAGTGGTAATAATTACTTCCAACTTAATGTTTTTGAATTGAAAACAGCATTATTTTCAGTTGATCAAGACGAACCCACAAAGCCAAAAATATACTATAGTGATTACGATTTTCAAAAAAATGAGTCAACACCTTTATTTAGTGGTCTCATTTCTCCCAATGAAAATGATACGATGACAGTGGTTAAACGTTTTAAATATCCAAACTCAAATTTTCCGGATTTAACAGCAAAAGAGGAATATAGAACAGACACCATAAAAAAAACAGACCTCAAACCTTCTTTGAAGATTCCATTTGATAAAGAAATGATTAAAACTCTTTTTCAAGATAACGCAACAACTGGAATTTTTGACTATAACTCAAGCTTTCAGACTTTCTTTAAAGGTCTTTATCTTGAAGCCCTTGAACATGATAATCAGGGAGACGCTTTGATGAATTTAAAAATGAGTGATGCAACAATGACTATCTATTTCTCAAATGATGTTCAAAAAGATGAAGGAGACACCGAAGATTTAAATGGAAATGGAATAAATGGAGAGACAGACGTATGGGTTAGAAATCCACAATCTTTTATATTTCCTTTTTCTGGTATTAAATCAAATATTTACTCAAGAGATGAATCAGGTAGTGCTATTGAACCTTTCATTTTAACTCCTAATGAAATAAATGGTGAGGAAAAATTATTTGTACAAGGAGCTTCGGGTGCAAATGCGGTCATTAAACTTTTTGGTGATGACAACAACAATAATGGTACTCCTGATGAGCTAGAAGCATTACGTTCAAATAATTGGCTTATTAATCAAGCCAAATTAGTTGTGTATATAGATCAAGTAAATACCGCTGAGATGGCTCCACAACAACTTTATCTATACAATGTAGGTGTAGAAGATCTTAATGAAGATGGAGAATTAGATGACACTCAGATATTAGATGCCATGCCACAATCAATTTTAGGTATAGATGGGGAACTAGTAAGAGACGCTGACGGAGTCCCTGAAAAATATTCTTTTTTAATGACCGATTATATTTCCGAATTACTGAAAGAGGATACAGAAATGGCTTTACATGATTTAGGAATAAAAGTTTTTGACAATCATGATATTCCTGATCCTAGATTTACCACAGATACATTAATTCACAAGTTTAATTCAAATCCTAAAGGACTTGTTTTAAAAGGAAATTTATCTAATACAGAAGAGCAAAGAATAAAACTGGAAATTTATTACACCAAGAAAAATTAATAAAAATGTGTGGAATTACTGGTTATATTGGTTATCGTGAAGCCTATCCTATAATTATTCAAGGTTTGCGAAGACTTGAGTATAGAGGTTATGATAGTGCAGGTGTTGTATTATTTGACGGTCAAGACATCAATCTTTCTAAGACAAAAGGAAAAGTAAGTGAATTAGAAAAAAAAGTAACCGAAGGGGTTTCTACTAAAGGAAACATTGGTTTTGGTCACACAAGATGGGCTACGCACGGAGTTCCCAATCATATTAATTCACATCCACATTTATCGCAATCTGGGAATTTAGTTATTGTTCACAATGGTATTATCGAGAATTACGATACCTTAAAAAAAGAACTACTATCAAGAGGTTATAAATTTCATAGTGATACTGATACTGAAGTACTAATAAATTTAATTGAGGAAATAAAACTTCAAGAAAACTGCAAATTAGGAAAAGCAGTTCAATTAGCTCTTAATCAGGTTGTTGGTGCCTATGCTATTTTAGTATTTGATAAAAACAAACCTAATGAGCTCGTTGTAGCTAAGTTAGGTAGTCCAATAGCTATGGGAATTGGTAAAGACAATAAGGAATTTTTTATTGCTTCTGATGCAACACCTTTTATAGAATATACCAAAGATGCTATTTACCTAGAAGATGGCGAACTTGCCATTGTAAAACTTGATAGAGATATACATATTCGTAAAATTAATGATGACCAAATTGTCAATGACTTACGAATTCAACAACTACAACTCAGTTTAGATCAAATAGAAAAAGGGGGTTATGAGCATTTTATGCTCAAAGAAATATATGAGCAACCAAGTGCTATTACAGACACATACAGAGGTAGATTATTGGCAAATAAAGGTATTATTAAAATGGCGGGCTTAGATGATAATCTAGAACGTTTTTTAAATGCTAAACGAATTATAATTGTTGCCTGTGGAACATCCTGGCACGCTGGGTTAGTAGCAGAATATCTTTTTGAAGAGATTGCACGTATTCCAGTTGAAGTAGAATATGGTTCTGAGTTCAGATACAGAAACCCAATTATTACCGAAAACGATGTGGTTATTGCTATTTCTCAATCAGGAGAAACGGCAGATACTTTAGCAGCTGTCAAACTTGCAAAATCAAAAGGAGCATTTGTCTTTGGTATTTGTAATGTAGTCGGTTCTTCAATTGCTCGTGAGGCTCATGCAGGTGCTTACACACACGCAGGTCCTGAAATTGGCGTCGCCTCAACCAAAGCCTTTACAACTCAAATCACACTTTTATCTTTACTCGCTTTAAAACTTGGAAAAGAAAAAGGTAATATTGATACGCCAAGTTATCAAACTTATTTGCAAGAAATGGTGCAAATACCTAGTAAAATTGAAAAACTATTAGGTGAAGATGCACATGTAAAAAAAATAGCTGCTATATATAAAGATCTCCCTAATTTCTTATACTTAGGAAGAGGATATAATTTCCCAGTTGCTCTTGAAGGGGCTTTAAAACTAAAGGAGATTTCTTACATACATGCTGAAGGTTATCCCGCAGCTGAAATGAAACATGGTCCTATTGCTCTTATTGATGAAAACATGCCTGTTGCTGTTATTGCAACTAGAAGAGGACATTATCAAAAAGTAGTCAGTAATATTCAAGAAATTAAATCACGTAAAGGTATCATTATAGCTATTGTTACCGAAGGTGATACGACTGTAAAAGATATTGCAGATCATATAATAGAAGTTCCTGAAACTTTAGAGGCTTTTACACCTTTATTGACAACTATTCCTTTACAATTGCTGTCTTATCATATTGCAGTAATGCGTGGTTGTAATGTAGATCAACCTAGAAATTTAGCTAAAGCGGTTACTGTAGAATAGTAGACATCTTTTTATTGTAACAATTTACATGATATTTCTACTAATACTGATACATCATAAATAAACATACACATCCAATGAAAATTCAAATTTTGACACTTTTTAGTGTCCTATTAATCACACAAATCACTATGGCACAACAAGTAGCTTTTGAAGAATATGATCTAGAAAATGGTTTGCACGTAGTATTACACCAAGACAATACAGCTCCAGTCGTTACAACTTCGGTAATGTACCATGTTGGTGCTAAAGATGAAAACCCAGAACGTACCGGTTTTGCTCATTTTTTCGAACATCTATTGTTTGAAGGAACCAAGAATATTGACCGTGGCGAATGGTTTAAAATTGTCACCTCTAATGGAGGAACTAACAATGCCAACACCAATGATGATCGTACCTATTATTACGAGGTATTTCCATCAAATAATCTAGCTTTAGGTCTTTGGATGGAATCTGAACGTATGTTACAACCCGTAATCAACCAAATAGGCGTTGACACACAAAACGAAGTCGTCAAAGAAGAAAAAAGATTACGTGTGGACAACCAACCCTACGGTAGTTTTTTAGCCGAAGTTAAAAAAAATATGTTTGATAAACATCCCTATCGTTGGGCGACAATTGGATCCATGGATCATCTCGATGCTGCTTCTTTGGAGGAGTTCATAGCCTTTAACAAAAAGTTTTATGTGCCTAACAATGCTGTCTTAGTTGTAGCAGGTGATATTGATAAAAAAGAAACTAAAGATTTGGTACAAAAATATTTTGGTTCTATTCCGCGTGGAGCAGATATTGTTCGCACTACTTTTACAGAAGATCCTATAACTACAACTCGTAAAGCCAAATACAACGACCCCAACATACAGATACCTGCTATTGTAGCAGCGTATAGAATACCAAGTATGAAATCACGTGATGCCTATGTTTTAGACATGGTTTCTTCTATTTTGAGTAGTGGGAAAAGTTCAAGATTGTACAAGAAAATTGTCGATGAGAAAAAAATGGCTTTTCAAATAGGAGCATTTAATTTCACACAAGAAGATTATGGTTTATACGTCATTTATGGTTTACCATTAGGAAAAAATACATTAGATGATTTGTTAGTAGAAATAGATGAAGAAGTGGTGAAAATTCAAAATGAATTAATTTCAGAAAATGACTTACAAAAATTACGTAACAAGTTTGAAAATCAGTTTGTAAATAGTAATGCTAGCGTACAAGGTATTGCACATTCATTAGCTAGTTACTATATGTTATATGGTGATATCAACCTAATTAACAACGAAATAGACATCTATAATTCTATTACCCGTGAAGAAATACAAACTGTTGCTAAAAAGTATTTAAACACAAACCAACGTTTAGAGTTACAGTATTTACCAACCGAAAAAACAACTTCTAAATAGTATCACATGAAAAAAGTAATATTTATATTCGTTTTATCACTTCTAGTGATAAGCTGTTCTACCTCAAAAAAAGGAACTATGACCAAAGTATTTGATAGAAATATACAACCCAAACCAGGCCCAGCACCTAAAATAAATTTAGGACAGCCTCAAACTTTTACTTTACCCAATGGTTTAAAAGTATTGGTTGTTGAAAACCATAAATTACCTAGGGCTTCCGCAACACTTACCATTGATAACGAACCTTTTTTTGAAGGTGAAAGAGCTGGTGTTTCAGGTTTATTAGGTTCTTTATTAGGAAGTGGCACAACCTCTATTTCAAAAGACAATTTTAATGAAAAAGTAGATTTTTTAGGGGCTCATATTAACTACGGTAGTCAATCGGCTCGTATGAGTTCACTTTCTAAATTTTTTCCAGAAGTCTTTGCTTTAATGGCTGATGGTGCATTAAACCCAGTTTTTTCGCAAGAAGAGTTTGATAAAAAAGTGGCTCAAACCGTCGATGGTATTAAATCAGGCGAAAAAAGTGTACAAACTATTGCTTCAAGAGTAGAAAATGTTTTGGCTTTTGGTCGTAATCATCCTTACGGTGAATTTACAACTGTTGAAAGTGTTAAAAATCTAAAATTACAAGATGTAAAAGAATTGTACAATACCTATTACAAACCCAATAATGCCTATTTGGTTATTGTCGGTGATGTGAAATTTAGTGAAATTGAAACATTAGTAAAACAAAATTTTGGTAAATGGACAACAGGTAACTTACCTGAATATAATATGCCAAAAGTGAATAATGTCCTTGAAACAGAAATTGATTTTATCAATATGCCTAATGCATCACAAACACAAGTATCTGTAGTGAGTACTACAAATCTTAAAATGACAGACCCAGATTATCACGCTGTTTTGGTGGCTAATCAGATATTAGGTGGTGATTTTAATTCGTATTTAAATATGAACCTTCGTGAAGCTCATGGATATACTTATGGGGCAAGATCTAGTCTAAGACCTAATAAATATATTTCTAAATTTAAAACTAGCACACAAGTAAGAAACGCAGTTGCAGACAGTACTGTTATTGAAACTCTTAAAGAAATTAACAGAATCAGAACAGAGATGGTCACTGCAAAGAATTTAAAAAATGTAAAAGCAGGTTATGCAGGAAAATTTGTCATGGCGGTCGAAAAACCTGAAACAGTAGCACGTTACGCCTTAAATATTGAAAAGTATAATTTACCTAAAGACTTTTATGAGAACTATTTAGAAAAAATAAATGCGGTAAGTATTGCTGATGTACAAAGGGTTGCTCAAAAGTATTTTAATAAAGATAATGCTCGTATCATCATTACCTCAAAAGGATTAGATGTGTTAACAAATTTAGAAAAACTAGGCTATAAAATCAACTATTTCGATAAAGAAGGAAACCCTACAAACAAACCTACAATGCAAAAAGAAGTAGGTAGCGATGTAACACCAACTACCGTTTTAGATAAATATTTTAAAGCCTTGGGTGGAAAAGAAAAACTTAAAACCATAAAAAGTATAGAACAAGTTTATGAAATGAGCATGCAAGGAATGCAAATGACGCAAGCTATGAGAATGCAAAATCCTAACCTTATGAGTATGGAAACCAGTATGATGGGGCAAGTTGCTTTTAAAATGGTTTTTGATGGGGAAACTGGATACATGGAACAAATGGGCTCAAAAATGCCAATGCCAAAAGAACAAATTGCTGAAATGAAAGCCAAAAAAGGACTCTTTGAAGAACTCTTTTACGAAGCATCTAATCTCAGTCTTGATGGTATTATACCTGTGAATGGTAAAGATGCCTATAAAATGCTTATTACAGGTGAAAACCAAACAGTGAAATACTTTGATGTAATAACTGGCTTGCTTTTAAAAGAAGAAAAAACAAGCAAAGGTCCTGATGGTAGCGATATGCTTATTCCTACTTCTTACTCTGATTACAAAGAAGTGAATGGTGTATTATTTCCACATGTAATAAGTACCAAAGCTATGGGTCAAGATATTGAAATGACACTAAAAACTATTGAACTTAATAAAGAGTTTCTTGAAGGAACTTTTAAATAAAGAATAATTGGTTTTGATAAAAAAAGGAAGATGCATTTTAAAAAATGTTTCTTCCTTTTTTGTTTTCTAAGTTTTAGAGTTATTATCCTTTAACCTGAGTTCGACCTAAGCTTTGTTTACGGTTTGAACGAATTTTTAATCAATTCGAAGTTATATTTTTGAAGGACTAACTAGTTAATTTGAT
>DQTL01000127.1 GCA_015662775.1 Lutibacter sp.
AAAAGAGAGGCAGCTGTGACAATTCGTATTTTATTTTTTGGGATATATGCAGATATTTGCTCCATAATAATATTCATATTTGAAGAGCAAATATACGATTTTAAAGAGAAGTAAGAATCTAGAAAAAAGAGACAAAAATTTAGATTATTGTCTCTTTTTTCTTTTTCTTTAAATTATAGTTTTATTGGAATGCCAGAGTAAAACTCTAAGAATTTAGAACGAAACACAAAATTATATTTTGCTCTTATAAATGAAGATTGGGCATTAACTAGTTGATTTCTAACTTGGTCAAAATCGAAAGAAGTTAGTACTCCTAAATTGTAACGTTCTTGAGCAATTCGAAAAGCTTCTTCTTGTGCTACTACCGATTTTTTTGTTGCTTCAAAAGTTTTTAAAGAAGTTTTGGCATCTATAAATGCTCTTTCGACTGTAGCTCTTAGGTTCGTTTTTTCATTTTCTAAAGAGTATTCTGCAATTTCTTTTTGAATCCTTGCTCTTTGTGTATTGGTGCGAGTTGAGAATTTATCAAAAATAGGAATATTTACAGATACTCCAACAGATTGACCTCTATTATCAGCTAACTGTTTGAGATAGGCAGATTGGAAAAGAGCATCTTGCACATCGACAAAACCTGTATTAAATTGATAAGAAGCTGAAACAGTAGGTAACATACCTGACTTGGCCATTATTATATCAAGATCAGCATTATCAATATTCATTATTGCACTTTCAATTTCAGGACGCAAGCTTAAAGCTTTTGAATAGATTAGTTCACTATCAGAATAAAAAAGTTTTGCCGATTCTAAGTTAATGGTTACATCTTCTACAGAAAAACCTTTATGAGAAATTTGAAGAATTTGCGATAAATTTAATAAAGCTAAGTCTAAATTATTTTCTGCAGTAACAACATTTTCTTCATTTGTTGCTAAGTTGGCCTCAACTTGAAACAGATCATTTCGTGCTTTGGCGCCAGCTTCAACTAATCCTTTCATGCGAACAACCAAATTTTCACCTATCTTTATTTGCTCTTTTGCAATTTTCACACTTTCTTGGTTGTATAAAACAGTTAAATAGGCATTGACAACACGAAGTGTGATATCATCTTGAATTTTCTGAACATTTAGTTTGTTTATTTCCAATTCTTTTTTAGCTTTTTTTAAGATGTTTTTGTTTCGGTTACCATTGTATAATGTGACTCTTGAAGAAATACCAAAACTATTGTTAAAACTATTTTTCCCTAAAGGCTTGTCAAAACCATAATCAAGACCAGCAGACCCTGAAACAGAGGGATAAAAATCCATTTCTGCACGAGTTATTTCGGTTTCTTGTAATAGCGAAGACAACTCACTTTGTTTGACACTTATATTATTTTCTATGGCATAAGAAACACATTCTTCTAAAGACCATATAGTATTATTTTGAGAGTACCCTATAGTTACACTTAGAAAAGCAATAATAATTGTTGTAATAAATTTCATTTTTATACAAATTGGTTATTTCACACCTAGTAAGACGTTCAAAGTATATAAATGTTACAGATCCATTATGGAGTCCTTAAGATATTGAGGGACTCAAACAAGTATTTTAAATAAATTCAATATTTTTCGTTATTTCCTACAATTATAAATAAATTTTTTATATATTTGCCATGTCTATGAAGAAGGGTAAGTGCTTACTTATCCTAAGGGGGTAAATAAGAAGGCGTTTATTGCTTATGTAATGAACGCTTTTTCTATTTCATAGGGTTATTTCAAATTTCTTTTTTCTTTTAGTATCATTAGTTTGTGTATATTTACATGGCTTATCAAAAACAGCTAGTTTTTTTCAATTAAGTAGGTTATGAGTGAAAATAGAAAGTGTTTAGAATGTGGAGACTCCGTTTATGGACGAAGTGATAAAAAGTTTTGTGGAGATCATTGCAGGAATATTTACAACAATAAACTAGATGTTGACACAAAGAATCTAATTAGAAACACCAATAATAGACTTCGTAAAAACTATAAAGTTTTAACTGAGTTAAACAAGCTAGGTAAGACAAAGGTTACCCGTTTACGTTTGTATGACCGAAATTTTGATTTTAATTTTTTCACTTCTACTTACACAACTAAAGTAGGGAAAATATACTATTATGTGTATGATCAAGGATATTTAGAGCTTGAAAATGATTATTTTCTTTTGATTAAGAAGAATTTGGACTAATTTTTAAAAAAGAGAAAAGACACGTCTATAAATTGACTACCTTTTGTTAGCTTCAATAATATAATTTTCTAAGGCTTTAGTCATAGAAGGAACCTCTGGTGTAGGAACTGTAATATCACACTTTAAACCTACCTTTTCAGCTGCAATTTTGGTAGTCGAACCATAAACAGCAATTCTAGTTTTATTTTGTTTGAAATCAGGAAAATTCTTATATAAAGAATCAATTCCAGAAGGACTAAAGAAAACTAATATATCATAGAAAACATCTGTTAAATCAGATAAGTCACTAACAACAGTTTTGTATAAGATGGCACGACTCCACTTAATTTTCATTTTATCTAACTCAATAGGTGTTGTTGGTTTTAACTTGTCAGAAGTAGGTAATAAAAAAGTTTCATCTTTATGCTTTTTTATTACTTTTGATAAGTCACTAACTGTACGTAATCCCACATAAATTTTACGTTTTCTATAAACTATATAACGTTGTAAGTAAAATGCAATAGCTTCTGAAAGACAAAAATATTTCATCTCAATAGGTACTTCAAAACGCATTTCTTCAGCAAGTCTAAAATAATGATCTACTGCATTTCTGCTAGTCAGAATAACAGCAGAAAAATCTTTCAAATCAATTTTTTGATGTCTAACCTCTTTTGGAGTGACACCTTCAACATGGATAAATGATCTAAAGTCAATAGAGACTTTATATTTCTCTTGTATTTCAAAATAGGGTGAATTCTCTACAGTAGGAGCTGGTTGTGAGACAAGTATTGTTTTTACCTTCATCTGTTTAAAGTTTACGGCTATATATAGCTGAGATGGTTAAACTCAATTTTTTTGCGGTAATTCCATTTAAAACGAAATTAATTGACAAATAAACATTTACTGACACCTCAAAATTAGCTTTGCTTTATTAATTGTCGGATTATAAAACACCAATTTTAATAGCAATGAGTATTGGTGCTATTTCGAGGGTGCAAAGGTACAAAATAAAATAAAATAAATGTGAGCTTATTTGCCTTTTAAAAAACACTAAAAAATTTACATATCTAATTAGGAAAAACACGATAAAAAATGCGACCGTGAAGTAGATAAAATTAACATGAAAATCAAAAAAGTATAAAGAAAAAATAAGAAATATAAGCAAGTACAATGAGGCACTATAATAGTAGCTCATTTTTATAAATATTGCTTGGTTTTGAGTTTTTTTAATTTCAAATAAATAGGCAACAATTATTCCTAATACATATCTAAAAATCCAATACCCTAGTATGATTCCAACAATTTTTATATACGGATTAGAGTTATAAGCAATAAAATTAGGGTTTAACTTTTGAACAGAAAGAAATATAAATAAACTTAATGTAAGTATGCTAATGACAAAAAAAAGTCCATTAAAAAAGTCCCAAGTATGAGTTGAGTATTGTAGTCTATAAAACTTATTATACGGTAAAGCAAAAAGAAGACGTAAACGTTTTTGATCTGTAAAATTAGCCAAAACTACTAAAAAGAGAATCCCTAGAATAATAAGAGTTACCCAGTCATTATTAGCACTAATTCGATTTATAATTTCCATAAATTCTAATAAGCGACAAAGGTAAAGAAAAACAAAGTGATGAATGAAGTTTAATTTGAACTACAAAAAGTAGTCTCTAAATTATATTCAAACTTAGAGACTATTTAAATAAAACTTTTTTATGATTATTCACATAAACCTTTGAGCGTGTCTTCAATATTTCCAGGTGTACTCATTATTTCCATAAAAGTACCCATTGTCAATTCTGGCCAATGTAAAGCAATTCTATATTTACCATCTAACATAGTAGCTTTGTTGCCTTGTAAAATTATTTCATAAGGCATGGCTGCGGCATGTGTTTCACCAATGATTGGAAGGAAATGAGGCTCGCCATCTGTTTTGCTTTTTAAACCAACACCAAAAACGGCGACCTTCTTAGATTTGTAAACCAATTTAAACACCTGTTTTGTATTTCCTTTTCCTGCTTTTAGATTATTCTTGATAACTTCTAAACCTTCTTCAAAAGAAGCAAACTCTTTCAAATCCACAGCATCCTTAAAATAGGGCATTGCCATCATATAGTGGTATTTCTTTAATTTACTAGCTTTCACACTTCCACCAAAAGGAGTAAATTCATTTCCAAGACCTGATAAAGCTATTTTTAAATCAGCACTAAATTTTGCAAAAGTAGTTTTATAAGTATTGTAATTTCCTTGTAAATAAGCTCTTAAAATATACTCTGGGTTGGTATAGGTAATAGTAACTTTTCCATTCTTTTTAACTAAGCTTACTTTATAAACAGCGGCTAAAGCACCTCTGTCTTTTACTTTTACAACGGTGTTTTTAAGATCATTTCTAGTAAAAGCAATCACTTTTAAGGAGGCTTTTCCAGCTGGGTTGTAGCCACCAATCACACTAAATGAATTATCTTTTAATGCAGCTATGACTTTATCATAGGTTTGTTGCATGGTTTCTGTGGTTTCACCTACTCTAATGTAGGGAGACAATTCTTGTGCTTTAGAATTAACACCAGATAAAGCAATTAGTAAAACACTTATAATTAGTTTTTTCATCTTTCTGAGATTTAATTGTTAGCAACAAAAATAAGTAGGGTAACTTTTATTACTTGTGATAAATGTCATATTTACAAAAAGTTTGTTTTAGAACATTGAATGCTGGTTAAACTAGTCAAAATTCACTAAAATACATTTGGTTGCACATACAACTATAAGGAATTAATAATTACATTTGCATTTCAATAAATTTAAAATTGTGGATTTAAAAAATACATTAGGGCCTTGGTTAGGTAAAACCTCTAAAATAATAGGTTGTCTAATCAATGAGGTCTTGATCGTAAACAAGATTGATTTAACCCGTGAGCAATGGGTTGTTTTAATAAAGCTTAATCAACAGGATGGTTTGGCTCAAAATCAGTTAGCCTTTATTACAGAACGAGATAAAACCTCACTGACAAGACTTATCAATATCATGGAAAGAAAGAATCTAGTTGTTAGGAAAGCATCTAAAAAGGATAAACGAGTTAAATTGGTTTTTTTAACCGAGACTGGCAAAACAGCATTTAAGAAAGCACTTCCTGTTATGCAGAATATTATTCAGAATTTACAAAAAGGATTGACTCAAAAGGAAATTAAAGACACGATACATACATTACAAAAATTACAAAATAATCTAACATTTCTTTCTGCTAACTGTGGAGGAAGTCATAAATTAAAGATATAACTATGAGACAATATATCAGTATTTTTTTAGGAATTTTGCTTATTGCTGGCGGATTTATGGGCTATAAAAAATTAGCCAATAGTAAAAAAGAAAGGAAACATTCGGTCAAAAGAATTGTAAAAGTAGCCCAAACCCAAGAGGTTAAAAACACAACAATTCCTATAAATATAACAACAAGCGGTACACTTAAAGCCAAAGATAAAATAGACTTGTTTACGGAGGTTCAAGGAATTTTGTTAAATGGAGCTAAAGAATTTAAAGCAGGCACCTATTTTAGAAAAGGAGAAATTATGTTACGGGTCAATAGCGAAGAATTTAGCGCCAACCTAAGAGCTCAAAAAAGCAATTTTTATAGTGTTCTTACTGCTATGATGCCCGATTTACAACTAGATTTTCCTGAAGTATATCCTAAATGGAAAGACTATTTATCTAGTTTTGACATTCACAAAAGTTTAAAGGAATTACCCATAATGATTTCTGATAAAGAGAAATACTTTGTTACAGGTCGTAAAGTATTATCTAGTTATTATAGTGTTAAAAATGCGGAAGCTAGGCTTTCAAAATATCATATTTGCGCACCATTTTCTGGTATTTTATCGAGTACCCTGGTCAATACAGGATCTTTAATAAGACCTGGGCAAAAAATGGGAACATTTGTCAACACATCTGCCTATGAGTTAGAAGTAAATATCAACACCCAATATGGAAATTTACTGCAAAAAGGTAAGAAAGTGATTCTTCAAAATTTAGAACATACCCAAGAATGGACAGGTATTGTCAGTCGTATTAACCCCATAGTTGATGTAAATACACAAACTTTAAAGGTATATATAACACTAAAAGACAACAACTTAAAAGAAGGAATGTATCTAGAAGCTAATTTGCCAATCAAATCAATTGATAACGCATTTGAGGTAGCACGAATGCTTTTAGTAGAAGACTCCAAGCTATTTGTGGTAAATGACACTCTATTGCATTTGCAAAAGATTAATCCGTTATTTTTTAATGAGAAAACAGTAGTTGTTCAGGGTTTAAAAGAAGGGCAAAAAGTAGTGAAAGCACCTATCCCAGGAGCTTATGAAGGGATGGTTGTAAAAGTCCCATCTAACTCCCTCAAAAAGGGAGAACACCCAAATGTTAAGAAAGAGAATAACTAACCTTTTTAAAACAAAGCTTGTGGCTCCTTCCCTTTGGGAAGGTTGGGATGGGCTTCTTTATTATGAGAAAAATTATATCCTATTTTATAAAATACCAGGTAGCGGTAAATGTTTTAATCCTAGCCTTTGTGGTTTTTGGTTTATTTGGAGCCTTGAGTTTAAAGTCTTCATTTTTTCCGTTGACAGAAAGTCGTATTATTACTATCAATGTATTTTATCCTGGTGCTTCACCAATAGAAATGGAAGAGGGAATTGTTTTAAAAATTGAAGACAATCTCAAAGGTTTGGTCGGTATTGATCGTGTTACTTCTGTTTCTAGAGAAAATTCGGCAAATATTACTGTTGAAATTGAAAAAGGCAGAAAAATTGACGTACTCGTATCTGACGTTAAAAATGCAGTTGATCGCGTTCCTTCTTTCCCTACAGGAATGGAACCTCCAATTATTGCCAAAAGAGAAAATATTCGTACAACTATTAATTTTATATTAAGTGGTGAAGGTGTTTCTTTAAAAACACTAAAAGACTACGCCCGAAATATTGAAAATGATATTAGAGGGATGGAAGGTATTTCACAAATTACACTTTCTGGTTTTCCAAATGAGGAAATAGAAATAGCAGTACGTGAAAATGATTTATTGGCCTATAATTTAAGCATTCAACAAGTAGCTAGTGCTGTACAAAAATCTAATTTATTAATAACAGGTGGTACTGTAAAAACTAATACAGAGGAGTACTTAATTCGTGCTTCCAACCGTGGATATTATGCAAAAGAATTAGCAGATATAGTTGTCCGTACTAGTCCGACTGGTGTTATTGTTCGTTTAAAAGATATAGCAAATGTAAAAGATATTTGGTCTGAAAACCCTGATAGAGTGTTCTTTAACGGAAAAACGGCTATCAATATTTCAGTAAACAACACCAATAATGAAGATCTTATTGGAACAGCTGACAAAATTAAAGCCTACATCAAAGATTTTAACAAACAACATCAAAATATACATATTAATATCTCTAATGATACATCGGTAACGCTAAATGAACGTACTAAATTACTCCTAAAAAATGGAGGAATGGGTGTGTTATTAGTCTTACTATTTTTATCACTTTTCCTCAATGCACGATTAGCACTTTGGGTGGCTGCGGGTTTGCCAATTTCCTTTTTAGGAATGTTTATGTTTGTAGCTCAAACAGGTATTACTATCAATGTTTTATCCTTGTTTGGGATGATTATTGTAATCGGAATTTTAGTGGATGATGGAATTGTAATCGGTGAAAATATTTACCATCATTTTGAAAAAGGAAAATCAAGAATTCAAGCAGCCATTGATGGTACACTTGAGGTAATTCCTCCTGTAGTTTCAGCCATTATCACCACAATATTATCGTTTTCTGTATTCTTTTTTATAGATGGTCGTATGGGTGACTTTTTTAGTGAAGTTTCTACGGTTGTAATTTTAGTTTTAATAGTTTCATTATTTGAAGCACTTATTATTTTACCTGCACATATTGCACATTCCAAAGCATTAGAAGTGAAAAATGGAAAAAAGAAAAATGCATTCAATCAATTTTTTGATGCTATAAATAAACAAGCTGATTCAGGATTAAAATGGATACGAGACAGCATTTATGCACCTTATCTCCGCTATTTTTTAAAAAATAGATTGTTAGGATTTGCTATTCCATTTGTCATGTTATTATTAAGCATGGGTGCGTTAAAAGCAGGTGTTGTCAAAACCTCTTTTTTCCCTATGATTGCGAGTGATCGAGTTCAAATTACTTTGAATATGCCGCAAGGAACTAATGAAATAATTACAGATTCTATTATTGCCAGTATCGAAAAAAAAGTTTGGTTAGTCAATGAAGAGTTTACAAAAAAACAAACAGGCAATATTCCTGTTATTCAGAATGTAATACGACGAATTGGTCCTTCTTCACGAGGCACATTAACTGTAAATCTTTTGCCAGGTGAAAGTAGAGATTTTGATTCTTCAGTAATAACTAGTAGTATTCGTAAAAAAGTTGGACGTATAGAAGGTGTAGAAAATTTAACCTTTGGTGCTGGTAGAAATATGGGTGGAAGTCCTATTTCTGTTTCCTTGTTAAGTAATGATATTAGCCAATTAAAAGCGGCAAAAGAATTACTAAAAAAAGAAATGAGTCAAAACCCGCAACTCAAAGATATTACCGATAATGATCCTATGGGTATAAAAGAGGTACGTATTCAACTCAAAGAAAGTGCTAATTTATTAGGTTTGGATTTACGAACTGTAATGAGCCAAGTACGAAATGGTTTTTTCGGATTTCAAGCACAACGTTTTCAGCGTGGACAAGACGAAATAAAAGTTTGGGTACGTTATACCAAAGAAAATAGATTATCTATAAAAAACTTAGATGATATGTGGATTATTTCACCTAGCGGAAAAAGAGTGCCTTTTGCTGAAATAGCAACCTATACTATTGCTCGTGGTGATATTTCAATAAACCATTTATCTGGAAAAAGAGAAATTCAAGTCAATGCTGATTTAAAATCAGAAAAAGATAGTCCACCTGATATTATTGAAGGAATTAAAACCGATATAATACCATTAATCAAAGAGAAATATCCGTCTGTTACCACATTATACGAAGGTCAGAACAGGGAAATGAAAAAGACTATGGAATCGCTGCCAAGAGCAGGATTAACCATATTGGCATTAATATATATGGTTATTGCATTTACTTTTA
Organism: Lutibacter sp.; assembly: GCA_015662775.1. Lineage (GTDB taxonomy): Bacteria > Bacteroidota > Bacteroidia > Flavobacteriales > Flavobacteriaceae > DQTL01. Next base: position 9,334 of record DQTL01000127.1, read on the forward strand.
GATCGTATAGCCAACCTATACTATTGTTATTTATGATTCCTTTTAGTATGATTGGCGTTATTTGGGGTCATTATTTCCACGATTTTAAAATAAACATTCTATCCTGGTTAGGAATCATTGCTCTAGTAGGAATTATGGTCAATGATGGTTTGGTATTAGTAACCAAATTTAACGGCTACCTTAAGGAAGGAATGAAATATGATGATGCCCTAGTACAAGCAGGAATATCACGATTTAGAGCCATTTTCTTAACTACAATTACAACTGTAGCTGGTTTAATGCCTTTACTTTTAGAAACCAGTCGTCAAGCACAATTTTTACAACCCATGGCTATATCTATATCCTACGGAATTATCATTGCTACCTTTTTAACTTTATTAATACTACCCTTGTTATTATCATTTTGGAATTCTGTTTTGGTCTTTTTTAAATGGCTACGAACAGGAGAAGAAGTTACCCGTGAAGAAGTAGAACGTGCTATTATTGAGATGGAAGTGGAAGAAACTAATGAAGATTAAATTAATCTAAAACCCTGCCAGAGTTCAAAACTCTGGCAGGCTTACAAGTACATAAAGATGAAAAAACTAACATACATACTACTACTTCTTGCAACGAATGTCTTTTCCCAAACCATTCTAACCAAAGAACAAGCCTTACAAAACTTGTTAGAGAACAATTACGCTATTAAATTATCAAAAAATGATATAAAAATTGCGGAAAACAATACGAGTATCTATAATTCTAGGTATTTGCCAAGTGTTTCACTCGGAGCAGGAGCCAATTACAGTTTAATGAATCAAGAAGTTGAAGCACAAAATGGAGTAATTGCTAACTACGATAATTCTGAAACTCAAAATTACAATGCTTCAGTTGGGGTAAATTATATTTTGTTTAATGGTTTTAATAGAAAATATGCATCCAAACAATTGCAAGAACAATTAGCGATGAGTCAGATTGAATCAGAAGCTATTGTCGAACAAGCCATTTTAGATGTGTTTAGTAACTATTACCAAACAGCACAAATTGCAGAAAATGTAAATGTTTTACACGAAGCCTTACAAATATCTAAACAAAGATTAAAACGCACCAAATACCAATACGATTATGGTCAAACCACCAAATTAGCTTTGCTTAATGCACAAGTTGACATCAATAACGACAGTATCAATTACATCAATACCAAACAACTTTTAGATAACAGTAAACGTACTTTATTAGTGTTAATTGGTGATACACGTACACAAAATTTTGAAATTGAAACAGGAGTACAATTTGTTCCCATTCCATCACTTGAAGTATTACTTGCAGATTTACCTGAAAACACCACGATAAAACAATTAGATAAAGCGATAGAAATTGGTGAATATGGCATTAAAATAAGTAAGTCTAGCTATTTACCTAGTTTAGGCGTAAACACTTCTTATGCATGGAATACAGGATTGTTTCCAGACACCTCAGAAGCAGCAAGAAATATGAATTACGGACTCAACGCTGGTTTGTCATTAAACTGGACTATTTTTGATGGAGGAGCCACCAAAACCAGAGTACAGAATGCCCAAATAAATCAAGAAAATCAGGTATTACGTAAGGAACAAATAGAACAACAAGTACGTAATTTTATCACCAACACCTATTACAATTATCAAAACAAAAGATTGGTTTTAGAAACCCAAAAACAAAATCTACAAACCGCTCAACGCAATTTTGAACGAACCACCGAAATGTTTAAACTAGGTAGTGTTAGTTCTGTAGAATACCGCCAAGCCCAACTCAATCTACTCAATGCTCAAACAGCTATTTTACGTGCTAAATACGAAGCTAAAGTTGTAGAATTACAGTTATTGCAGTTGACTGGTAGGTTGGTGAATGGGGTGTAGTTAGGTTAGTGATACGATGACTTTAAGTCATCGTATCACTGATTATTTGACATAATGTACTTAGCTATTTTGAAATTACATATTATACAAAGTATAAACCCAATAGAATACCGCCAAGACTAATTCAATTTACTCAATGCTCAAAACAGCAATCTTACGTGCTAAATACGAAGCTAAAATTGTAGAATTACAGGTATTGCAGTTGACTGGTAGGTTGGTGAATGGGGTGTAACCTGTTTGTTTTATTAGGAGTTCCCTTTTATTAGAAATTATTTATCTTTGGAAAGCTGTACTTAATAACCTGAGTTCGACCTAAGCTTTACTATACAGAATGCAAAGAAGAGGTGAGATTTGAAGAATAAATTTTAAGGAATAACGAGTTATTGTG
>DQTL01000177.1 GCA_015662775.1 Lutibacter sp.
AGGCGGAAATGGAAATCAAACATTGGTTTAATAGTGAAGAGCTAATTGATTACAGTGTTATCAATGAAAAAATCCTGTACGATGTAAATATGGATGGGATTTTAGAGTAGAATATTTTTAGGATTATGTTGTGTGAAAAATATTTGGTAATATGTAAATATTGTATAGTATTTCAAGCTTCAAGCAAAAACCCGCCAAAGGTGGGTTTTTGTTTGAAGTTTTTTATTTCTTAAAAATTGCCATAGGATTTTCACAAAATTAACGTAATTTAGTGAATTTATTTTTTGAATTTTAATTAATTTTTGATTGACAAAAAGTTTGTTTTGGAGTATAATTAGGTAGAAATGCTTTAAATAAGCGGTTTTGATGAGCCTATCCTGGCTAGAATAGGCATTTTTTAAGAATTAAATAATAGGGGAATGTTTAAGAAAAATAGAAAAAAAGAAGGTATTGATTTAGAGTGTCAGGTATCTGTTGATAAGCAGTCAAAAGGGATAGATTTCTTTGTGGAGTTATTTAAAACTGTAGCTTTGGCTATTTTGATAGTTGTGCCTATCAAAATGTTTATAATGCAGCCATTTTTTGTGCAGGGAGCATCAATGGAGCCTAATTTTCATGATGGAGATTATTTAATTATCAGGGAGTTTGGGTATAAAAAAACAGTAGTGGCGGCAGGGGACAGAGAATTCTTCACAGTTAATCCATTTAAAGACATTGATCGGGAGGAGGTTGTTGTTTTTAGGAATCCAAATAATCCAAGTCAGTTTTTCATAAAAAGAATAATTGGTTTACCAGGAGAGAGGGTAGTAATTGGTAACGGAGTGGTAAGGATTTACAATGATGAAAGTCCAGAAGGATTTGTTTTAAGTGAAAAAGATTATCTTCCAGCTAATGTAAAAACTACTCCCTCGAAAACCATTGTGGCAAAAGATGATGAGTATGTAGTTTTGGGGGATAATAGAAATAATAGTAGTGATTCTAGATATTGGGGGTCTTTAAAGGCAGATTTGATTATAGGAAAAGTATCTTTAAGGGCTTGGCCAATTAGAGATTTTGAGTTGTATTAATTTTTTTGTAAAGTTGTAAACATATAGAAGGCGCGTTTTTGGCGTGTTAGGGTAATTTAATTCTTAATTAAATAAGATTATGCCGAGAAAAAAAGCTGGTAATAAGCAAGGGAAACAGGAGCCACAAAAAAAGAGGAATAAACGGTTTCAGTCTGTTCGTGGCATGCGAGATATTTTGCCAAAAGAGCAGCCTTATTGGCAGAAGCTTCGAAAGGTTGTTGAGAAGATTGCGATTGATTATGCGTATGGTAGGATAGATTTTCCTGTGTTGGAGGATAAAGAATTATTTGAGAGGGGAACTGGTAAGAATACAGATATCGTAGATAAAGAGATGTATAAGTTTAAAACAAAGGGCGGGGCTAATGTTTGTTTGCGCCCAGAGGGAACTCCTTCGGTTGTGAGGGCTTATTTGCAGCACGGTATGGCATCTCAACGGAAGCCGGTTAAACTCTCTTATAGCGGGCCAATGTATAGGTATGATCGTCCGCAGGAGGGTCGATATCGAGAGTTTTTTCAATTTGGTTTTGAGGCAATTGGTGAGCAAGATGCAATTTTAGATGCACAGATGATACAAATGGCTACGCGTATTTTTAAGTCTTTGAAAATAAAAAATGTAGCCTTGCATTTGAATAGTATTGGCTGTGAAGAATGTCGTCCTAGTTATAATAACTTATTGATAAGTTATCTTAATAATAGAAAAAAATCTTTATGTATGGACTGTAAGAAGCGTTTGAATAAAAATCCTTTAAGAGTACTTGATTGTAAAGAGGAGAAGTGTACTCAGGTTGTTGGGCAGGCTCCACAGACAGTTGATCATTTATGTGGTGATTGTAAAACACATTTTACGTCACTGTTAGAATATTTAGATGAAATTCAAATTGTTTATTCTTTGCGTCCGCAGTTGGTGAGAGGGTTGGATTATTATACTAAGACGGTTTTTGAGTTTTTCACAGAAGATGATGAAGGTGCGCAATCAGCTCTCGGTGGTGGAGGTCGGTATGATAATTTAGTGGGAATGTTGGGAGGAAGGGAGACACCAGGAGTAGGCTTTGCTTGTGGTATGGACAGATTGGTTAAGGCTATGAAAGACAATGAGACTGAGCCATACTTACTGCCAATACCAAAAGTTTATTTGGCTCAGCTTGGGGATAGTGCTAAGAAGAAGAGTTTGAGGATTTTTGAGGAGTTAAATAAGGCAGGTGTAATGATTGCTGAAAGTTTTGGTCGTGGAAATTTAAGAACTCAGCTTAGACAGGCAAATAAAATAAATGCAGAAATAGTTTTGATTATTGGGCAGAGAGAGGCTCTAGATGATTCAGTAATTTTAAAGGATATGAATAGTGGGGGACAAGAAACAATGCCTGCTGAAAAAATTGTTAAAGAAGTTAAAAAACGATTGAAAAAGAATGCAGTGCTAGCGAAGAGGATTGCTAAACAAAAAGCTGAAAAAGAAAAGAAAGAATTATCAAAAAAGAAAAAGGCGGCTAAAAGAAAATCTAAGAAAAAATAGGAAATATTTGCTATGAAAGATTGTATTTTTTGTCGTATTGTAAATAAGGAATTGCCAACGGAGATTGTTTATGAAGATGATGAAATTTTGGCTTTTGTGGATATCAATGGTTTAGCACCAGTACATATTCTCATTGTCCCTAAGGAGCATATTGAGTCAATCAATGATTTAGATGATAAAATAGGCGGTAAAGATTTGGCTGGAAAATTAATAATGATTGCACAAAAGATTGCTAGGGATAAAAAGATTGCAAGTGATGGGTATAAGCTATTGTTTAGAGTGAGTAAACATGGTCAACAAGAGGTTCCGCATATTCATTTGCATTTAATTGGGGGAGCACAGCTCGAAGAAAATATTGGGGTAGCTTGACAAGGTATGATAATTGGTAGATACTGAATAAGGTAAAATTAATAAATTGGTATAAGATGGGATGAAGTCCCAGTATAAATAAATATTAGTCGTAGAAAGGAGGCATTATTATGGTAGAAGTTAGAAAAAAAGATAACGAAACATCAGAGGGTCTTGTTAGAAGATTTACTCGTTCAATGCAACAAAGCAAAATTCTTCCTAAAGTAAGGAAGCAGCGTTTTTATGTAAAAGATAAAAATAAAGGACGTGTTAAAAAAGATGCTATTTACAGGATGAAAGTTGGAAAAGCAGCTGACAAGCTGAAGCGAATGGGAATCTTTACTGACGAGAAACTTAAGGATATTAAAAAGAATGTAAACAGCTAGTTTGCTTTTTGGCGGCCTGATTTATTTTGGGCTGTCAAGTAAGTGAGGTATAGGTACTTTCGCAAATAATGTTTAAACATTAAT
>DQTL01000263.1 GCA_015662775.1 Lutibacter sp.
CAATAACTCGTTATTCCTTAAAATTTATTCTTCAAATCTCACCTTTTCTTTGCATTCTGTATAGTAAAGCTTAGGTCGAACTCAGGTTTAAAGTATCCTATTATCACTCTTTTATGCTTTTAAAAATTTCCATCTTTGATTAAGACAAAATAAAAATAAAAAAATATATATACTATCTTAAATAATCACTCGTTATTCTGTAATAAAATGTATAGATTGTTGATTAAGTTGTAGTGAGGTTATTTATTATTCTATTATTGCAAGCTATTCTTTCAAATTTATACTACCAAATATTAATCCTATCCTAAATGGAAAAAACAAAAAAAATTAACACCTTTAATCAAATGAAGTTAATCTATCTCTTTATTGTTGTTTTTTATTCAATTACAATGCTATCTCAAGAGATTCAAATTGAAAAAGTAAATCTAAATTGGTCCGAAAAAGAATCTTTCCGCCTCGAAAAAGGCAAAACATGGTACATGCCAATGGTTGAAAATAATAGTATTAATGTAAATACAAAACTACCTGATTTTAATAAAAAATGGAAAGTTGCTAAAAACACTAAGGTCTTATGGCATGAAATAAAAAATATTAAGTATAAAACTATTTCTAAAAATAGTCTATTTGATATTGCTTATGAAAATATACCAAGAGAAATACAAAGCAGCATGCAGGTGGTGTCAACAAGAGAAGATTTTGATGTTTTCTTTAACCTTACACCTCTTATTAATACAAATGGTCAAGTAAAACAAATAATCTCTTTTGAAATTCATTATAAACTAACTATTGATAAAGATTCTAGTTCAATAAAAAGCTATGCTCTAAATTCTGTCTTAGCAACAGGAAGCTGGTATAAATTTAGTATAGATAAAACAGGTGTTTACAAGTTAGATTATAACTTCCTAAAAAATATAGGAATAGATGTGAAAAATGTTAATCCAAGCCGACTAAGTATCTATGGTAATGGTGGTGGTATTTTACCCTATAGAATTGGTGATCCTAGATATGATGATTTACAAGAAAATGCAATAGTAGTTACTGGTGAATCTGATGGAAAATTTGACAACAATGATTACATTCTTTTTTATGCACGTGGGCCTGAAAGATGGAAACATGATGGAAATATTGAGTCTCTGAGACATTTAAACAATATTTACTCTGATAAAGCTTATTATTTTGTACATGTAAAAAACCAAGCTGCAAAACGAATTAATTTGGCAACTGAAATATCTTCAATATCAGCTATAACTTTTACAAACTATGATGATTATATAGTACATGAACTTGAAAAAAAGAATTTATTTCATATGGGACAATCATGGGTTGGTGAAGCTTTTGGTATAGAAAACGAACAAACAATCTCAATGAATTTCACAAATTTAGACACATCAGCTCCTCTTACCATAAGAACAAAAGTAGTTGCTTCATCTAGTGACATAACATACATGCAAGTTAAAGCTAATGAAATAGAGCTATATAATATAAAAATTCCTACAACTTATAAACATGTTATAGCACGAGAAGGTGTTGGTGTAATTGATGATTTATTATTAAACAACGATAATATTGACATTAAACTCACTTATGATAATTCAGGAAATCCTTCTTCCGAGGCCTTTCTTGATTATATAGAAATAATTGGAAAAAAGAATCTTATAGCTAATGGCAAACAGTTTTCCTTTCGTAATTTTGAAACAATCGGAAATAATACGGCTGTAAAATTCAGCATACAAAACAACACAAATATTGACCAAGTGTGGGATGTCACTGACCCTATTAATCCTAAAAAATTAACAAACCAGGGAAGTAATGATACTTTTGATTTTTTAACACAAGGAGGTGACTTGAAAGAATTTGTTTTGATTAATCAACAAGATTATTACACACCTGAAAGTTCAGGGAATACAAGTATCAGCAATCAAAACTTACACGCTTTAAGAAATATTGATTATGTTATTATCACACAAGATTTTCTTATTAACGAAGCACAAGTATTAGCTCAATATCATATAAACAATAGTGATTTGAACACTGTAGTAGTACCTTTACATCAAATCTATAACGAATTTGGGTCGGGTTCAGCTGATATAACTGCTATACGTGATTTTATTAAATTTTTATATGACACATCTACTCCGCATCTACAATATGTAATGCTATATGGGGACACTTCATATGATCCAAAAGGAATATTTGAAAAAGAAGAAAATATTGTTCCTAGCTTTCATTCAAGTATAAGTTTTAGTGAAACAGCTACATTTGTTACTGATGATTATTTTGCTATTGTAAGTCATGTCAATGAAGGAGAACTTGACAGCAATCAAATTCAAACTCAAGATGTAGCCATAGGCAGAATACCTGTCAGAACTATAAAAGAGGCACATGATGTCACAAGAAAACTATTAAATTATTATAACAAAGAAACTCTTGGTGATTGGAGAAACCAAATATTAATGATGGCTGATGATACAGATAAAGAATTTGAGGTATACCTGCAAAATGCTGAAGAAATATTAGCTGACAAAATAAAAGATAACAAACGTGTTTACAATATTAAAAAGGTATATGCTGATGCTTACCCACAAATAATATCATCGGGTGGAGCTTCATACCCAGAGATGAATAAGGATATAATAAATACTGTTGAAAAAGGAGTATTAATAGCAAATTATTTTGGGCATGGTGGTGAAGATGGTTTAGCATATGAACGAATATTAACAACCAGTGATGTTGAGTCATGGACTAACTTTGATATGTTACCGCTGATTATGATTATCTCATGTGAGTTTGCACGATTAGACAATCCGTCTAGGCCTAATACAGCAGGGGAACTAGTAATCAGAAACCCACATGGTGCAGGTGCTAGTCATATAGCCACAGCAAGATCTATCTTTATAGATACTGGTGACAAATTAAACCAAGCTTTAATTCCTTATCTACTTGAGTACAAGACTGGATATGAAGATATTAGTAATAGCATAGCTAACAATTTACGATTGGCTAAAAATGACAACAATGACTATGATGAAAAACAAAGATATTTTGTGTTTTTTTTAGGAGACCCAGCAATGAAGTTAGCCGTACCTAGACCAGATGTAAGAATCACTCATATGAATGGGAAACCAATCGGTCAGCCTTTAGATACCATTAAAGCCTTATCACATACCCGTTTTAAAGGTATAGTCACCAATAAAAATGGTGTTATTGAATCTGATTTTAATGGAACATTATTCACAACAATCTATGACAAAGAAATTGACAAAGAAACATTAAATAATGATGGAATCGCAGGTATTGTGGTTTTTGACACACAAGAAAGTAAGCTTTTTAGAGGCAGTGCAACAGTTACAAACGGTGAATTTGAGTTTGACTTTATTGCTCCAAAAGATATTCGTATTGCTTATGGTAAAGGTAAGTTGAGTTTTTACGCACATAATGGAGAAATTGATAAAGCTGGTTATAATATTGATGTAACAGTTGGCGGTATAAATGAAGATGCTCCCGAAGATAATCTTGGACCAACTATACAATTATACATGAATGATAAATCGTTTATTGATGGTGGCACAACAAACCAATCACCCAATTTATTAGCATTTTTTCAAGACGAAAATGGTATCAATACAGCACTATCAGCAGTTGGGCATGATATCGTTGCAGTAATAGACAATGACTACCTCAACCCTATAGTACTAAATGATTATTATGCTACAGAGCCAAATAATTACAAAAGAGGAAATTTAGAATACCGATTAAGAAATTTAGAAATAGGCCTGCATACCCTACATTTAAAAGTCTATGACACCTACAATAATCCTGGAGAAGCTACGTTAAACTTTAGAGTTTTAGATGATAATGAACTTATACTAGAACATGTTTTAAATTATCCAAACCCATTTGTAAATTATACAGAGTTTTGGTTTAATCACAACAAACCCAATGAACCACTAGAAGTACAAATACAAATATATACGGTATCAGGTAAGTTAATTAAAACAATTAATCAGTTAATACAAACAGCTGGTAGTTTATCAAAAGAAATTAATTGGGATGGATTAGATGATTTTGGATCAAAAATAGGAAAAGGAGTTTATGTTTACAAATTAAGTGTAAAAGCTACACTATCTGACTTAAAGGCAGAAAAATTTGAAAAATTAGTCATACTCCAATAATTTTATAGATATTTGTTGCGAAACAACCTAAAAGAAAAATAATTAAATATGCGAAATAAAATAATAGCACTTCTAGTAATTGCAATATTTGCAATACCAAAAGCAATAGCACAAGAAATTAATGTTGATGAGATAAATGCAATTACTACTGCAGCTCCTTTTTTATTGATTTCACCAGATGCCAGATCAGGTGCTATGGGTGATGTTGGTGTAGCTACAAGTCCTGATAAAAATTCACAGCATCATAACCCTGCTAAAGCCGCATTTAACAATGATGAAATTTCTATAGGTATTAATTTTACTCCTTGGATGGCGCAATTAGTTAGTGGAGTCTACCTTAGTAATTTATCTTTTACTAATAAATTAAATGAACGTAGTGCTTGGGCAACTAGTTTTAAATATTTTACTTATGGTGAAATTCAATTGACGAATGATAATGGTGATGATACAACTAAAGAAAAGCCCTATGAGCTAGCTATAGATGGAACCTATGCTTTAAAACTAAATGAATCATTTAGTTTAGGTGTAACGGGTCGTTTTATTAGATCCGATTTTTCTATCAAAGCACAAGATTCAGATCTTAGAGCTATTAACACGATTAGTTTTGATGTTTCTGGATATTATGAATCTGCAGAAACAAACTATGGAGATTTTAATGGTATTATTCGTGGTGGTTTTAATATTGCGAATATTGGTCCAAAAGTTTCTTTTGTAGAAGATGGAGATAAAAGTTTTTTACCTACTAATTTAAAATTAGGTGGTGGCTTTGACTTTATATTAGATGATTACAACAAAGTAGCTGTAACATTAGAAACTACTAAATTATTAGTTCCTACGCCACCTCAAAGAGACACTAACGGTGTAATAACACATGGCAAAGACAATAATGTAGGCTTCTTTACGGGTATGATGCAATCTTTTGGTGATGCTCCAGAAGGTTTTAAAGAAGAAATGAGAGAATTTACTTGGGCAGTTGGTTCAGAATATAGTTATAATAATGCTTTTGCATTTAGAGCTGGTTATTTTCATGAAAATGCAAAAAAAGGAGCTAGAAACTACTTTTCAGTAGGAGCCGGTTTTAAATTTAGAGCTTCTACCATTGACTTTTCTTACCTCTTTAACGCTACTCAAATAAATAATCCTTTAGAGAATACCTTACGTTTTTCACTAGGTATTAATTTAGGAGAATCTTTTGACTATTTTCAATAGTTTAATTAAATAGTATAACATTGTGAAAGAAATAAATACTCAAACTTCTTTTGTTGTTTTTGATTCTTTTTCAGAATTAGAAACTGAAGACAAAGCTTTACTTAACAAAGCTAAAGAAGCAGTTGCTAATTCTTATGCTCCCTATTCTCATTTTCATGTTGGTGCTGCTATACTTTTGGAAAATGGTATTGTTGTCACAGGTAACAATCAAGAAAACGCTGCCTACCCATCAGGAATGTGTGCAGAACGAATTGCTATTTGGAATGCATCTTCACAATACCCAAATACTATTATTAAGAAAATTGCCATTACAGTTAAATCAGAAAACAAAACAGTCGACAAACCCGTTGCTCCTTGTGGGGCTTGTAGACAAACACTTCTTGAGTATGAAGTCAATCAAAAAGAACCCATAGAAGTCTTTTTTATGGGAGAAGTTGGTACTATTGTCAAAGCCAATTCACTACAAGATTTACTACCCTTTTCTTTTGATGAATCTTTTTTATAACCTGAGTTCGATGTAAGTTTTTTTCACAGCTTAGATCGAACTCAGGTTTATAGTTTTGATGGTGTAAGGATTTAATGACTTAATGATTCAATGACTAATGATTCAATGACCTAATGGTTCAATGAGACAATTACAAGGATTAAATGAATAAGCCTATCTTTTCATTAAATCATTCCACACATTTTGTCATTTTTTCCTAAGTACATGACAAAAATTTAAATATTTCAATATCACTTTGATTCTCAGAGTTTAGTAAAGCATTTGCAATGTATGATAGTCCATATTTAAAG
>DQTL01000289.1 GCA_015662775.1 Lutibacter sp.
AAATTAATGTTACAATGAATTCAACAGGAACAGACCTTGAAACTGTTATTGTAACTGCATTAGGTATTTCTAGAGATAAAAAATCTTTGGGGTATGCTGTTACTGAAGTAAACCAATCTGAAATTAGTGGTCGTTCTGAAGGCGATATTGCACGTGTTCTAAATGGTAAAGCTTCTGGTGTTCAAATCACACAACAAAGTGGTATGTCTGGATCTGGTACCAATATGTTAATTAGAGGTATGAACTCTTTTACTGGTAGTAATCAACCTTTATTTATTGTAGATGGTGTACCTTTTAGTAGTGATACTAATGAACAAGGAAATTTCGTTAACGGAAACAATGGATCTAGTAGATTTTTAGATCTAGACCCTAATAATATTGAAAGTATGAGTATTTTAAAAGGTCTTGCTGCAGCGACACTTTATGGCTCTGATGGTAGAAATGGTGTTGTCTTAATTACCACAAAAGGTGGAGCTTCAAATAAGATAGGATCTAAAAAAACAGAAATATCTTTTAGTTCCTCTGTATTCTTCAATAAAATAGGGTCACTCCCTAATTACCAAAATGAATATGGAGGTGGTTTTGATCAAAGCTTTGGCTGGTTCTTTAGTAACTGGGGTCCTGCATTTAGTGATACTGGAGCAGCAAGTCATCTTAACGATACTTCAGGTTACTTTATTGAGCCTGGCGTTTTATCTCACCCATACTCTACTGCCTCACCTACAACTGGTACGCCACAAGCTTTTCCTGAATTTGCTGGTCAAGGCTATGACTATAAACCTTATGATGGCGTAAAAGATTTCTTTAGAACTGGTATTGTTTTAAGCAACAACGTTAATGCTCGTGGTAGCTCTGAAAATGGAAAAGTATCATATAACGCAAACTTTGGTTTATTAGATGATCAAGGTTTTACTCCTGGTAATAAATTAAGTAGAAAAACCTTTAGTTTAGGTGGTAATGCAAAATTATCAAATAAATTTACTATTGGAGGTACAATGAACTATGCTAATACTGATTTTGTTACTCCTCCGGTCTCTGCAGGTTATGGTAGTAACGTTGATAGTGACGCAACAAATGCTTCGGTATTTGCAAATTTATTTTATACTCCTAGAAGTGTAGATTTAATGAATTTACCTTATCAAAATCCGATTACTGGAGAATCTGTTTATTATAGACAAAATAATAGTATTCAACATCCATTATGGACTGTTCATAATGCTCAAAATTCTCAAAATACAAATCGTGTATTTGGAGGTGTTTCATTAACTTATGCTCTTACAGACGACTTAAATATTTCATATAGATATGGTTTAGACATGTATAGCGAGAATAATGTTAACTATTCTAATAAAGGTGGTAAAACAGCATCTGAAGATACGCAATCTGGTATCTACCAAACATGGAACAATACAAATAAAATTACCGATCATAATATTATGGTTAATGGTTCGCATAAATTCAATGATGACATAGACATTAAATATACCGTAGGTGCGACCGCTAAAAATGAAGTTTTTGATCAAAATGGTACTTCAAGTGTTGGACAGCATGTATTTAATGTTCTGAGACATAGTAATTTTGCAAATCAGAAAGGAATTCAACATTTTAATGAAAGAAATATCATAGGGCTTTTTGCTCAAACTGATTTTGGTTATAAAAATTACTTATACTTAACACTAGCCGCAAGAAAAGATTGGGTTTCAAATTTAGCATCAGCTAATAGATCTATAACTTACCCAAGTGCTAGTTTATCTTTTATTCCAACAAAATTTTGGAAAAATGATTACGTAAATTATTTGAAATTTAGAATGGGTTATGGTACATCTGCAAATTTTGCACCAGGTTATCCTACAGCCTCATATATAACACTTGATGCCCAATACCACCAAAATGGAGATGGTGTTGATGTTGTTACTAACTCTGTAGGAAACACTTTAGGAAATCCAGATTTAAAACCCGAACTAATTGGAGAACTTGAATTTGGAATTGAAGCTAGATTCTTAAAAAATAGAATGAGCATAGACGCTTCTATTTATAAGAGAAGTACTAATGACTTAATTATTAATAGACCTTTAGATCCTTCTACTGGATATACTAATATGCAAACTAATATTGGTTTGATAACCAACAATGGTGTTGAAATTGATTTAAATGCTGATGTTTTTAAAGACACTAAAATAAAATGGAATACTAACATTAATTGGTCTAAAAGTAATGCTATTGTTAAAGACTTAGGTGATACTGAAATGATAGTTTATTCTGGTTTTAGTAGTTTAGGTAATGCAGCTATTGAAGGAGAACCTCTAACAACTATGGTCGGTTCAACTATCAAAAGAGACAATGATGGTAACTTTGTAATTAATTCTGATGGTTCGTATGAAACAGATAACGATACCAAAATAATTGGTGATGCAAACCCTGACTTTAAAATGAATTTTTCTAATGTTATTTCTTATAAAAACTTTTCATTAAATTTCTTAACTAGTTGGACACAAGGAGGCGATATGTACTCAACTACTGTTGCTACATTATTAGGTAGAGGAGTTGTTAATGATGATAATTTTGACAGAAATAACACATTTATTTTACCTGGTGTTAATGCAGCTGGAGAAACTAATCAAGTTCAAATTAATAATTCAAAATATTATTTTAACAATGTTTTATATGGACCAGATGAAACTAAAGTTTATGACGCTACAGTATTTAGATTACAAGAAGTATCTTTAAGCTATAGATTAGCTGGTAAATTAATTCAAAAATTACCTTTTGGGTCTATTGAATTTACACTTTCTGGAAACAATTTATGGTTTTATACTCCTTATATTCCTAAGAACACTAATTTTGACCCTAACGTAGCAGGTTTAGGAGTTGGTAACGGGTCTGGTTTTGAATACATTAACGGACCAAGTTCCAAAAGGTATGGATTCAGCATAAAAGCTACATTTTAATTAATATAAAACAGATTTAAATCATGAAAAAAACAATTTTATTTATAAAAACATTATTATTCTTAGGAGTTATTATTTTAACTTCATGTAAGGGTGATATAACAGAATTGGATTTAACTGAAAATCCAAATTTTTACAACGAAGCTGATGCAGATTTCTTGCTAAACAAAGTTCAAATAGACTTTGCAAAAATGTTTGAAAAATTTCAGAAAACTGCTGGAGAAACAACAAGACTATATCACATGAATGGTAGAGATTACTCTAATGCTTATAGTCCTTCAGGGTTTGATGAAAGATGGCAAAATGCTTATGCAGAAATCTTAACAGACATTAAAGAAATGAAGAAAACTACAAGTGAAAAAGGTTTAATACACCATGAAGCTATTAGTCAAATCATTGAGGCATATACACTAACTACTCTTGTTGACTTTTTTGGAGATATTCCTTATACCGAAACACTACAAGGTGCTGATAATTTTAACCCTATGATTGACGATGGAGCTAGTGTTTATCAAGCTGCTTTTAATCTTTTAGATGATGCTATTAATAAATTTGAATCAGATGTAAGTGCTGAACCAAAAAATGATTTTTATTATAATAAAGATTGGGCTAAATGGATTAAACTTGCTAACACGCTTAAAATGCAAATGTATGTTAACACAAGGTTAGTAGATAGCAATGCTATTAACGAATTTAACGCAATTGTAACTGATGGAAACTATATAACAGATTATGCAGATGATTTTCAATTCCAATGGGGATCTAATGTTTCTCAACCTGACACAAGGCATCCTAGATATACTGACAATTACACATCTACAGGAGGTGAAGAATATATGTCAAACTCTTTAATGGATTATATGACTGGTCTTGATGACGGAGCTTATTCTAGCCCTAATCATTTTGACCCTAGAACACTTTTTTACTTTTATCGTCAAGTATCTGCTACTCCTGGTTTTGGTGGAGAGCCTGTAAGCGAAGAAGTACTTGAATGTGGTATTTTACCAGATCCTCCACACTATGCTGGTTATACTTATTGTGGAATTCCTAAAGGGTGGTGGGGAAGAGATCATGGAAATGATAATGGTATACCACCAGATAACTTCTTAAGAACTCTTGCTGGAGTATACCCAACTGGAGGTAAATTAGATGATTTAAGTTATACTGCACAATCAAATACTACTCTTGAAAATGGTGGTAACGGTATCACCCCATTAATGCTAGCTTCATGGGCTAAATTCATGATTGCAGAAGTTAATATGGCAAACAACAATCCGGGTGATGCAAAAACAGCGTTATTAGAGGGGATGGATTTATCTTGGAATAAAGTAAATAATTTCGCTCCTAAAACTGATAGATTTAATATAATTTTTGATGGTGTAGATAATCTTCCAACAATTCAATCTTATTATGACGATTTTAAAAATGAAATTGAAACAGATTGGGATACTGGAGATATGAATAGTAAATGGAATATTTTATCAAACCAATACTTTGTTGCTTCTTATGGAAATGGTATGAATACTTATAATTACTATAGAAGAACTGGATTTCCAACTAATTTACAACCTAACTTAGACCCAAACCCTGGTAGTTTTATTAGATCTTTTTATTACCCTGCAAATTTTGTAAACAATAACGCTAATGCTACCCAGAAAAGTGGTGTGAATGTAAAAGTTTTTTGGGATAACAACCCTGAATCTCCTGCCTTCCCACAATCTAATTAAATTCTTAAATTTTAAAAATATGAACAAAATAAATATAATAATATTGGTTGGTTTGCTAATTTTTACTTTTAGCTGTAAAGAACCAGATAATGCCATTTATTCAATATTAAATGACACTGAATATGGCGCTGCGCTTAGAACAAAAGAACGTATTAGTAATGACTTTAACATATTTGATTTATCTTCAAAATGGGAAGTTATTATTGAAGAACAAGATGAAGAATATGGGAATTTACTTAACAATGTAAATGTTTTTGTTGGATTTATTGATAATTTTGATGATGGAGTAGATAATAATAAAGAAGAAGTATTAGTTAAGACAATTCAATCTAGTGATTTTTCTACCAGTTCTAATGGATTACCAGAAACAACCTTAAGTGTTGTTTTTCAAGAAGCAATTGATGCTTTAAATTTAGCTGTTGGTGAATATAATGGAGGTGATAGTTTTCCTATCAGATTAGAGTTAGTATTAACTGATGGAAGAAAATTTAGCGCTGCCTCATCAAGTAGCACTCTTCAACAGTCATACTGGAATTCTCCTTTTGCCTATAAAGCAAATATTTTATGCGTACCTGACTCACCTATTACTGGAGATTATTTACTTAACATGCAAGACTCTTATGGCGATGGTTGGAATGGAGCTTCTGTCAGAGTAACTATTGATGGAGTAGCTACGGATTACACTATTGATGACGGCTCATCAAATAACGCAACAATTACTGTTCCTGTAGGAGCAACTTCATTAACCTGGGAGTTTGTTTCAGGTGCTTGGGACAGTGAAGTTACATTTCAAATAACTGGACCTAATAGCGGAAATATCATTGGTGACTATGGACCTTCACCTGCCGCAGGAGTATTTAGCCTAAATCTTTGTAACGAATAAGTTTATCAATAATTATTTGAATGAAAAACCACCTACTAGTTAGGTGGTTTTTTTATGCCATCTTGTCAGAAAACAAAAAATGGTATTCTATTTGAAATAAAAAC
>DQTL01000256.1 GCA_015662775.1 Lutibacter sp.
ATCCCTGTTTTCCATGAAAATAATTCAGTAGTGATACCTGATGATAATGAACAATTTGCCTTGTTTCATGGTAATTTATCAGTGTCAGAAAATACAGCTGCAGTTAATTTTCTAATAGCTGTTTTTAAAGAGATTTCGTATCGTTTAGTTGTTGCGGGGAGTTGTTTACCCAAAAATATTGCAACTAAAATTAGTATGTATTCAAATATTTCTTTTGTTGATATTTCCGATGATTTAGTATTAAAGGAGTTATTTTTAAAAACACATATACACGTTTTGCCAACAAGCCAAAATACAGGAATTAAGTTAAAACTAATTAATGCATTGTATTCAGGTAAACACGTAATAGCCAATGATAAAATGGCGTTAAATACTGGATTAGAATCAGCATGTATTATTGCAAATTCTGTTGATGAATATAGAGAGAAAGTGCTTGAATATGCTACAATTCAAATTACATCTAATGAAATAAAAAATAGAGAGGAATTATTAAAAGAATTTCAAACAAACGAAAATGCTCTTAAAATAGTTACTTTATTTAAACTTTTATCTGATAGTTAAACCTTTTTTTGGACTACATCAAACAATTTTCCACCTTCACATTTAATAGTAGGGTGATTAAATTTTATAATTAAGGAATAATCATGAGTTGCCATTAAAACAGTTGTCCCTTTTGCATGAATTTCCTCTAAAACTTGCATCACCTCAATAGACGTACGTGGGTCTAAGTTACCTGTTGGTTCGTCTGCAAGTATCAATTCTGGGTTATTGAGTAATGCTCTTGCAATCGCTAAACGTTGTTGCTCACCACCCGAAAGTTCAAATGGCATTTTAAATCCTTTGCTTTTAATATTCACTTGATCTAAGACATACTCTATCTGATTTTTTATTTTTATTTTATCTGTCCAGCCTGTAGCTTTCAAAACAAACTCTAAATTAGCATTGACACTACGGTCATTAAGTAGTTTAAAATCTTGAAAAACAATTCCTAATTTTCTTCTAAGAAAAGGTATGTCTTTGTCTTTAAGAGAGCCTAGATCAAAACCAACGATACTAGCTTTTCCTTTCTCTAAGGGTAAATCGCCATATAAAGTTTTCATTAAGCTACTTTTACCACTTCCTGTTTTTCCTATTAGATAATAGAAATCTCCAGGATTGACCAAAAGATTAATATTAGATAATACTAAGTTGTCTCTTTGAAAAATGGAAACATCCTCTAATTGTATAATGGGTTGCGACATAAAGGTTTTGATTTTTTACAAATTTAGGTTTTTTTAAACAAACCTTAATAAGTATTAATAAAACAATTTTATCAGTTTTTTTCGTTTATATAGGAACAATTCCTATTTTTGAAATTTAGAAACAACTCCTATAAAAAACAATCATGGTCAAAAGAGTATTCTCAATTCTGTTGTTAGCTTTTTTATTTATACAAGTAAAAGCACAAGAAACAGCAAATTATACAAATGATTTAAAAGATTATTATCATGCCGTTGAGCTTTACCACAACAAAGCTTATGTAGCAGCTCAGCACAGTTTTGATAAGGTGAAATTTCAGTTTGATGAAGCTTCAGAAATGCGTGCAAATTGTGCTTATTATGCTGCCAACTGTGCCGTTCGCTTAGGGCAAAGAAATGCTGATGAACTCATGCAAGAGTTCGTAGAAAAGTACCCAAATAGCACCAAACGAAATGATGCTTATATGGAAGTTGCTAACTATTACTTTGGTATTGGTAAGTATTCTTTTGCGTTAAAGTGGTTAAAACAAGTAAAGTATAACAATATGCCCAGACGTGCATTTGAAGATTATTTGTTTAAATATGGCTACGCTTTATTTACAACTAAAAATCAAACAGCATCAAAAAAGTATTTTGTACAATTACTCGATTCTCCAGAATACGGTTCTCAAGCCAAATACTATTATGGGTATATAGCTTACCAACAAGATGATTATGACAATGCCGATAAATACTTATCAGAAGCCTCTAAAGATCAACAGTATAAAAAAGAGGTGTCTTATTATATGGCTGATATGAATTTTAAATTAGGAAAATTTCAGAAAGCGATTGATGCGGCTCTACCGGTTTTAAATACTGCAAAAAGAGTTGAAAAATCTGAAATAAATAAAATAATAGGTGAGAGTTATTTTAATTTAAATCAATTTGATAAAGCAATACCTTACCTGAAAGCATACAAAGGAAAAAGAGGAAAATGGGTCAATACCGATTATTATTTATTAGGTTACGCCTACTACAAACAGAATGATTTTGAAACAGCTGTTTCTTATTTCAATAAAATTATTGACGGAAATAATGCTGTTGCACAAAATGCTTATTATCATTTGGGTGAATGTTATTTAAAATTAAATAAAAAGACCGAAGCTTTAAATGCATTTAGAAATGCCAGTCAAATGAGTTTTAAAGCTCAAATTAAAGAAGATGCATTTTTAAATTATGCTAAAATTAGCTATGAAATCGGTAATCCGTATAAGAGTGTTCCAGAGGTTTTACAAGATTTTTTATTAGCGTATCCTAACTCTATAGAAAAAAACAGTATTAATGATTTGGTAATCAGTGCCTATGTGGTTTCTAAAGATTATGCAGGTGCTTTACATTATTTAGAAAAAGATAAAAAAGTAAAAGACAAGGCATTGTATCAAGAAATTGCTTTTAATAGAGGTGTGCAACTTTATGAAAATGCCAAATACCAAGAAGCCAAAAAACATTTTGAAAAATCTTTGTTATATCCAATTGAAAATAGCCTAACAGCCAAAGCAACTTATTGGAAAGGTGAAGCAAATTATCAATTAAAGAATTTTGGATCTGCATTGCAAGACTATCAAACTTTTGAATCCTTACCTGGTATTGCTTTGCTAGAAGAAAATAGTTTTGTAGCATATCAAATGGGTTATGTGTATTTTAAACAAAAGGATTATGCAAATGCCATTTCTAATTTTAAAAAATTCATACAAGTACAATCAAATGATTCTGAACGAATTAACGATGCTTATCTTAGATTAGGAGACAGCTATTTTGTAACTAGTTCGTATCAAAATGCAATTAATTCGTATGATAAGTCTAAG
Organism: Lutibacter sp.; assembly: GCA_015662775.1. GTDB lineage: Bacteria > Bacteroidota > Bacteroidia > Flavobacteriales > Flavobacteriaceae > DQTL01. The sequence goes on from DQTL01000256.1 coordinate 3,083, forward strand.
AATATCAATTCTAAAACAGCAGATTATGCACTTTTTCAAACGGCATTAAGTTATGGTTTTTTAAAAAATAATAGCAAGAAGATTTCTTTATTAAATCAATTAATTAGTTCGTACCCTAAATCGAGTTATAGAGATGATTCCTACTTTATATTAGGTGGTGTTTATACAGTTTCTGATAAAACAAAAGAAGCTCTAGTTGCTTATAATCAATTGCTAAAAGGCTATCCGAAAAGTTCGTTTGTACCACGTGTTTTACTAAAAAAAGGACTGATTTTTTATAATAATAATGAAGAAGAAAAAGCCTTACAAGCATACAAAGAAACGGTTAGTAAATACCCAAGCACAGCTTACGCACAAGAAGCCGTAAGAAATGCACGTCAAATTTACGTAGATACAGGACGTGTAGATGATTATGCACGTTGGGTTAGTGGTTTAGATTTTGTCAATGTTTCTAATGTTGAAATAGATAATGATATGTACGAGTCTGCTGACAAACAATATGTTATGAGCAATTATGTGAAAGCGATTGCTGCTTTTAAAAAATACTTACAAAATTTTCCAAAGGGGTTGCATGCCTTGCAAGCTCATTTTTATTTAGCACAATCTTATGAAAATCAAGATAAGTTTGATAAAACGCCAACACATTATAAATATGTAGTTGAGCAACCTCAAAATGAATATACCGAACAAGCACTCTCAAGATTGTCACAATTCTATCTTGATAAAAATAGATGGGAAGATGCACTTCCCGTTTTGTTGCAACTTGAAAATATGGCAGAACATACGCAAAATATCATTTATGCTCAAAGTAATTTAATGAAAGCCTATTATAATAAAGATAATTATAGTCAAGCAGTTTCTTATGCAGAAAAGGTTTTAAATAGGGTAGGAGTTGAGGCAAAAGTAAAGTCTGATGCACAGATAATTATTGCAAGATCAGCTATAAAAACAGGAGACGAAAATAAAGCAAGAAATGCGTATAGAAATGTAGAAAGTATTGCAATGGGTGAGTTAAAGGCAGAAGCCTTATACTATAATGCCTATTTCAAAAACCAAGATGGAGATTATAGAAACTCAAATGTTGTAGTGCAAACTATTGCATCAGATTATGCAGCCTATAAATATTGGGGAGCTAAAGGATTAATTATTATGGCAAAGAACTTTTATGCGTTAAAAGATGCCTACCAAGCGACCTATATTTTAGAAAGTGTCATTAAAAATTTCAAACAATTTAAGGATGTAGTAACAGAAGCAGAAACAGAATTAAATAAAATTAAAACAGAAGAAGCTAAAACTAATGACTCGGTTATACCTGATTAATTAACAAGTTAACGGTAAGCTTCAATAGAAGTACCGTCTTTGCGAGGAGGAACGACGTGGCAAACTCATGAGTAAAAAAATAATAAACAATCTCAACAATATGAACAAAGTAATAATCCTATTTTTTATAAGCTTAACAAGTCTTAATATTTGGGCTCAACAACCTAAAGACACGTTAAATACAGAAGAGATTAATGTGGTTAAACCGTATCAGCCCAAAATATCTGATGCGTTTAAAATCAAAGCTAATCCAAGCATTTCAAATGAAAGTGTTGAAAAACAAGGTGTTGATTATACAATAAAATCCATGCCAGTTGCTTCTACCTTTACACCTTCAAAAGGGAAGGCCAAATCTGTAAAGAGAGCAAAAAAAGAACGTTTGTATGACAATTATATATCGGCTGGTTTTGGAAATTATACGACTCCTTTAGTTGAAGCTTATATGCGTACTTTTCCAAATAGAGATTCAGAATTTGGGGCTTTGATTAAGCATCATTCTTCGCAAGGTGGAATTAAAGATGTAAAACTAGATGATTCTTTTTATAAGACTTCTGTAGCTGTTTATTATAAAAATAGCACAAGAGACAAAGATTGGAATATAAGTATGGGAGCAGATCACAGCTTATTTCATTGGTATGGTTTGCCAGAAACCACTACGTTTGCTGAAACATTATTAGATACAATCAATTCAAAACAAGCTTATTTTAATTTTAAACTAGATGGTGAAGTACTGCTTTATAACAGTAGTTTTAAAGGACTAAAGGCATCTGTGAATAGATTAAGTGATGCTTATGAAAGCACTGAAATTAGAGCAAGGATACAACCTCAGTTTGAGTTACCTATCTCAAGTGAATTGTTTACCATTGACCTAGATCTAGATTTGTTAAATGGAAATTTTGAAAAGAACTACTTAAATAATACATCATTAAATTACTCGTATATCAATCTAGGAGTTAACCCTAGTTTTGAAGTCTTACGAGATTATTTTAGTATGACGTTAGGTGCAAAACTCTATTATACAGTAACAAATGAAAACATAGGCAAAACATTTAATGCCTACCCAAATATTGATGTCTCCTATCAAATAGTCGACGAAGTTTTTACTGTTTTTGGAGGTGTAACAGGAGGTATGAATTTTAACACCTATAATGATAAAACAGCTAAAAATCCGTATTTATCACCCAATTTTTACAGTAAACCTACTGATGAAAAATACAGAGCCTATGCAGGTTTTAAGGGAAAATTGGCAAGTAATATGAGTTACCTTTTAAAGGCATCTTATGCAGACCAAAGAGATAAAGCATTTTATTTATTAAATAATATACAAACACTAGGAACTTTACCAGTTCTACAACCTTATTTATTAGGTAATTCATTTTCTGTTGTTTATGACGATACTAAAACATTAGCTTTTCATGGTGAATTAGGTATTGATTTCTCAAAAGAATTTACCTTTGGTGGAAGTGTTGATTATGCTACATATAGAACAGAGACAATACTTGAAGCATGGAATTTACCCAATTTAAAAGCGACTGTTTTTGGAGATTATCATACTGGAAAATGGACAGGAAATGCTAAATTATTCTTTATTGGAGAAAGAAATGATTTAGAGTTACCCTCATATATTCTTAGAATATTGGTTGTAGAAAAAGACCACATTGTTTCTGCTAAAGCTTATGCAGATCTTAATTTAGGAGTCTCTTATTCTTTTTCCGATAGGCTCTCAGCTTTTGCTAAAGCTAACAATTTATTAGGGAGCAACTACGATAGCTATTACAACTATCCTACGCAAGGCATACAAGTATTAGCAGGGATTACCTTTAAGTTTGATTTGTAAGAGGTTTAGCAAGACACAAGCACATGTGTCTGTTTTTATAAGCCTCTGATATTCTGTAAACCTTCAAGGTTTTTAAAACCTTGAAGGTCTTTTTTTTACAAGTTTATCTATTTTGATAACATTCCAATAAGTTTTGTAGTACTACTTAAATTTAGAATTAGGTCACAAATATTTTAAAAAAAGGGTATAGCTAACCTGTATTGGTGAGAATTTTGATTTCAACGTTAAGATAAACTCTCGTTTTAATGGAGTTTATCGAATGTTGTTCAAAGTACGGTAAAAAAAATGACAAAG
>DQTL01000022.1 GCA_015662775.1 Lutibacter sp.
ACTTCAAAAGCCTTGGAATTACTTCAAAAAGAAATTATAAAAAACGCGTAAAAATTGTTTGTGTAAACCATTTTTTATTTGTTATTTTGCAATTCGTTAAAATTAAACCAATAAAAGGGATAAGAGATGTCAAGAGTTTGTGATTTAACAGGCAAAAAAGCGATGAGTGGAAACAATGTTTCATTCTCATTAAACAGAACAAAACGTAAGTTTCATGCTAATTTAGTTAAGAAACGTTTTTATATTCCAGAGGAAGATAAATGGGTTACACTAAAAGTATCAACAAGAGCATTAAAAAATATCAACAAAAAGGGTATTAGTGCTATTTTGAAAGAAGCAAGAGAAAAAGGATTTTATAAATAAGATAAAGAATCATGGCAAGTAAATCAAAAGGAAATAGAATTCAAGTAATTTTAGAATGTACCGAACACAAGAAATCTGGTAAACCCGGAACTTCAAGATACATTACTACAAAGAATAAAAAAAATACACCAAGTAGGATGGAGATTAAAAAATTCAATCCTATTTTAAATAAAATGACAATTCATAAAGAAATCAAGTAGTCATGGCAAAAAAATCAGTAGCAACATTACAGACAGGTAAAAAAAGATTAGCAAAAGCTATAAAAATGGTAAAATCTCCTAAAACGGGAGCTTATACTTTTGTAGAATCAATAATGGATCCTGATCTAGTAAATGATTGGTTAAAGAAATAGTAAACCAATCTATAAAATTAAACTAACTAGCTACTTTCATTTTTTTGAGAGTAGCTTTTTTATTTTATAAATTTTGTATAGGCTAAACTCAATAATTTGACAGAAGTTTAGTTTATAGTATTATCTCAATCTCGCTTGATGATAGTAATTAAGGAGTATATGTTATGAGATAAAATATAAATCATTTGTATTATGAGTTTTTTTAAAAAAATATTTTCAAAAGAAAAAAAAGAGACTTTAGATAAAGGTCTTGAAAAAACTAAAACCTCTTTTTTATCAAAACTTTCAAAAGCTGTTGCAGGAAAGTCAAAAGTAGATGATGAGGTATTAGATAATTTAGAAGAAGTATTAATCGCATCAGATGTAGGAGTTGATACAACCTTGAAAATTATTGATAGGATAGAAGAACGAGTTTCAAAAGATAAATATCTAGGAACAGATGAGCTCAATACGATTCTAAAAGAAGAAATAGCAGGACTCCTATCAGAGACAAATGTAGCTGATGCAATTGAGTTTACAGTTCCTGAGACAACAAAACCCTATGTAATTATGGTTGTTGGTGTCAATGGAGTTGGGAAAACAACTACGATTGGAAAATTAGCTTCTCAATTTAAGAAATCAGGAAAAAAAGTGGTACTAGGTGCAGCTGATACTTTTAGAGCAGCAGCTATTGACCAATTACAAATTTGGGCAGACAGAGTTGACATACCTATTGTAAAACAAGAAATGGGTAGTGATCCCGCTTCAGTTGCCTTTGACACTTTAAAATCGGCAGTTACACAAAATGCAGATGTGGTGATTATCGATACAGCAGGTCGCTTGCATAATAAAATAAATCTAATGAACGAATTGACCAAAATAAAACGTGTCATGCAAAAGGTACTCCCAGATGCACCTCATGAAGTTTTGTTAATTTTAGATGGATCAACAGGTCAAAATGCATTCGAACAAGCTAAACAATTTACAAAAGCAACAGAAGTAACGGCATTAGCTGTAACAAAATTGGATGGAACTGCAAAAGGTGGTGTTGTGATAGGTATCTCAGATCAGTTTAAAATACCTGTTAAATATATTGGAGTAGGTGAAGGAATTGATGATTTACAAGTGTTTAATAAAACAGAGTTTGTAGATTCCTTTTTTGATTGATTTTTGTCTTTTTTCAAAATAAACTTTACTTCATTTGCTTTGAATAATTACCGAATTATTTGGTTTTCATGAATATAACCGTAAATATTTATTAATTTTACAGAGCTTTTCAATAATTCTTAGAAGTTGTTTTGAATATTAAGGTGTTATATTTCTCAATTGTTTTCTGGGCTTTTTGCTTTTTAAAAGTAGATAGTCAAAACAAAGATGTTGATTTAGTAAGAACAAAAACGGAATCCACAGATTTTTACCACTTTAAAACAAAAGGTGGAATGGAGCAAAACAGTATTACAAGCATTGCTCAAGATAGCCTCGGACAAATGTGGTTTTCTACCAAAGATGGTTTACTTCGATACAATGGAAAAGAGTTTTTTACCTATAAACATAATTCAGATAACCCAAGTTCAATTGGTAATAATTTTTTAAATTCTGTCTTTGTTTCTAAAGATGGAAGTGTTAGGGCAACTTCGATTGGATTAGCTAAATACAATCTGGAAACAGATGATTTTGAACCAATAGTTCCTAATGTGCTTTCAGATATTGAAATATATGCAATTTCGCAAGATTCAAATGGTATTCTATGGTTTATAGATAGAAATTCGACACTATTTCGTTATGATGATTACTCAAAAGAATTACAATCATATGGAATTTCAAACCGACAAGAATCATTTTGTAAAAACAAAGTTTCTAAGGGGCATCTCTAAAAACCCTTTATTTCACTTTGTATTTTTTTAGTTTTATTTTTTTTATTTCACTATTCTTCTATTCGCTTTATTACTTTCTTGAT
>DQTL01000295.1 GCA_015662775.1 Lutibacter sp.
AATCTAATCCACCAACATCGTCTTAATTATCTTCTTCACCTCATCTATCTTCTTCTTACTTAGCTTTGTATCAGTCACTTTTTTTATACGCTGAATGGAGATAGTCCCTATTTGGTCAAATATCACGAAGCTATCATCTTTTAGTTGTACACGTGTAGGAAAGTCTTTCTTTTTTGAAGTCATAGGTGCTATTATGCCGTTGGAATAGTTCATTGCATTGGGTGATATAACCAAGCACGGTCTAGTCTTTTCTGTCTCTGAACCCGATAATCCGATGATGGGGTTGAGATTGACAATGACCACAGAGTATTGCTTATATCTCATTCATATCTAAGGTATCATCTATAAGTAAGGCATTGTCTACATCTTTAAACTTTTCGTTCCAACCCATACGAGCTTCTTCTAGCACATCAAGCACGATGATTCCCTCTTCTATACGTAGTTCAAAGCTTTGTAGTTTGTCTATTTCTTTTAGAACAGTCGGGGATGCGTATGCCCTTACTTGTATCTATATCTATACGTGAAACTTATATAGTGACTATTTTTTATAGCTACAGTATAATTATGTTTTTGTGTCAAGTATTATATATGCTATACAGTAGTAAGGTTAGAAATTTAATCTATACATACAGGATTACACTCAACTAAAACTTTGTCTTTAAACACCTTTTCAAAAAATATATCTATACTCTTCTTATTCTTGTCACACAAAGTTGCAAAGTTATTTAGTACCTCAATTACATTTTCTCCTTGGTCCGTATATGCAGGTGTCCCCTCTTCACTAATTTCTCCTAGAATAATTGAATTTACATCATCAATCAGTCTCTTTAATTTGTCCTTAAAAAAAATTTCATCGTATCCATAAGACTCTTTTATCCCATAAAAATTAAATTCATACTTACGACAAGACTCTACTAGAAAAATAAACCAAATTGACATCTTAGCCTTTGACATAACAAAGCTTGACATTTTTCCATATTCATCCAGTAAGTAATCATAATTTTTATTCTTTCTAATTTCTATTTCAAGTTCATTTCTTAAATCATCACTAATTGCAATATGATTCTTAACACGAGGAGAGATACTAGGTAGTGGTAACTGCCAATCATCAATAAAAAGTTCAAGATCATTAAAAAGAAAAAATGTTTTTTTCGAGACAAAGTATTTACCACGTCTTGTCAACTTTACACCTGAGGTGTCAATTAGTTCCTCTGCATTTCTAATTTTACGTAAAGTAAATTTATACTCTATACAGTTATATTCATTAATGGTACCAAGACTACCTAATGCTATTTTAACCAATTCAATGTCATAGTTGCCACTTAGGGAAAAATAACTTACTACATCTTTTAATGCTATAAACTCACAATTCATGGAGGTTGTTTTATCATTTATGTATTCAAGTATTAGAATTTTTAACCAATATGATAAATATGTACTACCGCAACTAATAGAGCCGTTAGCCTCTGAATTACTAACAGACAAAAACATATTTGGATAATTATAGGTTTTACCACTTTCACCTTGATTTATTCTTGCATTACAACCATTAGTAGATGGTAAAATTTGACAATACTTTTTAAATAATCCCATTTTAAATATCAATAAAATATCGCTAGAAAAGTACTTAGAGAATAAGTCTGGATTATATTTTAGCTCAGCAAAAATATTAACGATAGTTCTATACCCTTGAGCCGTAATATTATATAGCCTTTCTAATGCCGTATGCTCTTTAAAAGAACTTTCTGCAGCAGTTATTAATTCAAGATCTTCTCCATATTGACTAGGTACAAATTTATACATAATACTATCAAAATCTTTCAATATCTCTTTTAATAATTCTTGAGTTTCTTTATGTTTTGTAGCATTATCGCCTTTATTCTTTAAGTAATCAATATATTTTCCTGTAATATGTTGAAATAAAATAATTCTATCATATACAACTTTTTGAGTAATTTGCTTATCTCTAAAAATATTATAAATCATTGTTCTATTTAAGAGAGATAAATCAAATCCATTTAAAGTTTCGGTATCAAAGAAGTGTGTTAAGACATATGGACGAACTGCAACCACTAAAATATCTATATTTTTCTTCTCCATTAATTTTTTTGTTGTTTCTACTATACTACGAACACTTTTTATCCCATCATTAAATACAGAAAATCCATATTTTTCATTATCTTTTCTATATGTATCCATAAACATGAATCTTTCTTTAGAAAAAGAAAAAGAATCTAAGTTATCCAGAAATAAGATATTCTTTTTATCTCCTGATTCAAAAGAACTTATTCTTGGATGTTCTGTTCCTTCAACCGCAACATACTCACAGTTGTATTCTTCTTTTAAATCAAACATCAATTTACCAATAAGTGTACTTTTCCCTGCACCTATATCACCAGAAATAAAAATAACTTTATATTGACGAATATCCGTATTGAAACTCTGAAAGAAATCATTAACCAAAACTTTCATATTGGGAGCATTTTTATTATTTTTAAGTGTAATTTTTTGTGCTTTAGGATATTCAAAATCTTTATAAAACTCCTGCATAATATACGAATTGTTTAATGCACCATATGAATCATAACAAGGTTTTTTAGAATAATCAAACTTTACATCTTGAATACTAAAACAGGTACTAAAAATATTATTTATTTCAGTAAGATTCTCATTCTTTTGAAGTTCATCGGGATAAAAATCTAACGGTTGACAATAATCCTCCGATATATCTACTGAATTACAAGGGAGGAAATAGTCTTCATACTTTGGAGTTGAACTATTAATTTTCGGCTTCGTAATAGTATCTGAATACTTTTTTCTTCTTTCAAATAAAGAATTCCAAGCAACCTCCTGAGCACTCTCATTTTCTAAGCCTGCCCATATTATTGGTAATGAGTTATTTGGTACATTTTTTTCAAATACTATTAACGATTGCACATTAGAATGACCCAACGGATACATGCTGTACAGTTTCTCTCCATATTGTTCAGCTATTTTTTTTATGTTTTTTAAATCATCTTCGGTGTCAAATATATTTTGACCCTTAAAAGCCAATTCGTCATCATTATATGCTACTGTAAAATATACCTGAGTAAAAAGTTTTTTTTCTTGAATCTTTTTTATTCCACAAGTCGTTGCGTATGGTGCAACATAATATATATCAGTCTCTGTAATATTTTTTTCTTCTATATATCGAGGTGCTTGAGTTCCCCCACCTATAAAGTCATCAATAAATACCAATATTCTATCAGGGTTTTTCTGCAAAAACTCCATAGGGCAAATGTTAGGAGTACTTGTTTCTTCTAACTGAAAATATTTTCTAATATCGTGCATATAGCGGCCACCACTCTCCCCCGATGAGTCTCCTATAGAAAAAAAGGTTACATTACTAAAACCACCTAATGTGTGTTGTAATCGCTCTAATGCCTTTATTAGATTAGATGCAACTGATGAATCATTAATATACTCTATACGAGAAAGGAGCTTTGCCATATAGGGTAATTCTTCAACAGTAAAATTTGCAAGCCAATTTAGAACATCTGCGACTTTATTTGATGCGGCACTTGCACCATTACTATCTTCCTGATCTGAAAAACCCCAAGTGTTTTTTACAATATCTTGAATTTGACTCTTATATTTTTGTGCTTCTCTCTCTATTAATCTCATATCAATTTTTCCTATTCCGTCTAGCCTTTAAAGATATTTTAGCAAATACTCTTTTAAGACTTCTAATGTGGGCACATAAGCCCCCCTTTTTTTTAGTCGTTGAACATTTGATAAAACTGTAACCCTAGTGTAACTGCTTCTCTACATACACATCCAGTAAATTACGTATCATCTTTTGATATTGCGTATGATGTTTTTTTGCTTCTGCTTTAAAGAAGTCAACGGTCTCTGTCGTAAGTGAGATGGTTATCTTGGTATTGTTTTCTTTGCATACAAGTTCCTCTGGTCTTGGCAAGAAATCTTCTACAATGCGAATATTTCCTATGTCTCCATCTGTGTAATTAATTGTTTTTTTCATAAGTTTTTTTTCCTTTTCTCCAGTATCCTGCACCAAATATTCTAATGAT
>DQTL01000097.1 GCA_015662775.1 Lutibacter sp.
AAAAAATGAAAGCATACATAAACAACATACCACACCAAATAAACAAAGGCGAAACCATTTTAGAATTTGTTAGAAGAATCGAATCTGAAGAGATTCCTACAATGTGTCAAGATGATAGATTGGAAAATTTTGGTTCATGCAGAGTCTGTTCTGTAGAAGTTGCAAGAGAAAAAGATGGTGCAACAAAAACAATGGCATCATGTCATACACCAATTGCCGAAGGATTATACATTTATCCGCAAACAGAAAAAATAAAACGATTACGTAAAAATATTGTAGAATTAATCTTAACTGATTATCCAAGTGATAAAGTTTTTGCTGAACAAGGAAAAGCCGAAACACCTTTTCAAAAAACCATCGCTCAAATAGGAATTCCAGATGTTCGTTATCCTGAAGGAAAAACACATCAATATCTAGAAAAAGACACTACACATCCATATATAAAATCTGATTTATCACAATGTATAAATTGTTTTCGTTGTGTAAGAGCTTGTGAAGAAATTCAGGGTGAAATGATTTTAGGTATGTCTGGAAGAGGATTTGCAAGTCATATAATTAAAGGTTTTGATACTACTTTTGATTTGTCAGCCTGTGTTTCTTGTGGTGCTTGTGTACAAACTTGCCCTACGGAAGCTTTAACCGATAAATTTGAAACTAAAACGTTAATTGCTGATGAAGTTGTACGTACAACTTGTACTTATTGCGGTGTTGGTTGTCAATTAGAAGTTTCAAAAATTAATGGAGAAATTAAAGGTATTCAAGCTCCTGAAACAGCCGAAGTTAATTTAGGACATACTTGTTTAAAAGGACGATTTGCTTTTCAATTTTATAATCATCCTGACCGATTAAAAGAGCCATTAATAAAAAGAAATGGTAAGTTTGAAGAAGTTTCTTGGGATGAAGCTTATGATTATGTTGCTAGTAAATTCAAAAATATTAAGAAAGAGTTTGGTGCAGATAGTATCGGTTCAATTTCTTCATCTAGAGCTACAAACGAAGAAAATTATTTAATGCAAAAGTTCAGTAGAGCTGTAATTGGAACTAATAATATTGATGGTTGTGCTCGTGTTTGTCATGCTCCTACTGCTTTTGGAATGCAACAAGCCTTTGGAACTGGTGCGGCAACAAATTCAATAAATGATTTAGATCAAACAGATGCCATTTTCTTATTTGGAGCAAATCCAACAGAAGCGCATCCTGTAACTGGTGCAAAAATAAAGCAATTATTTATGAAAGGAATTACCAGTATTGTGGTAGATCCTGTAAAAACAAAATTAGCAAAATTAGCACAGTTTCATTTACAATTGCGACCAGGAACAAATGTGGCAATTTTAAATATGATTGCTCATTATATTATCAAAGAAAATTTAGTAAATAACGAATTTATTAAACTAAACACAGAACAATTTAACGAGTTCAAAAATCATGTAATTGATTTAGATATGAATGAATTAGAAACTTTGACAGGTGTTTCTAAAAAATTGGTTCGTGATGCAGCAATTGCTTACGCTAAAGCGAATAATGCTATGGAGTTTCATGGTTTAGGTGTAACTGAACATTACCAAGGTAGTAAAACCGTAATGCTACTTTCAAATTTAGCAATGATGACTGGTAATGTTGGTCGTAAAGGCGTTGGATTAAACCCTTTACGAGGTCAAAATAATGTACAAGGAGCAGCAGACATGGGAGTTCAACCACATCAAGGAGCTGGATATTTAGATATAAATGACACAAAAGTACAAGAGTACTATTCTACTAAATATGGAGCAAAAATGCCTTTAAAAGAAGGTTTAAAAATACCAGAAATGATTGAAGGAGCTTTAGAAGGAAGTTTTAAGGCTTTATGGATTATGGGCGAAGATACTTTAATGACTGATCCCAACTCAAATCATATTCGAAAAGCCTTTGAAAAATTAGATTTATTGGTTGTGCAAGAGTTATTTATGAGTGCAACAGCAGAAATGGCTGATGTTGTCTTTCCTGCATCTTCATATTTTGAAAAAAACGGAACATTTACTAATGGAGAACGAAGAGTACAAAGAGTTAACAAAGTAGTAGAACCTATTGGAAATTCAAAACCTGATGGTCAAATTGTTATTGACATGATGTATAAAATGGGTTATAAACAACCAACCGGAACAAAATATGTTGCTAGTGAAATTTTAGCTGAAATAGCAGATGTAATTCCTTTTATGGAAGGAATAACTTGGGGGAATTTAGCTGAGAATGGTTTGCAATGGCCTGTTTCAAAAAATGGAACAGATACAAAAATGTTACATATTGATGGAGCTTTTAAAAGAGGTAAAGGAAAATTTCATAAGTTTGACTTTGAAGAAAGTCCTGAATTATTGGAACATAGAGAAAAATATCCATTTATTTTAACAACTGCACGCCAACTAGAACATTATAATTCTGGTACAATGACTCGTAGAACTGACAATCAAAAATTATCACCAATGGATTATTTAGAAATAAACCCTTTAGATGCTGGTGAAAAAGATATATCTGCTGGAGATACTGTACGAATATTTTCGGATAGAGGTAGTGTCGAAATTCCAGTTAAATTAAATTATACAGTTAAACCAGGTGTTGTTAGAACAACTTTCCATCAACCCGAAATTTTTATAAATATAATTACTGGTGATGTTGGTGATAAAGAAACAATGACTCCAGAATATAAAGTGGTTGCTGTAGATTTTAAAAAAGTTTAGAAACTCACTAAAACTGCCACCACTTTTTTCCATCAGCTTTTCGTTTTGCTCGTCTAATGGAACGTTTTTCTTTTCTACTTAAACGAGAACTATCTCGTTTATTTTTACGAAGAGTTCTAAGACTATCTTTTGCTAATTTCTTCTTAGCACGTCTAATAATATCTTCTATACTATCTCCATTTTTTTTAAATAAATCATCTATAATTAACTGAAGATCACTTACT
>DQTL01000285.1 GCA_015662775.1 Lutibacter sp.
ATGAGATTGGTTTAAAAGAACACTTATCTCCTACTCGTGCAAATGGGTTGGTTTCTATGGTAAAAAAAATTAAATTGTATGCTTTAGGACTGAGCTAAACTTATTTTTTTCATTATCTTAAGCACATGCTTTCCTTGTGCTTTATATGCTGGGCTTTCACTTGGTATATTTTGAGTTAAAATATTTTTTAATTCTTTATGAATCCAATTAAAGTTAGATTTTTTTTGCTTCCCAAATAAAAACAAAAAACTCATTGAATAAGCTTGTGTAGCCACTTTATTATTTTCGATAAGCCAATCAAAACCTGCTTCAACTATGTTCTCTATATGGGTTTTTCGCAACTCATTTTTAGATATTGTTTTTTTATCAAATGCAATAGCAATCCATTTACAGATTTTAGATGCAGGCCTAATTGCCGATTGATTTTTAAGAATAGATAGGTTATTGGTAAAGAAATCTAAATGTGGTATTATCCATTCCAAATTATCATCAAGAATCAACTCTAAAACCCATGCTGCTTTATGGTGATATTTATACTCTGTTTCAAAAATAGTTTCAATTAATGCAGAAAATAAATTTTCGTTTTCTATAATATAATCTGCTATTTTAGTGCGATTAACCCTTGAAGCTGGTCCCATCGTATCTAATAATTTTTTAATTTTATCTGTATTCGCCATCATTATTTATGAATAGCTAAAATACATTTTATAAAACTAACAACCTTAATTAGATTTAATTCTTGAAAAATACTTTTTTAAAAACGCTATCATTTGTTTCTAAAAAAAACAAATATAAGCCCGAAATTAATTTAGATACATTTATTTCTTGCTGCATAATATCTGACATGAATACTAATTTTCCATCCATAGAATAAATTTGAATTGCATTAACTTGTAAGTTATTAGATTTAACTTTTAAAAATTCAGAAACAGGATTAGGGTAAATTATAATTTTATCTGAAGTATTTGTCGTATTATTAATTACACCTACAGCGTCTAAATCAAATCCTCCTGAAGAGAATTCGGACGGATACGGGTCGTTAACTTTGTTATTTTGACTATCAAATCTGGCAAATTCGTTGTTTATTGTTCCTACAACATCAATTATTTTAATATAGTTAATATTGTTCAAATCAACTGTTGTATTATTTACTAAAGGAGTTAATTCCGATAAATCGAAAGGCGTTCCGTAATGATTAATATATTTTCCAGCAAAATTGTAAATATTTTTCGCATCGATAAAACCAAAACTATTTATTTGATTAGTTGTAGGTAAATTAGAAATAGCAGGAAACCTCACGTATTGCTCTCCATCTGAACTAACCTCAACAAATGCCAATTCTAAAAACGCTAAAGCTGAATTTTCTTCTTTTAGAAATCCATTTTCAAATACTGCAAAATCTGCTCCGATACCATTAACAATGGTATGATTAAATGTTACTATTATTTCTCCTCCATCGCCTAAACTAATAATATTTGGATTTCCATCTGCTTTTTGAATTGCATTATCTACTAAACCAAAATCAACAAAACCATTTTCTGGAATTGCTATATTTTTATAACCTCTAATTATTTCTGCATTATTTGCCCAATCTATAAAAGACACATCGGCTTTATGTATTGCTTTAGTGCCCTCAAAACCAACTTGCGGAGCAAATTGCGCTTGCATTGAAGTGGTAATTATTATAGCTAATATAGAATAGAAATTACGCAAAATTATTTTTTTTATAATTTAGCAAAGCTGCTTTAATTAAACAGCTTTACTAAAAAGTTTTGTTATTTAATAAACAGTTTTTTAACTGCAATATTTTTATTGTTTTTAATCTTTACAAAGTAAACACCTGAATTTAGCTGTTGCAAATTGATGTTTTCTGTTTCTAAACACTGTTCTTTTGAAAAAATAACTTTCCCATTAATATCGTTAATTGCAATTGTTGCATTCTCAATATTTGTAACTTTTACAAAATTAGTTGCTGGGTTTGGAAACATTGAAATACTGTTTTCAAATACGGAATCATTCGTTGAGGCAACGTCTGAATAAACAATATTATCCATACAAAAATAATATGGTGTATAATTATCTGATGCTTCTAATTGAAACTGTAAACCTACAATTGTTCCAAAACTACTTAAATCAACTGTTGCCCACTCATTAATAATAGTAGTGTTTCCATTTGTGAAATCTGCTAAAAAGAACTCTAAAGGCGTAGTTAAAGTACCATTATTCAACATACCTGTTATTGTAATTTTAAAATAATCATTAGCTACATAAGTACCTGTTCCTGAACCATCAGAACCATTCATATAATGATAAGTCCAAACTGCATTTGTAAGATCTACAGAAGTAATACTTACTTCATTATCAAAAGTTATAGCATCTGGACCATATAGATACGCTATTACATAATTTGAAGAGCTATTTGCTCCTCCGCCAGTAGCTGAATATGCCGAATAATTAGTATAACTTGCTGTGGTTAAATCTGTTTGATTGGTATAAGCAAAAGAACTCCAATAATCATAAGCACCAGTATCTGTATAGTTTACATGAAAATTTGCTGCTGCTTCTTCAAAAGTAATTGTTTCTTGATTTCCACTACCTGAATATTCGGTTGAACCGTTAAAATAACCAGATGCAGGAACAGTTAAAGTTTCAAAACCAACTGTTGTTTGTGCAATAATAATGTTTGTGATAAATACAATAATAAGTAATAGTTTTTTCATTTTTAATGAATTAGTAATTAGTTAAAAACCCAAAAAAACAAGAATATTACATATAATGAGAATACATAGAAGTATCATCATCCTTTATGCTTTCTTCCCGAAGCCTTGGATATCATTTAGAACGAGGCAGGTATTCTGACTTACTCCATATTCTGAATGCCTTCCCGTAAAAAACAGTGGCAAATTATTCAAAACTTTGAAGAATACAGCAGCGGGAACTGTTGCCGATTCAAACGACATTCCCTTTTAAGTGATTTTCATCACACCAAATTCTATTGCAAAAATAAGTTTTATTAATGGTTCTAAAAGAAATTACTTTCTTAAATATTAATGCTATCCAAAAAATCAAGCATGCTTATCTTTTTTTATAACACCTATAATTTCATCTAAATGTGTTGACTTAGGAAACGGCTCATAAAGCTCCCATTTTTCACTTGCACGCATCCAGTATAAATTCCACATTTTTTTAGATTTAAAAAATCTAATTTTCACAAATGGTATATTTTGTTTTTCAGTTGGGTTAGACCACAAAGGTCTAATTTCGTAAAGTTCTATTATTTTTCCATCATAAGAATAACCAAAATCTACTTGGTTTCGAACTGCTTCATCTTTAGGTCTAATGGATTCAATAAAATTTTTAACTGTAGATTCGTTTATATCTATTATCATTCTTTTTATTCTATTTCACTAGCGTTGCGTTAAAAAAAACAAAAAAGTTGTGAAGTGTTGATTTCATTGTAATATACGTGTTCTTTTTATTTTTCGACTTGAATTGATTAAATTATATCATA
>DQTL01000143.1 GCA_015662775.1 Lutibacter sp.
ACAACCTGTGGATAAAGCCAAAATATAACAGTTTTTACAAAAAAAAACGATTGAAAAATCAAAAAAAAGTTTTAGCTTTGACACTGATTAGTAACTTAGATTGTAATATTTTAGCAATTTATACAAAATGCCTAATACAAATATACAATTTTTAATAAAACAACTATTTTCTTGAAAAACGTATACGATAAATGAAAAAATTTATCTTTACAATTATTAAATAGTAAGAAAAATGGATTTAACTTTTCAATGGATAGGCGGAGCAACTGCTATAATAGCTTTAGTAGATTTGAAAATTGCTATAGACCCTGTATTATGTCCCAAAGGAACTATTCAAGATTATTTTTGGTTTAAATCGAAACGAATAGAAAAACCTATTTATAAAAAAGAAGATTTTGACACTATTGATCTTTGGTTACTGACACACAATCATGAAGACCACTTAGATAAGCTAGGTTTAAAAATGATAAATAATAATGCGTATGTTGTAAGTAATCAAAACACAGTTGAAAAACTTGCCCAGAAAGAATTGGGGCAACATGCTGTTTTAAAATGGGGAGAAAAGAAAAAGTATCAAATCAAAACCTATACAATTGAAGTAGAGGCAATACCTGCCATACATGGTGTCAATCCTGTAAGTGCCTTTTTTGCAGGAAAAGTAAATGGTTATTTGGTGACGATTACTAAAGATAATGAAAGTAAGACAATTTATTTCACGAGTGATACGGTCTATAAAAAAAGGGTAATAAACAAACTAAAAAACAGAAAAATAGATTTGTTAGTCCCAAATATGGGAGCAGCCAAACAAGGTAGTTGGATTATGACCTTAACCTTAAATGCAAAAATGTTACAAAAAATGATTGCGAAACTCAACCCTAAAATAGTGATTCCTGTGCATTATGGTACTTTTGAACATTATAAAGAACCTGTGGAAAAGATAAGGGAAATTGCCGATGAACGGGTAAGAATTGTAGCTGTAGGAAGCAAAACAAAAATTATACTATAGCAAGGAATTGTAAAGAAATTGTAAATAATTCTTCAGGTTTCTCCGCATGTAACCAATGCCCAGAATCCTCAATCGCTACAAGTTGTGAATTAGGAAAATGAGCCTCAATCAAAGGAATATCAGTATTTAAGATGTAATCTGATAAAGCTCCTTTAATAAATAAGGTATCACCATTAAATTGGCTATAAGTTGGTAAAGTTTCAATGATATTTTCATAGTTCTCTATAAAAACGGCTAGGTTAAATCGAAAAGCAAGTGATTCTTTGTTTTTTCTATAAACTGCTTTTAATAAGAATTGTCTATAGGCTTCCTTTTCAATAAATAATGCAATTTGGTTATCCACTTCTTTCCTTGTTTTTTGTATAGAAAAATCAACAGCTTTTAAGGCTTTAAAAATAAAATCATGTCTTCTTGTGTAGGCTTTTGGTGCAATATCAACCACGATTAATTTACGGACTAATTTAGCTTGATTAACAGCCAAATGCATGGCAACTTTTCCGCCCATGGAATGACCAATAATGTTGATGTTATCAAGTTTATAATGTTTACAATAGTTGAGTACATCTTCACACATCACTTCTAAATCCATTTCGTCATCGTGGAAACTACGTCCGTGGTTTCGTAAGTCAATTAAATGTACTTCAAAATGTTCTGAAAATTTTCTCCCCAAAGTAATCCAATTATCTCCAGAACCCAAAAAACCGTGTAAAATAAGTAAGGGAAAACCTGTTCCTATTATTTTTGAATGTAGGATGTTTGACATGCTTTGTATTGAGTTTTTACGAAACAACAATAGTACAAAGAAAATAGTTTGTTGATTAATTTATACTTTGAAGATTCTATTTTTGTTTGCTTGGCGTGTATATGTTTGCAACTATTATTGTGTAATGTTGAATCAAAGATAAATTATTGTTTTAACTAAAATGTTGCTATGAAACTATTTGTTAGTAGTTATAGCATATGCATTTTTAGCAAGCGTTTATACAGCGAAATATAAATCCTTCTTATTCAATTTCAATCTTTTTCTATTCAATTCAATCAATACTTTTTTTATGTGTTTTGCACTATCAACTTTAATGAAAGGCGAAATTAAATCTTTAAGTTCAATCTTTAAAATACGATGAATTACTACTAAACCGACAAACTCAAATTGTTTCAAAGAAAATAAGGTGTAAACTAGCATCAACAAATCCTCCTAATTTTCTATCATTATTTATAAAGAATCTAGTAACTTTGCTAGACTAAACTTTATGATATGTACGGAAAAATAAAACAACACTTACAACAAGAATTAAAAGACCTAACAGAAGCGGGTTTATATAAAAAAGAACGCGTAATTACTTCTAGCCAAGATGCGGTTATAAAAATAAGCACAGGTGAAGAAGTCATTAACTTTTGTGCTAATAATTACTTGGGTTTATCAAACAATAAAGAAGTAATCCAAGCAGCCAAAGACACCATGGATCATCATGGTTACGGTATGTCTTCCGTTCGTTTTATTTGTGGCACGCAAGATATTCACAAAGAATTAGAAGAAAAAGTAGCCGATTTCTACCAAACCGAAGATACCATTCTTTATGCAGCTGCTTTTGATGCTAATGGTGGTGTATTCGAACCTTTACTTACTAAAGACGATGCCATTATCTCGGATAGTCTTAATCATGCTTCAATTATTGATGGTGTGCGTTTGTGTAAAGCAGCTCGTTATAGATATGCCAATAATGATATGGCAGATTTAGAACAACAACTTATCGAAGCCAATAAAAAAGAACACCGATTTAAGATAATTGTTACAGATGGTGTGTTTTCTATGGATGGAGTGGTTGCTCAATTAGATAAAATTTGCGACTTAGCTGACAAATACGATGCCTTAGTGATGGTTGACGAATGCCATGCCGCTGGTTTTATCGGTAAAACAGGTAGAGGAACTATCGAACTCAAAGAAGTGATGGGTCGTGTAGATATAATCACAGGTACTTTAGGCAAAGCATTAGGTGGTGCAATGGGTGGTTATACTACAGGTCGTAAAGAAATTGTAGAAATATTACGCCAACGTTCTCGTCCGTATTTATTTTCGAATTCTTTAGCTCCTGCGATTGTAGGTGCTTCTTTAAAAGTATTCGAAATGTTATCAAAAAGCACCGCTTTACGTGATAAATTAGAAGACAATACAGCCTATTTCAAAAAAGGAATGCAAGCCGCAGGATTTGATATTGTCAAAGGTGATTCTGCAATTGTACCCGTTATGCTTTATGATGCAAAACTCTCACAAGTTATGGCAGATAAATTATTAGAAGAAGGAATATATGTAATAGGATTCTATTTTCCAGTTGTTCCTAAAGATAAAGCACGTATTCGTGTACAACTATCGGCAGCTCATAATAAAGAACATTTAGATAAAGCCATTGCTGCTTTTACTAAAGTAGGGAAAGAATTAAATGTAATTTAGTAATTAACAATTAAAACAATAACCATGAAAAAACTATTTTTAATAGTACTCACCTTAGGCTTGTTAGCTTCTTGTGAATCAAAAAAGAAAGAAATCAAGGATCAAGAAACCGTGAAAAAACCTGTTTTAACCGAATTGCAAACTAAAGCTAAAGGGATTTTTGGAGAGTTACCATTAGTGGCAGACAATAAAGAAAACCCTGTTACAGAGGAAAAAGTAGCTTTAGGAAAAGCCTTGTATTTTGATACTATTTTGTCTAAAAATAAAACACAAAGTTGTAATACCTGCCATAATTTAGATACTTATGGTGTGGACAATTTACCTGTATCACCAGGAGATAAAAAAGGGACTTTTGGAGGAAGAAATTCACCTACAACACTCAATGCTGCATTACATATTTCTCAGTTTTGGGACGGTAGAGAGCCAGATGTAGAGGCACAATCAGGTGGTCCTGTTTTAAACCCTGTAGAAATGGGTATGTCAAGTGAAAAAGAAGTAGAAGAAAGATTATCAGAAGTAGAAAAATATCAAAAAATGTTTGCCAAAGCTTTTCCAGCTGATAAAGAAGCCATTTCTTATAATAATATGAAAAAAGCTATTGGTGCTTTTGAAAGAAAATTGCTTACGCCATCTAAATTCGATGATTATTTGGCAGGAGATGATAATTCAATGAATAAACTAGAAAAAGAAGGTTTAGTTTTGTTTATGGATAAAGGCTGTATAGCTTGTCATGCAGGAAATGCTTTAGGTGGAAATATCTATCAAAAATTTGGAATTTATGCAGATTATTGGACACTAACTAAAAGCGAGAAAATAGATAAAGGCAGGTTTGATGTAACTAAAAATGAGGCAGATATGTATGTTTTTAAATCACAATCTTTACGAAATATTGCCAAAACTTATCCTTATTTTCATGATGGAAGTGTAGGAGAACTAGAGGAAGCAGTGAAAATTATGGGAAAAATACAATTAAATATTGATTTTACAGAATCTGAGGTTAAAGCCTTAGTTGCTTATCTCAATACACTAACAGGAGAAATACCTGTCGAGTTAAAAAGTTAATGAAAAAAAAACAGGTTTTCCAAATAGATTGTTTTCACTGGAAAACCTGTTTAATTTTTTCACATATTTAATATTTAAATATTTTTTGTAAATTACTAACATTGCAATAAATGTAAATTATGGATAATACAACCCAACACGAAACCTACGAAAAAGCAAGAAAGCGAATCAGACAAAAAAAACGTTTGTATTGGCATTTTGTCCTTTTTTTAGTGGGATCTGTTTTTTTAATTGTATTAAATGTAGTGCTACATATAGGTAAAGATTACGGAGATTGGTTTGTATGGGCAGTACTAGCTTGGCTCTTTTTCTGGATACTTCATTTTTTAAATGTATATATTTTCAATCGTTTTTTTGGAAAAGAATGGGAACGTGTAGAAACAGAAAAGTTAGTAACTCAACACAATAAGAAAGTTAAAAAACTAGAAAAAAAATTAATTAATGAAGGCATAATTTCTCCGAAGCCTGAAAAAAAACTTTAAACAATTGATTACAATAATAGCAGCAATTTCAGAAAATAATGCCTTAGGGAAAGATAATAAGATGCTATGGCATTTACCTGATGATTTTAAAAGATTTAAAAAAGTTACAACAGGTCATAATGTAATTATGGGGCGAAAAACTTTCCAATCACTTGGTAATAAAGCACTTCCCAAACGGACTAATATTATCATAACCCGTCAAAAAAGTTATGACGCCAGTTGTATTATACTCGCCGATTCATTAAGAAAAGCATTACGAATAGCACAAAATGACAAAAACCCTTATATTTTAGGTGGTGGAATGGTTTATAAAGAAGCTATGAATTTGGCAGATAGGCTAGACCTAACTATTGTGCATCATACATTTGATGCCGATACTTTTTTTCCAGAAATTGATTTAAAAATTTGGAAAGAAGTAAGTCGTGAGTTCCATACAAAAGACGCCAAACACAAATATGATTTTAGTTTTGTAATGTATGAAAGAAAAGGAATCAGATAGTTTTAATAAACTACAATAATCAAAAATGAAGATGTGTTTTATATTGTTATTGAATCTTCAATCTTCAATCTTAATTCTTAATTCTTGCTTCTTAATTCTTACCACTTAAGTAATATTTTCAACAACAACTTCCCAAAGTATTTCCAAAAAGTGTTTCTTTGTAGCTTATCTAAAAACGAGTAATGGACAAACGGGTCGTTGCCTTTATCTTAGCTTTTACAGCTTCTGTTATCTATGGGATTTCTTTTACCATTGCAAAAGAAGTCATGCCTTTATATATTAAACCTTATGGGTTTATTTTTATGCGAGTTAGTGGTGCAACTATTTTGTTTTGGTTGATTAGTTTTACAATTCCTAAAGTAAAAATTGAAAGGGTTGATTATTTCAAAATCCTTTTATCTGCTATTTTTGGAGTGGCTTTAAATATGTTAACTTTCTTTAAAGGTCTTAGTTTGACAACGCCTATTAATGGAGCGGTTATCATGACCACGACTCCGATTATCGTCTTGTTTTTTTCTTTTCTAATCATAAGAGAACGTATTACTATTAGGAAGACTACAGGAATTCTTTTAGGAATGATTGGGACAATTGTATTGTTAACTTATGGTCCTAAAGCAGTTACTAATGCTCCTAACATACAACTAGGAAACTTGTTGGTTTTTATAAATGCAGCTTCATATGGTTTGTATTTGATAATTTCGAAACCACTGTTAGAGAAATACCATCCCTTTCACTTGATAAAATGGATTTATCTTTTAGGATTTATCATGGTTTTACCCTTTGGTTTAAAAGAGGTAATTGAAGTGAATTGGGTTAATTTGCCTACACAAGCTTATTATAGAATTGGTTTTATTGTATTCTTTACTACTTTTATCACTTACTTATTTAATCTACTAGCACTTAGACGAGTAAAAGCAACAACACTCAGTGTATTTCTTTATTTACAACCTTTAGTTGCTAGTATCTATGCCATTTTTGTGGGAAGTGATAGTTTAAATACAACTAAAATAGGAGCAGCTGGTTTAATATTTTTTGGGGTTTATTTGGTTAGTAAGCGAGTGGATAATGGAAAGATGAAAGTTCAAAGTTGAAAGTTCAAAATAGAAAGTTCAAAAGTATTGATTGATTAACAATTAGTCTTATGTCTATAGTCTAACAGACTTATGTCGAAACCATTTACTTATGAGAAATTAAAAAAGGTATTTCACGCAAAGCCCGCAAAGAAATGAATGCTTTGCATTCATGAAACTTTGCGGGCTTTGCGTAATATGCTAACTTTATATGCTTTGCGAGCTTTGCGTGAAAGAAACAGAGAGTGGCTGAACAGTTACTTTACGTCACTCTAATTAATAACAAATAAACAATTTCAACGATTCAACAAATTTTAAAAAGACTACCTTTGTCCAACATAAAAAGAAAGATCAAATGATTGAATCGATGACAGGTTATGGAAAGTCAGTTTTACAACTACCATCCAAGAAAGTAACCATAGAAATAAAAACACTAAACAGTAAAAATTTAGATATAATTGCTAGAATCCCTTCTGATTATAAAGAAAAGGAATTAGAAATTAGAAAAAAATTAGCCAAAAAACTAGTGCGAGGCAAAGTAACTTTTGGGTTGTATATTGAAGCTACAGGAATAGATGATTCTGTAAAAATCAATACTCAAATGGTTAAGAAATATCTAAAGGAATTAGAAACTTTATATCCTAAATCAAATGAAAACCTTTTGGCTATAGCCATGAATTTACCAGATACAATTAGTTCCATTAAGGGAGAATTAGATCCCAAAGAATGGAAGATCGTTGAAGAATACATTGATAAAGCTATCGCTGAAACTGTCAATTATAGACAAACTGAAGGAGATGTTTTAGAAAAAGATTTTGTAGAAAGAGTTACTATAATTAGTGATTTGCTAGAGCAAATTGATGAATATGATACCGAAAGAAAACAAGCCTTAAGAGATAAACTTACTAAAGCAATTGAAGAGTTACATCAAAAGGTAGATGAAAATCGTTTTGAACAAGAAATGATTTATTATTTAGAAAAGTTAGATATCACAGAAGAGCAAGTTCGCCTAAAAAACCATTTGTCTTATTTTATTGAAATGCTTAACACATCAGATTCTAATGGTAAAAAATTAGGATTTATTGCTCAAGAAATGGGTAGAGAAATCAATACAATTGGTTCAAAAGCAAATTTTGCCAACATGCAAAAGATAGTCATTCAAATGAAAGATGAACTAGAAAAAATAAAAGAACAAAATTTAAATATTCGATAATGACTCAAGGGAAACTCATTGTGTTTTCAGCACCTTCTGGCTCAGGAAAAACAAGCATTGTTCGTTATCTTTTAGAAAAAAAAGAACTACAACTAGCATTTTCTGTTTCAGCAACTTCACGAAAATTGAGAGGTTCAGAAATCCATGGAGAAGATTACTATTTTATTTCTTCAAAAGAGTTTCAAAAAGAGATTAAAAAAGAAGCTTTTGCGGAATGGGAAGAAGTTTATAAAGACAATTATTACGGCACGTATAAAAAGGAGATTAAACGTATTCGTGAAAAAGGAAAGAATGTAGTTTTTGATATTGATGTAGTTGGCGGTGTAAATCTTAAAAAATTATACCCAAAAGACACCTTAGCAATCTTTGTAAAACCACCATCTGTCGCAGAATTAGAACGTAGATTAAGAAACAGAAAAACAGATAGCGATGAAAAAATACAAGTACGTTTAGCAAAAGCCAAACAAGAGTTAGCCTACGAAAAATATTTCGATGTAGTTGTTGTCAATGAAGATTTAGACAAGGCAAGAAAAGAAGCCTATCAATTTATTAAAGCGTTTATTGAGGAATAGTTGTTTGCTATAGACAATAGAC
>DQTL01000019.1 GCA_015662775.1 Lutibacter sp.
CTATATCAAATGGAAGTCTATCATCTTTTAGATAAAGCATATATTAAGTTTAGTTCCCTATTTGGGGTCAGACCCCTTTTTCTTTCAACAGAAATGGTCTTTATGTTAATCAATTCGCTTTAAGAAAAAGGTGTGATAATAAATTTAAAGCTTCCTTATCACAACACCTTAATAATAAACCGAGGAACAACCCTTTTTACATCATAAACACATATCTCATGATTTTTCATAGTCCATGTTCCTACAATTGCATTGGTACGAACTTCAATCGCATCAACTCTTTTAGACAAAGAATCAATAAGAGTTAAATCTAGTTTCTCATTTGGATTCACCACCAATGTATTGGGAGCGTATATCATGGTAGATAACAAATAATCCTCAGGAGCGTAATTTCTACTTTTATTAGAATGGTAACTTATATAGACACCATTACCTAACATTTTTCCATGTTTGGTATAACCTGTTTGAAAACCATTGTCTAATATGTTTTGAATACTCTGCTTTGTCGTTCCATGAAAAAAGAAACGACGATTGGGTTTAAACTGTTTTGTCCAACTCCAAGGGAAAGGTTTTTTATGCCAAGAAACAGAATAAAGTTCTTCAATCACATAAGGAATGGATGACTTTTTATTCCTATTTAGTGCTTCTTCTACCTCTTTCCAATAAGGATGACTAATATTTAATTTTTCTACCTTATATAAGTTTCCATTTTGAAATGACATTTAAACTCCTATCCATTTTGAGCAATAAAAAAGAGAATTAATGACCAACTAAATATAATGACAAATATTCCCATAAAGGAAGGAGATATAGACCTTCCACCCCAAATTCTTATAAGTTTTTTATCTTGTACTAAGGCAATGGGTCTAGCTCTCCATGTTTTTATGAGAGAGCCTTTTTTTGAAACAGGTTGAATAATACAATACTCAAACCACCCACCATCCTCTCGCCAATGCTCAACTGATGACCAAAACTTAGGAAATTTTCGACTAATTTCATCTCCTCCCCAATTTAATCCTATCTTACTTCTTACATCGTAAGCTGTTGTCGCAATGGGTCGGTTAAACATTAATGTCACACGCACTAAAATAGTTGTATTGTTATAATCAGAATAATTATCAGCTACTTTTTTAGACATACCAAAATAAATTCCTGTTCCTACATAATTTCCATTTCCTACCAACCAACGTCCATTTTGAGTTATATCAGCAGAAATATATCCATGCTCTGTTCCATGATACATGGTATAAGTAGGGAAAACTATATCAACCCCTGTCATAATAATAGGTTCTATAAAAACAAATATATTTTTCACAAGCATCTTAATTAATCGAATTGGAAAACCTAGAATCCAAAAAAAGAAATAAGTCAATCCTGTCCTATGTCGCATTTTCCCTAATTTTGGATTCATAACTTCAGCTAAACTGTCATAAATATTAATCGACCAACCCAGTAGTATATTAAAATAAATAGCATTAACAAGTCGTAAAGGAGTAGTAATAATATGAATTGTAATCCAATAAAGAGGGATTATTCCTGTATAAAATAAAAGATTAAAGCTCTTATGTGAAAAACCTGAATTTGGATTTTTCCAAAAGATTCTCAAGGGATTATAGAGTATCCATTGAATTCTATTTAACAAAAAAAATATCGGATTAAATATATAAATAGCCTCTTTTAGAATAAAACTTAACACTAAAAACCCTGTAATATAGCCTACTACAATTATAAAAATCCCTACAAACTCCATAACATTCTCTCCCTATTTTTAATTATTTTTTTTAAACTCTATCTCTAAACCTTAAAACAATTTCCAAAAACTCTTTTGGCAATCGTTTATAAACTTCAACTAATATTTCTGATGGTATTTCACCATAATATGCCTCTGCAATTCCCCCTGCAATACACGCCATAGTATCTGCATCACCACCCAATGAGATGGCATTACAAATAGTGTCTTCATATGACTCAGCATCTAAAAAGCAGATAATTGATTCAGGAACTGATTCTTGACAAGAAACTCGAAATTTATAGTTAGGTCTTATCTCCTCAACAGTTCGCTGTAAGTCATAATCAAACTGTTTAGAAATTCTCTCTCTAATTTGATTTTTACTTTTACCCTTACGTGCCATAAAAATTGCTAAAGCTGTTGCCTCTGCTCCTTTTATACCCTCTGGATGATTGTGTGTTATCTCTGCACTTTTTTTTGCTTCATCAAGTACTTTTTCTTCTGTCTCGAAAAGAAAAGCAATTGCTGAAACCCTCATAGCAGAACCATTTCCCCATGAGTTATAAGGCTTATGATTCCAACTTTTAAGCCACTTTCGAAATGAAGAACCATAGCCTACATCAGCATATCGTGTTCCAAAATCAACAACATGTTTTAAATAATCTTCATTATTCAAAATAGCTTTTAGCACAGCAAGAGTCATTACTGTATCATCTGTAAATTGACTATGTTTTGAAAAAAATTTAAACTTTTTTGTTTTTATGGGGTATCGTTCATAGGCAGAGCCTATGATGTCTCCTGCTATTGCTCCTAGCATTTGATTTCCTTCTACCAAAAATTCCACTAAAATAACATACAAAGAGATAAGCAAGATAACGATTATTCCTAAGGAATTATCTTCTAGGCTTAAAGATAA
>DQTL01000322.1 GCA_015662775.1 Lutibacter sp.
AAATTAACTAGTTAGTCCTTCAAAAATATAACTTCGAATTGATTAAAAATTCGTTCAAACTGTAAACAAAGCTTAGGTCGAACTCAGGTTAATACTATTAGACAACGGACACGGAAGCCTAGTCAAAGGTAAATACCAAACCGCAGGAAAACGATCACCAAAATGGAGTGATGAAACCCAACTTTTTGAAGGAGAATTTAATAGAGCCATTGTAAATGGAATTATTGAGAGACTTGTAAACTTGGTATTCCTTTTGTAAATATTGCACCTGAATACCGTGATGTAACCTTAAGAACAAGAGTAAAAAGAGCCAATGAATATGGTGCTAGAAATGTATTTTACTTAAGTGTTCATTCCAATGCAGGTATATGCTTAAAAACCCAGTATATATTGGAAAGATATTTATCCCTGAATGGAAAAAAGAGGCTGGAATTATTGTTGAGGGAATACATGAATCTATTATCAACACAAAAACATTTAATCAAGTACAAGTATTATTTTCAGGAAAGCAAATACCAATAGTACACAAGTATAATGAAATTGATGAACATTTACCATTGCGTGGACATTTACAACGTCCACAATGCAATAGAGCATTAACAGGTTCTGCTTCAAAAGGGGGAAATGGAGTACGCCATTTTTATTATCATTGTAATCCACCTTGCAGGGTAAGGTATAAGGCAAATGAAGTTAATGCACTTTTTGAAAAACTTATAGGTGAGTTTGTTATCAAAGAAGAAGTCAAAGATTTATACAAAACTATTCTACAAGATTTATTTAATAGTGACAATTTAGACCTTGATACTAGAAAGAATTCATTAAAAAGGGAGCTCGGTAAACTTGAAACTCGTCTAAACTCTGTTGATGATAAGTTTTTTGATAATGTAATTGACATTAATCCCTATAATCGTGTAAAGCAAAAAACACAAGTTCGTCTTAATGATGCTAAGGCAGAACTTCAGAATTTAAACCATGTAAAAAGGAATTTTGATTCCTATCTCAAATCGGGTATTACTTTCCTTAAGGGGATAGACAAAATCTACAAGAAAGCCCCAGTTTCTTTGAAAAAAAAGATTATTGGTTCGATATTCCCTAAAAAATTGATATTTGAAAACACAACTTATCGAACGGACTATATGGATGATTTTATCTCACTTATATTACTAAGAAACAAAGACTTACAATTTCTAAAAATAGAAAAACCCGCTAGAAATAGCGGGTTGTCCAGTAAAGCTCCCCCTCAAAGACTCGAACTTTGGACCCTCTGATTAACAGTCAGATGCTCTAACCAACTGAGCTAAGGGGGAATGTATTATTCCAATTTTGGGACTGCAAATATAGTTGTTTTTATTTTTAAGACAAGTTTTTTAAAAAATATTTTTTAATAGAGCTTAATTTCTTTTTTTCTCAATTCAACGTACTATATTTGCTGTTTGATAATATACAAAGAAAGACCTTATGCATATTCATAATATTGGAGAAACTAATTCTGTTTTAAACACTTTTATAGCTGAGATAAGAGATAATAAAATACAAAAAGATTCTATGCGTTTTAGAAGAAATATAGAACGAATAGGAGAAGTCTTATCTTATGAAATGAGTAAAATAATGCCCTATAAAAGTGAAGTTATCACAACCCCACTCGGCACTAAAATAATACAAGTAATTGATGATCAAATAGTCCTTTGTTCTATTTTAAGAGCAGGTTTACCTTTTCATCAAGGCTTGTTAAATTATTTTGATAACGCAGAAAACGCTTTTATCTCTGCATATAGAAAAATGAAACCCAATGGTGATTTTGATATTAGAGTAGAGTATTTTGCCTCTCCATCTTTACAAGATAAGACTTTAATTTTAGCTGATCCTATGTTGGCTACGGGTCAGTCATTAGTTGCAACCTACCAATCTTTATTATCACATGGGGTGCCGAAAGAGTTACATGTTTTTTCAGTTATTGGTTCTACAGATGGTATTGATTATATTAAAAAACACCTACCCGAAGATACTCATTTATGGATCGCTACCATAGATGAAACACTAAATGATCACGGCTATATTATCCCTGGTTTGGGTGATGCTGGTGATTTGGCATTTGGAGACAAACTCTAATTAAGATTCTATATAAATGGTAGTGCAAAGGTTAGGGCAAGAAGTGTGAAAAGGATTATTTGCTTTATCCAATACTTTTGTATGAGAAAAACCAAATTCCCAATTAGTATAGAAACAGGTAAGAATATGAAAAGGATTGTTTTGTCAACATCTATGCTGCTAGTGAGACTTATTACAATTCCTATCAATAAATGAAATAGCACAAGTTTATTACTGTTTTTCCATTGTACTCCTAATTCGTGCCTATTTGAAAATAATTTAATCAATCCAAAAAAACAAAATATACTAATAGCTAGTAAGGGTACATATAAAAATCTATCGCTAAAAACCCTATAATCAAAACTAATATTTAACTCTGTTATTGATCTAAAAACATATACGTTATCCGTTATAAAAAAATAGGTGAATGCAATAAAAATAGGTGTGAAAAAACCAATAATTGGCAATAAAACATCCTTACCAATAACGTGTATATATATTGAATAACTGACTAAAATTAGAAAAAGGAAAAGCCCGCTTGAAGGGAATAGTAAAAAAGCAATTCCCACATAAAAACCGCTATCAAATAGTTTTAAAAGTAATTGTTTCTTTGTTTGAATGCTGTAAATTCGTCTTGCCGCCAGTAGTATAAAAAAATAAGAATAACTAACTTTTGAAAAACTCAGAACAGAAGGGAATAGACCAATTAACAGTACAAAAATGAATATAGCATAATAATTTAATGGAGTAAGATTGTTTTTTTTTATGATAAAGTCTAAAAAGATAATAAAGCTACTAAAAAACACAAAAAGACCTACGAGTATAGCAAAACTTGTGATGTTATTGACAACCAAAACTTTCATAAACATTTGTATGCCTATATAGATTGCTAGCAATACTAACAGACTAATAAACCCTAAAGGATCTGATTTTTTAAAAAATCTTGCAAGCATCAGTTGTTTTATTATCTTTGCAAAGTAAACAATACAAAGTTATGTTAGCAAACAATATCTGGAAATTAATCGGAAAACTTTTTGAAATGGCATTTGCACCCTTTGAATATCTTCGTTTGGAAACAAATGATTCATGGTGGGTTTCAAATACTATTAGTTGGATTTTAATTGTAGTCGGTTTTATAGGTTTATTCTATTGGATGAGTCTGATGTACGGTTACAAAAGAAAAGGAAAAGAAGACGAAGCCTAAACTATAACTTGTGGGCAGTAAAAATAAAATGAAACGCTTTCGTGAAAATGAAACTTTTCAAAATGTCATTCAACCAACTCGTCAAGAAGTACTTGATGGTTTTTATCTAAAGGGAAAATGGCATACTTTTTTTAAGAACAATAACCCTATTATTATTGAGCTTGGTTGTGGTAAAGGTGAGTACACTTTAGCTTTAGCACAAAGAAATCCAAACATAAATTATATTGGTATAGATATAAAAGGTGCACGATTTTGGCGAGGAGCTAAAACAGCCTTAGAAGAACACAACACTAACGTAGCTTTTTTGCGTACCCAAATAGAATTAGTTGATTTAATCTTTGAATTAGGTGAAGTATCTGAAATTTGGATTACTTTTCCAGATCCTCAAATAAAATATAAACGCACCAAACACCGAATGACTAATCCTGTATTTTTATCGAAATACAAAAAGATACTTGTTAAAAACGGATTAGTTCATTTAAAAACAGATAGTGAATACATGCACGGTTATACCTTAGGCTTATTAGAAGGTATGGGACACAAAATTCTCTATGCAAACCACAATGTGTATCATAATGAAGGAGCTCCAAGTATCGTAACAGAGGTACAAACTTTTTATGAGAATATGTTTTTAGAGGAAAATAAAGCGATAACCTATTTGCAATTTCAATTGTCTGATATAACTTAAGTTTAATGAGTTCAGATGCCAATTTTTTTGAAAAAGCGCAAGCCGTAGCAAGATTAATTCCTTTTGGTCGTGTCACGAGTTATGGTGCAATTGCTAAATATTTAGGTTCTGCTCAAGCAGCTAGAACTGTGGGTTGGGCGATGAAAGCTTCCAGTTCAGATGATACAGTACCTGCACATAGAGTTGTAAATAAAAAAGGATTGTTAACAGGAAAACATCATTTTCAAGGTACAAACTTAATGCAGCAATTGTTGGAGAATGAAGGAATTATTATTGTAGATAATCAAATTCAAAACCTCGAAAAAATATTTTGGGATCCCACTATTGAATTAATGAGAAAATAGACAGATATCGTTCATCTAGCATAACCGAGATGAACTAGTCAACCGATAAATCCTTAATATTGTTCCTTCGCACTAGGGAAATCACCACTCTTGACATCGTCAATATACTGATTAAAAGCACCAGTCATCTCAGTATATAAATCTAGATAGCGACGTAAAAAACGAGGATTAAATTCGTGTGTCATTCCTAGCATATCATGTGTTACTAAAACCTGACCATCAACACCGCCACCAGCGCCAATTCCAATAACGGGAATTGCTAATTGCTCTGCTACTTCTTTAGCTAATTTTGCAGGTATTTTTTCAAGAACTATGGCAAAACAGCCCAATTTTTCTAATAATTTAGCGTCTTTTATCAATTTCTTTGCTTCTTCCTCTTCCTTAGCTCTAACGGTATAAGTCCCAAATTTATAGATAGATTGTGGTGTTAAACCTAAATGTCCCATAACTGGGATTCCTGCTGATAAAATACGCTTTATTGAATCTTTTATTTCAGAACCGCCTTCCATTTTCACTGCATGTCCTCCTGATTCTTTCATAATACGAATTGCTGCAGCTAAGGCTCCTTTTGAATTTCCTTGATACGAACCAAAAGGCAAATCAACAACAACAAGTGCTCTATCTATGGCACGAACTACAGAACTGGCATGATAAATCATTTGGTCTAGAGTCAAAGGTAAAGTAGTTTCATGACCCGCCATAACATTTGAGGCAGAATCACCTACTAAAATCACATCAACACCAGATCCGTCTACAATTTTTGCCATCGTATAATCATAAGCGGTAAGCATGGCGATTTTTTCGCCATTGCTCTTCATTTCAGTTAAAGATTTAACGGTGACTCTTTTATATTCTTTTGATGCTGCTGACATATTGTTTTAATTATTTTTTGTAAAAATACATTTTTTAATTAATCTAAAATTGTATTTCAATTTTTGTGTAGATTAAATTTCCATATCTTTACCCTATGATTATTTTGCTTAAAATTTTTCATAGTAATTATGCTGCCATGACTATTTGGCCCTTTATTTTTATAAAAGATAAAAGTAGTAAGCTAAATCACACACTCATAAATCATGAGAAAATCCACTTAAAACAACAGATAGAGTTATTGTGGTTTCTCTTTTTTCTATGGTATGTATTTGAGTTTCTCTATAAATTAATTAAATATAAAAAATGGGATACTGCCTACAGAGCTATTAGTTTTGAAAGAGAAGCCTATGCAAACGAACACAATCTAGACTATCTTAAAAATAGAAAAATTTGGTCTTTTTGGAAGTATCTTTAGTTTTGTAAACACACCTCATTTAGATTTTTACTCCTAACAAAAAAAGCCATCACTTTTTTATTAGAGACTTAAGAATAAAAAGCAAAACTGTTTCTTCCTTATAAAAACATCAGTTACACGTCCTTTTTTCTATGCTTTAACAGCATTTCTCACCTATAAAATCAATATTTTTCCTATTTTTGAAGATTGAATTATTATCAACCTAAATGATAGCATACATAAAAGGGAAATTAGTAGAGAAAAACCCAACCTATTTAATCATAGAAAGTGGTGGTTTGGGTTATATGGTACATATTTCTTTACATACCTATTCTCAAATACCCGATCAAGAATCAGTCAAGCTATTCACACATTTTCATGTGCGTGAAGATGCCCAATCTTTATATGGGTTTTCTAGCAAAACAGAGCGAGAAATATTTAGGCTACTCATTTCAGTTTCTGGAGTGGGAACAGCTACCGCTCGTGTCATGTTATCCTCTATGAGTCCCAAAGAAATTCAACAAGCAATAGCTTCAGATAATGCCAATTTACTTAAAACAGTAAAAGGTATTGGCGTAAAAACAGCTCAAAGAATTATTATTGATTTAAGAGATAAAATTATTAAAACTTATGATATTGAAGCAATATCAACATCTATAGACAATACCGCTAGAGAAGAAGCGTTATCTGCACTAGATGTTTTAGGTTTTTCACGTAAACAAACCCAAAGAATTATTGACAATATATTACGTGATGAGCCTGCTATGACTATTGAAAATTTAATTAAACAGGCTTTAAAAAACCTATAAAAATTTTTACAGGCTGTAATTTATTGATAACCAAGAGAATGACTAATAGTGAACAAGATATGAAAAAGTTACTTTCAAGAACTCTATATACTTTTATAACATTACTAACCGTAATAACTTTAAAAGCACAAGAACCTCAAGATTCAATTCCAAAAGATTCTACAGTTGTATTACCTTATGAATTTAGCACTTACCAAAGTGGTAGTCTATACTTAAATGATTACGACAACTATGATGTTAGATACGATGTTGAGCAAAATCAATATATGCTGGTTACCAAAATAGGAGATTATGAAATCACCTATCCTATTCTTATGACTGCAGAAGAATATAGTAATTATCGTCTTAAAAGAGATATGCATGATTATTACAAAGGAAAACTAGGAGCATTAAACAGCAAGAAAAAAGGAAATAAAGAAGAACAAAAAAACTTACTACCTAAATATTATATAAATTCCGATTTCTTTAAATCTGTTTTTGGAAGTAATGAAATAGAAGTAAATATGCAGGGGAATATTGAGGTTAAAATGGGACTTTTATTTCAAGAAACGGATAACCCAAATATTAGTGAAATTAATAGATCTACAACTATTTTTGATTTTAACCAAAATATAGGAGCTAGTGTCATGGCAAAAGTAGGGGAACGCTTAAAAGTTTCTGCTAATTACGATACCCAATCTACCTTTAATTTTCAAGATATTGTAAAATTAGAATTTGACCCAAGTATGGGCTATGATGATGATGGAATAATTAGAAAAATAGAAGCTGGTAATGTAAGTATGCCTATTCGTAATTCACTAATCAATGGAGCCCAAAACTTATTTGGTTTACGTACCGAATTACAATTTGGTAAAACAACTATCTCAACCGTTTTTGCCAAACAACAATCACAATCTAAAACAGTTCGGGCAGAAGGTGGAGCAATTATTGAAGAGTTTGAAATGCAAGCTTCTGATTACGATGCAGATAGACATTTCTTTTTAGCTCACTATTTTAAAGATGAGTTTGATGTAGCACTGAAAGAATACCCACTAATCGGTTCATCTATTCAAATTACCTCTATTGAGCTTTGGGTAACAAATACTAACAACACAACCAATAATGTACGTAACATTGTGGCTCTTGCTGATTTGGCTGAGTCTAAAAAATTAGAATTAGACCCTGAGAATGATAACTTCGGTCATGATGAAATAGAGATTGTACTAGATGAAGTATTACCTAATTATTTACCAGAGAATAAAGTAAATGAGCTAGCATCTGTTATGACAGAAACAGGTGATATCCGATTTATAGGAGATGTTAATCAGGCATTTAACGATTTAGGTTTAACGATTCCAATGCAACAAGGTAACGATTATTCGGTATTACAAAATGCACGAAGGTTAGTCGAAGGCGTAGATTTTAAACTAGATCGTCAATTAGGTTTTATTTCCTTAAACAGAAGATTAGCAGAAAGCGATGTACTTGCTGTAGCCTATGAATATACAATCAATGGAAGTACAGAAGTGTATAAAGTAGGTGAATTGTCTAGTGATGGTATTATAGCTCCAAATAATTTAGTAGTAAAACTTTTACGTGGAGAAATGGTTGTCACAGATAAACCCATCTGGGAATTAATGATGAAAAATATCTATAATTTACAAGCCTACCAATTAGAAGAAATGGGCTTTCGTCTTGAAATTATGTACAAAAATGATGAAACAGGTGTTCCTACAAACTCAATTCCTGCTCAAACAGTAGGTGCTTCTGACAAAACATTATTAAATCTATTTTATCTAGATCGACTAGACCAAAATGACCAATTAGCAGCCGATGGTGATGGCTATTTCGATTTTGTAGAAGGAATTACCATTTATGCTAACGAAGGCTATATGATGTTCCCAAAAGTAGAACCTTTTGGTGACTATATTGATGAAATTTTAACACACGCAGAGGATGATAACTTTATTTTTAATGAATTGTACGAACTCACCCAATCAGAAGTTAAAAACACCTTTCAACAAAAAGATAAATATTTAATAAAAGGCTATTATAAAACGGATAGTGCAAGTGGTATTGCTCTTGGTGCTTTTAATGTACCACAAGGTTCGGTGCATGTAACAAGTGGCGGACGTGAATTGGTCGAAGGCGTTGATTATGTAGTTGATTATCAAATAGGAAGAGTGAAAATAATCAATCCTGCTATTGAAGCCTCTAATGCTCCTATAAGTGTTTCTGTAGAGCAGAATGCAATCTTTAGTCAAGACAGAAGAACATTCTTTGGTGTTGATGTTGAGCATAAGTTTAGCGAAAATTTTGTAGCTGGTGCTTCCTTTTTAAATATACGTGAAAAACCCTTTACTAACAAAGTATTCTTCGGGTCAGAACCCATTAATAATAGTGTCCTTGGTTTAAACCTTAATTACAATACAGAAGCAGTAGCTTTGACTAGATTAGTCAATTTACTACCTTATTCTAAAACAGATGCAACTTCTAATTTTTCTATTAGAGGTGATGTCGCTTATTTAATTCCTGGGACTCCTAAAACAATTGATATTAATGGGCAAGCCGCCTCTTATATTGATGACTTTGATGGTACACAAACACCCTTACAAATAAGATCAGAAGAACAATGGTTTTTAGCCAGTACACCTGCTAATAATTCCGATTTAGATTTGGGAGCAAATGATCCAGGATTGGGTTATGGAAAGAAACGGGCAAGATTTTCTTGGTATAATATTGATTGGGATCTTTATGGAAGTTCAAGACCTGCTAATATTGATAATGAAGAACTATCTCGTGCAGAAGTACGACGAATTAATTATGATGAATTATTCCCAAATGATGTTTTAGACCAAACAGAATCACCAACGGTTAGAGCCTTAAACCTTGCCTTTTTCCCAAATGAAAGAGGGACATACAACTACGATACTGAAAATGTAAATGCTGATGGATCCTTAATGAACCCTGAAGAACGTTGGGGTGGTATGACCAGACCCTTAACAATTACCGATTTTGAAAACTCAAATATTGAGTACATTCAATTTTGGTTATTAGATCCTTGGACAAATTATTCGATAACCAATGCAGAAGGTTTGCCCGTTGGAGCTGACCCACAAAACCCAAACAATCAAGTAGGTGCATTTTATATCAATTTAGGAAATATCTCAGAAGATGTTTTAAAAGATGGTAGCAAAGCTTTTGAAAACGGATTACCAGGAGATGGGTCAAATGCAAATACCAATGTAAGTCTGTGGGGGAAAATACCCACAAACCAAGCCTTACTAAACTCTTTTGAAAACGATGACAACATCCGATTAAACCAAGATATTGGTTTAGATGGTATGAACGACAGCCAAGAAAAAGCACCTGGAACAGATTTTCCAGAGTTGAGTGCATTTATTACAGATATTAGCAATCATGCAACTTTAAATCAAGCCGCTAAAAACAGAATTTTAGATGACCCAGCATCAGATAACTTCCATTTTTACAAAGGTTCTGATTTAGATTCTCAAAGTGCAACGATAATCTCTCGTTATAAAAACTACGGGCGTACACAAGGAAATTCACCAACAATGTCTATGTCTTCCGAATCCTATCCAACGGCTAGCACACAATATCCTGATACGGAAGACATCAATAAAGATCAAACCATGAGTACTGCTGAGAGTTATTATCAGTACAAGATTTCTTTAGATCCTAATGAATTAGTTGTGGGAGAAAACTATATAGTTGATAAGCGTACGAGAACTATTGCTACTCAAAATGGGGGTTCTCAAGAAGCTACTTGGTATCAAGTGCGTATTCCAATTGCAAGTGGCGAATCTATAGGTGGAATTAATAATTTCCATTCCATTCGTTTTATGCGTATGTTTATGACAGGTTTTAAAATACCAGTAGTACTTCGTTTAGGAAAAATGGAAATGGTAAGAGGTGAATGGAGACGTTATAAGTTTACTTTAGAAGATGGAAATATTGCACTAGAAGGTTTAGAATTAGATAATTTTGAATCTGGTGTGGTAAATATTGAAGAAAATGAGGGTAGAGAACCTATTCCTTATGTTTTACCTCCAGGAATCGAAAGAGAGCGTTTACAAGGGACAACAACTGTACAAGAACAAAACGAACAAGCCCTAGCCTTAAAAATTAGAGACTTAGAGGAAGATGATTCCAGAGCTTTGTTTAAAAATGTCAATTTCGATTTGCGAATGTTTAAACGCCTACAACTGTTTATTCATGCAGAAAGTAAAGCACAAAACGGAATTGAAGATGATGAGTTAGTCGCAATTATTCGTATAGGTAGTGATTTAAGTGAAAACTTTTATCAAATAGAACAACCTTTAAAGATTACGGCTCATTCTCAATCTACAGCAAGAGATATATGGCCAGAAGCCAATGAATTAAATATTGATTTAGATGCTTTAAAGAAACTAAAATTAGCCCGTTTTGAAACTGGTGGACAAGCCAATGAATTATTTCCTTTCGTTGCTGAAAGTGAATTACCAACCTATCGTCTTCGTGTAAGAGGACATCCAAATCTTGGTAATGTTAAAACGATTATGTTGGGAGTTAAAAATAAATCTGTAACAGGTAATAAAACAGGAGAAATATGGTTTAATGAAATGCGTGTTTCCGAATTTGATAACGAAGGCGGTTGGGCAGCCATTGTAAGTGCTGATGCTAACTTTGCAGATTTACTTGATGTATCCGTTTCAGGTAGAATGTCTACACAAGGTTATGGAGATGTAGATCAATCAGTCAATGAAAGAAGTCAAGAAAACGTAAAACAATACGATGCGGTTTCTAACTTAAATGCAGGAAAACTATTTCCTAAAAATTGGGGATTACAAATACCAATTAGTGTGAGTTATGGGGAAGAAATAAAAGACCCTAAATACGATGCACAATATCAAGATATTTTATTAGCAGATACTAATAGTACCAATAGTGAACACAGAGACGATGCTCAAGATTACACCAAACGTACCAGTATTAGTTTAATTAATGTAAAGAAAAATAGAAATCCACAATCAAAGAGAAAACCCAAGTTTTATAATTTTGAAAACTTAGCTTTCTCTTATGCCTACAACGAAGTACTACATAGAGATTATAATATAGAAAAGCTTTTAGATCAAGATGTACGAGCTTCCATAGGTTATACCTACAGTTTTAAACCCTTGGAGATTACACCTTTTAAAAATTCAAAAAAATTAAAGGGAAAATACTATAAAATTATAAAAGATTTTAATTTCAATCTATTACCAAATACAATTGCTATAAACTCTAACTTTTTAAGAGATTATAACGAACAAAAATCACGTGTTTTAGTTGAAGGTTTTACAGCATTACCCACTTTAAAACAACGTAATTTCCTATTTGATTGGGATTATAGTATCGGTTATAAATTAACAAAAGCATTACGTTTAAACTTTAGAGCCTTAAATAATAATGTATATGATAGTTTTGAAACTACAGACGATATTGGTTTGTATTCTAATTTCTTTGATATAGGAAGACCAACACATTATCATCAAACACTTGATGCCTCTTACGAAATACCTATTGATAAGATTCCATTGTTTAGTTTTATTAAATCTAACTATTCTTATACAGCCGATTTTGATTGGCAAGGAGCTTCAAAATCATATGTAGAAGAAATAGGAAACACGGTACAAAATGCCAATACGCACAATCTGTCGGTAGATCTTAATATGAAGAAATTCTACAAAGAAATTGGGTTGCCAAAGTTATTGCGTACCAAAAAACAAATGAGAACAGTTCGAAAAAATCGAGCCAAGAAAAAAGCAGCAAAAAAGAAAGCAAGAGAAGAGAAAAAAGCAGCTAAAACGGCTGAGAAAGAAGCTAAGAAAAGCAGTAGTGAAGCGAATAGCTCTAATGAATCAGAAACTTCTGAAAAATCTAGTTCTGAAAATGAAGCAGGACAAGCAGGATCAGAAGCTGGTAAAAAAGGTGAGAAAGGTGAGCAATCACAAAAAGGGAAAAAAGAAGGAAAAGGAAAAAATGGCTTTTCATCAAAGCAAGCACCAATTGCTAGGAATGGTAGAAACAAATCATCCAAAACTTTTGGAGGTAAATTATTTAAAGGAGTCTATGATGTTGTTACTTCAGTAGATAAAATAAGAATTAGTTATCAAGAAAACAACGGAACTTTTCTACCTGGGTATAAACCTAATGTAGGTTTATTGGGTCGTGATAATTATTCAGGAGGTTTTGCACCTAGTTTTGGTTTCGTTTTTGGTAGTCAAGTTGATATTAGAAACAAAGCTCTTGAAAATGGTTGGATGTTAACTAGAGATATTGATGATGTGTATTACAATAAAATATACAGTCGTACACATTACGAAAAGTTAGATTTAACAGCCAAAGTATCACCATTTAAAAACTTTGATATTGATGTTACAGCTAATAAAATATATACGCGTAATATTTCCTCTCAATTAGATCCAGTAACAGATAGTGGATCTGCAATACCTAGGTATGCACCTTCAGTAGTTACGGAACAAGGTAATTTTAGCATGAGTTATTTAATGCTTGGAACAGCCTTTGATGATGCAGATGTTCTTTTCCAACAATTTAAAGATAATAGAGATGCTATTGCTCAAAGATATGCTACGAATACAGGCTTAGATAAAGACGGCTATGGTGCCACAAGTCAACAAGTTATATTGCCAGCCTTTTTAGCAGCCTATTCAGGTCAGTCCGTTGATAAGGTTAGTTTAAACCCATTCCGTACAATACCTTTACCAAATTGGCAGGTAAGATACCGTGGTTTGATGAAATTAAAATGGTTTAAAAAACGTTTTAAAAGTTTTTCTATCTCCCATGCTTATCGTTCCTCTTATTCTGTATTGAATTTTGCTAATAATTTACAGTATAACGCAAATACTCCAACAGCAACAGATATAACAGGCAACTATTTCAATGAAAGACTCTTTACAAATGTTGGTTTGATTGAAGAGTTTTCACCTTTAGCTAAAATAGAAATGAAATTAAAAAACTCATTTAGTATCGAAGGTAGAATAAACCAAGATCGTATGATGACACTTAATTTCAACAACAATACCATGACACAAAACACAGGTACAGAGTATGTGGTAGGTCTAGGGTATCGTTTAAAAGATATTCCATTTAACATGCGTATTAAAGGTAAAAAAATAAGATTTAAAGGAGATTTAAATATGAAGGTTGATGTATCTTTGCGTAAAGATAAGATGATGGTGCGTTATTTTGGAGAAGACGATGATTTAAATGATCAAGTAACGGGTGGACAAAATGTATTTAATTTACGTGTTGTAGCTGATTATGCATTATCTAAAAATTTACAAGCTGGTTTCTATTATATTCAAGATGCTTCAGCTTATGAAATTACAAAATCCTATGATAGAAGGTCAATCAGTTCAGGAATTAGTGTGAAATACAACCTTGGAAATTAATTATTAAATAATTTAAAAAACAGTATATAAAATGAATGCACCCGACAATTTATTATACACAAACGACCATGAATGGTTGTTAATTGAGGCAGATATAGCCACTATTGGAATCACTGATTATGCACAAGCAGAGTTAGGCGATATTGTTTTTGTAGATGTTGATACTTTAGACGAAAGCTTAGATAAAGAAGAAGTTTTTGGAAGTGTAGAAGCCGTTAAAACAGTCTCAGACCTATTACTGCCAATTTCTGGTGAAGTTGTTGAATTTAATGAAATTTTAGAAGATACCCCTGAAAAAATTAATACCGACCCTTATGGTGAAGGTTGGATTATTAAGTTAAAAATTTCAGATGAAGACGAACTCACAGATTTGCTAGATGCTAAAGCTTATAAAGAAATGCTTGCTGAATAATTTAGTGCTTATTGCCCTAACAATTACAGTATCAATTATTTTTTTAAGTCTGGTTAATACGAAACAATTGCCAGAGACAAGCGTTAAAGTTTCTGATAAAATTTTACACGCATTTGCCTATTTGGTGTTGTTTTGGAGTTGGATGGCAGTATTTAGAAAAACAACAAGTATTAAAACAGCAATTTTACTTTTTCTTGT
Source organism: Lutibacter sp. (assembly GCA_015662775.1). Lineage (GTDB taxonomy): Bacteria > Bacteroidota > Bacteroidia > Flavobacteriales > Flavobacteriaceae > DQTL01. Next base: position 14,444 of record DQTL01000322.1, read on the forward strand.
TCTAGTCTCTTTTGGTATACTTCTTGAAATCTTACAAGGTGTATTAACAGATTATAGAACAGCCGATTGGAGAGATGGCATTGCAAATACAACAGGATTATTACTGGGTTTTATCTCATTTAAACCCATACACAGAATATTAAAAAACAAAATAAATGACGACTAAACTAGTTTGCTTCTCTCATTTTTTTGAATATATTTGGAAATAACAGTATAAAATTCATAAATTAGCACGCACTAAATAAAACAAAGAATTATGCAATCTAAAAAAAGCGCAAAGTCCAACTTAGAAAATTATAACAGACTTTTTATCTTATTAGGTTTAGTTTTAGCACTTCTTGTAGCTTATATAGCGATAGAACATAAAACGATGGAAGATGCCAATGATATGATCATGGCATACACAACCAACATGTCAGACGATGAGGAAGACATACCTGAAACAGAACAAGAAATAGAAGAAATAAAACCTGATGAAAAGAAAGCTCCACCACCGCCAGTTTTAGAAGAAATTGAAGTGGTAGAAGATGATGAAGAAATTGAAGAGACAGTAATCGAGTCTACAGAAACTAATGAAGATGAAGAAGTAGTAATTGAAGAAATTGAAGAAGTAGAAATTGTCGAAGAAGTTATTGAAGATGTGCCTTTTTCTATTATTGAAGATGTGCCTGTTTATCCAGGTTGTAAAGGGAATAAAAAAGCATTAAGAGATTGTTTATCAAAGAGTGTTCAAAAGTTTGTCAGTAGAAAGTTTAATGTTGATTTAGCTCAAGATTTAGGACTAACTCCTGGAAAGAAAAGAATATTTGTGATGTTTAAAATTGATAAACATGGGAATATTGTCGGTGTTAGAGCTAGAGCACCACACAAACGTTTAGAAGCGGAAGCTAAAAGAGTTGTTAGTTTATTACCAAAAATGAAACCAGGGAAACAACGTGGTCGGGCAGTTGGTGTAAAATATAGTTTACCTATTAGTTTTATCGTTCAAGATTAAAATATATATAAAGCATTTTAAAAACGTATTGAATTCTATTCAGTACGTTTTTTTTTGATCATTATTTATTATTCTGATTCTAATTTAAGGCCGTTGCAAAAGCTCTTTTTACAAAGAAGTACGACGCTCGAAAAAAATTTAACCCGCAATAAACTCTTGTTTATGAGGACTTAAATTTTTAGAGAAGGAAGTAATTCAAAGTAAAAAAGCTTTAATCATCACTATTTATTAATATT
>DQTL01000102.1 GCA_015662775.1 Lutibacter sp.
GTTAGTCCTTCAAAAATATAACTTCGAATTGATTAAAAATTCGTTCAAACTGTAAACAAAGCTTAGGTCGAACTCAGGTTTATAGATTTTGCTTAGCTATGTACTTACTTTATTAAAACGAAAACATATACTAACAATAAGTAAAGAGTCTTATTCCCCATTAATATCCTTCAATATCCACTCTAATTGCTCATCTTTTTCTAAAGTTGTTGTAGGAATGTACACATCGGGTTTGATGCCGTAGCCATCTGGTTTTCCTGTATAAGGTGTTTTGATTCGCATCACTCCAAATCGCATGGAAACTTTTGTATTGGGTAGGTCTTTATACACAAACATCCCAGCAACAGTGGCATTATAGGTGCCGCCTGTTTCTTCTCCCACAAAAGTGGCTCTTTTGGTCGCTTTTAGGTGTGTTGATAAGGTCGAACTTGCAGAATAACTAGTTCCATTAATAATCACATATAGTTTTCCTTTATAGTTATTTTCTTTAAACTCTTGTTCTTTTGCGTATTTATTTCTAAAAAAGTGTTTACCATTTCTAGATTTTACTTTTAAAGCTTGTATATATGGTGTGTAAATAGGAGAAAAAAGGATACCAAGCGATTTAAATAAAAAGCTCTTAGAATGCATTACAGGATACATATAACTCCAGCGTGATGTCATTTCAGAATCTTCTAACAAAACATAGTCCTTATCTGTTAAATAAGAATATACATCTGCTACTTGTGCCAAGCTTCCTCCTAAATTATCTCTTAAATCAATAATAAGATGCTGTACTTTAGCTGAGTCTATTTTCTTAAAGGCATCTTCATAAAAGGCTTCGGGATCTCCTGTTTTAAAACGTCTTATCTTAATATATGCCACATTTATGGAGTCTTGATTGATAAATTTAAAAATCCTTGTTTGTTCTTTGGTGTATTTATTAAAACCCACCATTTTGTTCCATTTCTTTTTGGCTTTCTTTTTTTTCTTTTCTTGCTTTAAAGCTCTTTTTCCTAATCTTTTTGGTTTTGCTTTCTTTTGCGTTGTGTCTTTTATTTTACTAAAGCTCTCCACTAAATAATGTGAGTAAAGACTATCTTTATATTTTAAATCTAGCTTAATACTATCACGTTCTCCGTGTGATTTTAGATAATAGACTCCAAAATATTTACTTTTTATTTTAGGTAAGAAGGTAGTGTTATAGCCATCACCAGACACTAAATTATCGTAGCTTTTTAAAAGTGATTTTGTAGACTCACCATTGACTGATAAAACCTCAGAACCCACAAGAAGCAAAGAATCTTTCTTTTTAAAAGTTTTTTCTATATAAACTTTACCAACTATACCTTTAAAACGAACTCTTTTAAATGGGCTAGATCTTTTTCCTTTAGCTTTCTTTTCTTTTCTAGTTTGCTTGATATAGGGTGGCGAAACTGATGTATGCCCTTGTTTAATTTTTGCTATTACAGGTGCTAGTTGTTTATAAAAATCTCTACTTGATAATGGTTTGTCTATACTTTCTTTCAATTGACTAAAAGCAAAATCTAAGGAATCTTTTGGGGTGAACCAATACAAATCAGGATGTAATCTTTGTAGTATTTTATACGATTCATCAATATCTTCGTGAATGCTCGCAACGGAATGAAGACTACTTATTTGTTTATTGTATTTTTCTACGGATGCACAACTAGAAAAAAGAAATACTCCTAATAATAGTGTTAGTAGTTTATTCATAATTAAATAGTAATGTTTTAACTTTATTATTGTAAACGTTGATTCGTTTAGCTACATGGCAGTACTCTTCCCAACAAAATTGTTTTCTTATTACAAATAAAATTATTGATAAATTACTTTTACTTCTAATAATCAGCTAATTATCAAATCAACAAATTAGCTAATCATTTATCCCTTCTAAATCTAATAAAAAAGCTTGTTCTCTAGCTACTTCTTTTAAGGCATCAAAACGACCAGATGCACCACCGTGTCCTGCTTCCATATTGGTGTATAACAATAGTTGATTGTTGTCTGTTTTAAATTCTCTGAGTTTTGCCACCCATTTTGCAGGTTCGAAATACTGCACTTGAGAATCATGTAAACCTGTTGTTACCAACATATTAGGATAATCTTGAGCCACTACATTATCATAAGGAGAATAGGATTTAATATAGTCATAATATTCTTTATCATTTGGATTTCCCCATTCGTCATATTCACCTGTGGTCAAAGGAATACTATCATCTAACATGGTTGTCACTACATCTACAAACGGAACTGCAGCAATGATACCTTTAAAAGTTTGTGGTGACATATTTACGATGGCTCCCATTAATAAACCACCAGCCGAACCACCTTCTGCATATAAATGCTCTGATGAAGTATAATTCTTTTCAATTAAAAACTTCCCACAATCAATAAAATCGGTAAACGTATTTTTTTTATGAAGTAATTTTCCATCTTCGTACCATTGTCTTCCTAAATATTCACTTCCTCTTATATGTGCGGTCGCATAGACAAAACCTCTGTCTAATAAACTCAAACGCGTTGTGCTAAAACGTGGATCAATTGTATAGCCATACGAACCATAAGCATACAATAATATAGGCGTATCTTTTGTTAGTTTGGTGTCTTTATGATGCACCATAGAAATGGCGACCTTTTTTCCATCACGAGCAGTTGCCCATAAACGTTGACTTGTATAGTTGTTTTTGTCAAATTTTCCGCCTAGTACTTCTTGTTCTTTTTTTATTTCGAAAGTTTTATCTTTCATATTAAAATCAATAACAGAAGCTGGTGTAGTCAAGGAATTATAGGAATAGCGTAAGGTTTCTGTGTCAAATTCAGGGTTGGAATAAACATTAGCTGCATAGGTTTCTTCTTTAAAAGGTAAATAGTAATCCCCTTTATTATCCCAACGTTTTATACGAATTTTATTTAAACCATTGTTTCTTTCTTCCAAGACCATATAGTCTTTAAAAATTGTAAAATCTTCTAATAAAACAGCTGTTCTATGCGGAATTACATCTGTCCAATTTTCTTTAGAAGTCGTTTTAACTGATGTTTTCATCAATTTAAAATTGGTTGCTTTATCTTTATTGGTTAAGATGTAAAAATGCTCTTTATAATGTGATAAATTGTATTCTAGATCTCTTTCCCTTGCTTGAAATAAGGTAAACTTCTTATTCGGTTGGCTAGCATCTAAATACTGATATTCAGTTGATAAGGTGCTGTATGAACCAATAAATATATAGGCATCTGATTTTGATTTTGTCACAAAAACGCCAAAAGTGTCATCTTTTTCATGAAATATTTCAACATCAGTTGAAGTATCTGTTCCTAAAACATGTTTAAATATTTTTTCACTTCGCAAAGTAGTCGGATTCTTTTGTGTATAAAAAAGTGTTTTATTATCATTTGCCCAAACACAACCACCTGTTGTATTTTTGATTATTTCAGGGAATACTTCACCTGTCTTAAGGTCTTTTATTTGAATGTTATATTGTCTTCGACTCACTGTATCAACAGCAAAAGCTACATATCTATTGTTAGTACTTATACTCAAGCCACCTAGTTGATAATAATCAAAACCTTTTGCCATTTTATTGACATCGAATAGAATCTCTTCATCGGCTTTTAAATTTTCCTTTTTACGGGAATAAATCGGGTATTGACCTCCTTTTACATATCTGGTGATATAATAATAACCATTCTTTTTGTAAGGCACACTCTCATCATCTTTTTTAATACGTGCTTTCATTTCTTCAAAAAGATCTTTTTGAAAGTCTTTAGTATGAGCGGTTAAGGTATCATAATACGTATTTTCAGCATTTAAATAAGCTATAACTTCTGGATTCTCTCTATCATTTAACCAATAGTAATTATCTGTTCTGGTGTCGCCATGATTGTTAAAAACTTTGGCTTTTTTAGCTAGTGTTGGAGTCTTGATACTTTGTTTTGGCATAGTTCTTTGATTACAAGAAGTGGCTAAAATAAGGCTAAAAACTAAAAGGATTACTTTGTTCATAAAATTTTATAATAATTATTAGAAAATTTGAAGTTTTAATTCTTATTTAGAAATTATCTCCGTCTAAAATACGTCCTAGACCACCTAACACAGAGCCTTCACCTTGTGATCTTCCTCCTGCTCTTGGGGCATTCATCAAGATTCTATCTGCTAATCTTGAAAAAGGTAAACTTTGCATAAATACTGTTCCCGTACCTGTTAATTTGGCTAAAAACATACCTTCGCCACCAAAAAACATGGATTTTAAGTTTCCTGCTCGCTCTATAGAATAATCTAATGTATCTGTAAAAGCGACTATACAACCTGTATCAATATAAATAGAACTGTTATTTAATTCTTTCTTAACGACTGTGCCACCTGCGTGCATAAATGCCATGCCATCACCTCGTAGTTTTTGTAAAATAAAACCTTCTCCACCAAAAAATCCTGTACCTAGTTTCTTAGTAAATGCGATACTTACTTCTGTTCCTTTTGCCGCACAGAGAAATGAATCTTTTTGACAAAGTAAGCCGTTCTTATAATCTTTTAAATCAACAGGAATAATTTTACCTGGAAATGGCGCAGCAAAGCTCACTTCTTTCTTCCCTTCTCCATTATTCGTAAAGTGAGTAATAAAAATGGACTCTCCTGTTAATACTCTTTTTCCTACATCAAGTAATTTACCGAAAATACCTTTTTCTGGTTGGGAACCATCTCCCATTCTCGATTCAAATGTGATAGCGGGATCTAACCAGTTCATAGCACCTGCTTCGGCAATTACTGTTTCTCCTGGATCAAGTTCTACAGCAACAATCTGCATGTCGTCTCCGTAAATTTTGTAATCTATTTCGTGTGAATTCATAGTTTATTTAGTTAAAAGTTTGTAAAGTCTAAAGTTAAAAGCCTTAAAATAGAATTGCTTTATAATTAGAGTATCAATTGGTTAAAGTGTTACAAAATAAGCTTATTATTTATGGTTCTGTTATAAGATATTGAAGTATTCCAATTATTATAACCTGAGTTAATTAACAATCTCTTTGCGAAACTTCGAGAATACTTTGCGTAACTCTGTGTAATAGCTTTTACGCAAAGAGCCACAAAGATTTTCATAGAGTTACACAAAGCCCACAGTAATCTACAACAGAACCTTAATTATTTAGCACATTCAGAATACTATTTGAACTATTAAAATTAGTAAACACATATTCTGTCCCCAATTAATTGAATACCTTATTATTGAGTACTCCCGATAGTTATCGGGAATACCAATAAATCGGATTCCTGTATTTTTACAGGTCTTATAACTTTGAGAGATACATTGGATGCAACATATCTACATTAATTTTTTAAATATCATTTCAGTTAGTTTCGCCTCTCTTACTAATGTTTTATCATAAATGGCTTTTGCTCTACCTAAAATGTCGTCTGCAAATTTTCTATCTTTTAGATCTTTAGCATTTATTTTTACATTGAAATAAGCCCCAATAACAGCCGTTTTTGCACCTAACATTCCTACACCAGCATCAGACAAAGAATTTTGCAAACCTTTTGCAGCCATTTCTTCCATTACTTCCATAGAATTATAGGCAGTTTCCATAACTTGAAAAGGAATTTCTGTAGCATATTGCGTTGCTTTTTCTAAAGCTTCTGCTTTTAGTTTTTTATCATTATCAGTGGCTTTTGGCATTCTAAAAGCATCAATAATCTTATTAAAAGCGTTGGTGTCTTCATCGACTAACCAAAGCAATTTATTTTTATAGGCTTGCCCTTTTACAGCCCAATCAGAATAATATTCCCATTTCGCATCCCAACCTGCTTTGTGTGCTGATAAATTAGCAACCATAGTTCCTAAAGAAACACCTAAAACACCAATATAAGCGGCAATAGATCCACCACCTGGAGCCATAGACTCAGAGGCTGTTTCTTCTGCAAAACCAGCGACAGTAAAATCAATTAGTTTTTTTGATTTCCCTTCTAAAAGGTATTCAATAATACGTTCTTTAGGTTTGAATGGTTTTAAATCATCTAATCCTAAGGACTTTACGGCTATTTTAATCTTTTCTTCATCAGAAATTCCTAAGGAACGTTCTTGTCGTTTTAAGAAAAACTCACCAGCATCTAACATAGCTTGTAAGGGAATTAAACCAATCAACTCCGAACCTGTAACTCGTAAACCACGTTTGGTGGCACTTTTTACGGTTTCATCAAAAGCTTCGTGCATAGAAGTAATATTGATGTTGGTTAAGTTATACGAAATTTGTGCAACTCCATACTCCTCAATATACCAACCTATACCTTTTACAGCTTTTAAAACACCTGGAATACGTTCGGCATTTCCATCTTTATCCAATACTTTTTTTCCATTGACTAGTTTTACACGTCCGTTTTCACGAATATCAAAAGCTATGGCATTGGCTCTTCTTGTAGAAGTAGAATTTAAATTAACATTATAAGCCACCAAAAAATCTCTAGCCGAAATGGCTGTTGCACCACTTTTGGCAACTGATTTATTAAATTCGGAAGGACCAAAATCGGGTTTCCAATCTTTATTCGTTAGTTTAGTTGCGAGTCCTTCGTATTCTCCTGACCTGCAATTGGCTAAATTTTTACGTTTGTCTTCTTTGGCTGCATTTTCGTAGAAATAAACAGGGATTCCTAATTCTTCGCCTACTCTTTTTCCTAATTTATGTGCAAAAGTTGCCGTTTCTTCCATGCTAATACCTGCGATAGGAACTAACGGACAAACATCAGTTGCTCCAAATCTTGGATGTTCTCCACTATGCTTACTCATATCAATTAATTCTTGTGCTTTTTGAATCAATAAAAAGGCTGCATCGATGACTTTTTGCGGTTCACCTACAAAAGTAATTACCGTTCTATTGGTTGCATTTCCTGGATCTACATCTAGGAGTTTAACACCTTCAACAGTTTCTACGACGGCAGTTATTTGATTTATTTTTTCTAAGTCACGTCCTTCACTGATATTGGGGACACATTCTATAAGTTGTTTGTTCATCGTGTTTTTTATTTAGTTGCACAAATATATGAATTACAAATTCTTTTATTAATTTTTTTGTTTTTTTGTTTTTGGGTATTGATAATTAAAAAAATGACATATTACTTGAAATGAAAAAAGCTATTGATGCTATTTTTTATTAAAAGTCATCAACTTTAATTGATTTTTTAATAAAAATAATCTTACTTTACAACATTGTATAAACGTAATAGCGGGTTTTGTGATAAACTCGAAGTTTGTATCTTTGAACAAAGTTTAGTAATAAATTGAAAGGTTTGTGCCTTTAAAATCCGCTACTACGCTTATACTTGACGTTAAAACTGTTTAAATACGTCGCTAAATTGGTGCTTGAATTTGTGAGATTAAGCTTTTTTCTTAAACGTGTTCTTGCATTTTCAACGGATTTAAATGATTGTCCTGTTATTTGAGAAATCTCTTTAGAAGTTAAATTTAAAAGTAATAAAGCACAAAGTCTTCTGTCATTTGAAGTTAAATTAGGATGGCTAACTGTAAGTTTATTATAAAAAGATTTATGAACTTGTTCAAAACTTAACTCAAATTCTTTCCAAATATTTGTATTTGTATCTTTTTCTAATCTTTTTAAAATGTAATCAATTGCATTTTGTGTTTCTTTTTTAACAGCTTTTAGTTTTATCTTTTTTAAGTCTAATAATATATTTTGAACAATTTCTGTTCTGTGAATTTCGGTCATTGTTTTGGCAACTAATTCATTGTTTTTTAGTTCGAGTTTTGCCCTGAGCTCCTTTCTTTTGGCTTGATTTATTTGTTTTTCTAAATCGGCTTGAATAAGTTTGTTTTTAGACCTTTTAAGTAAAATTAATACAAAAAGTAAACCCGAGACTAAACTTAAGGCAATAATAAAATACCAAGTTTTCTTTTGTTTTTCTTTTAATAATCTAATTTTATTCTTACTATGAAATTCTTGTTCAAGTTTTAATCGTTCTATATTTACTGCTTTTTCTTCAATATTTAAACTGTCTCTTATTAAATTGTATAATTCAAAATATTCAGAGGCATTTTTATATTCTTTATTTGCAAGGTAACCTTTATACAGTGAATAGATGGCATCTTTGTTTTTAAAGCTATACTTGTGTTGTATTAATAAGGCTACTGCTTTCTTTGCAAAATAAATTGCAGAATCATTTTGATTTGTGTGTAAATAATACTTTGAAGCAGATTCAAAAACCCAACTTCTTGTATCATCTTTAATGTCTGTTTTCGTGGAAGCAATAGATTTATTGATATAGGTTTTTGCTTTTACAAAATCTTCTTTTTTATTATAAACACGCCCAAGGTTGGTATATAGAAATGCATAAAGTTCTTTGTTATTAATCTTTTTTGCAATTTCTAGTGATTTTAAGTAATATATCTCAGATGAATCTATCTTTTTTTCAAGATATAGCGTGCCAATATTGTTAAGAGTATGTGCAAGATGAGTTGAATCTTTTTGTTTTTTTTGGTAATTATATACTTTTTTGAAAAAATAGAGTGCTCTATCTTTATTATTCATCCTAGCATAAATTATAGCTAAATCATTTTCTAATTTTTTAATATTAACACTATTACTGTTTAAAGTATAAATATTGTACGCCTTTTGATAATAAGCTAATGCAATATCAAAAGCTTCTTTTTCATAATATATATCTGCTGCTTTGCTGTAATATTTAGCCAAAACATCATCTAGTTTGGAAGCTTTTGCTTCTATTTCAGAATAATCTAGGTAATGTAAAGTTCTGGTCCAATCGGTGTTTTTAAGCTCCCAAGCTATATCTTGTCCAAGTCTTGATTTTTCACTGCTTTCTGATACGATAGTCAAACTGTCAATAAGTATACTTACTCGATTTTGAGCAATAAGGCTAATGGAAAATATTAGAAAAAGTATGCTAAGACTATGTTTCATTTTGTTTTGAAAAAATCAGGATAAATATAGTTATTTTATAATTGGTCTTATTTTTCATAAAAAAACGCCCAAATAGGGCGTTTTTTAATATGTAATAGTTAAAAAGTGATTGTTAATTTAAGTCTAATAATGACCAACCCTCTAAACCGCTTTCATCACATCAACCAAAGCCTGTACGCTTTCAATAGGCATAGCATTGTAAATACTTGCTCTATAACCACCAACAGATCTATGACCTTTGAATGCATGAATACCAGCTTCTTGTGCTAGTTTTTCAAATTTATCCTTTTTGCTTTCGTCAGTTAAGGTAAAAGTAACGTTCATGATAGAACGATCTTCTTTAGCTGCAAATCCTATAAAATTAGGATTACGATCAATTTCGGCATAAAGCAAATCTGCTTTTTTATTGTTTATTTTTTCCATTTCTGCGACACCACCTAAATCTTTAACCCATTGTAGATATAACATAGAAACATAGATAGAAAAAACAGAAGGTGTATGAAATAAACTATCTTTTTTAATATGCGTTTCGTAATTCATCATAGTAGGAATAGTACGACCTGTTTTTCCTAAGATGTCAGATTTTACAATTACGAGTGTTGTACCCGAAGCACCAATGTTTTTTTGAGCTCCTGCATAGATTAAATCAAATTTTGAGAAGTCGAGTTCTTTGCAAAATATATCAGAACTCATATCAACTACCAACGGAACATTTACTTTTGGAAAATCCATTATTTGAGTTCCAAAAATGGTATTATTACTCGTTACATGAACATAAGCTAAATCAGAAGGGATCGCATATCCTTTAGGAATGTAGTTGTAACCTTTATCTTTTGAAGTAGCCAAAACAACTGCTTCACCTAAAATATTTGCTTCTTTGATTGATTTTGTACTCCAAGTACCTGTATCTAAATAACCTGCTTTTCCATCTTCTGGTAATAAGTTAAAAGCAGTCATTAAAAATTGTAAACTGGCTCCACCTCCTAAAAATAGAACTTCGTAGCCTTTATTTTCTAAACCAGCTAATTCTAAAACTAGTTTTTGTGCTTTTTTAATTACAGCATCAAACTGTGGACTTCTATGGGAAACCTCAACAAGAGATAAATCCATATTGTCAAAATTAAGAACTGCAGCAGCAGCTTGTTTTATTACGGAATCGGGTAGGATAGAAGGTCCTGCACTAAAATTGTGTTTTTTCATGTGTTTAAAATTTATTTGTTAAAGGTAACACATGCTGTTCGCTTTTAATCATCCTTTAGAGAAGAAGCCATTAGCATGCTCTTTTCATGATTTAGTTAATTTTTAATGAATTACAAATTTGCAAATTTATTCGCAATATAGAGCTGATAATTCGCATATTTTCAAAAAAAGTTGTTTGATTTCTACTAATTATTAAGTTATAAAGGTTTCTGTACAAATATGCTTTTCTAAGCCACTTAAAATAGTGTACTTTTGCACAATCAATATTTAGATTTATGACCACATTTAAAGAACTAGGAATTCGAAAAGATTTTGTTACATCCCTAAAAGAATTAGGAATTGTAAAACCAACAGCAATTCAAGAAGAAACCATACCCATTCTATTGAAAAAACCCACTGATTTTATTGGTTTAGCTCAAACAGGAACTGGAAAAACTGCCGCCTATGGTTTACCCATATTAGAAGATATTGATGCTGATGTACCTTTGGTGCAAGCTTTAATTTTGTCTCCAACAAGAGAATTAGTACAGCAAATTAAAAAACAATTGTTTAAATTTACTAAATACGCTCCTGAAAAAATATTTGTAGAGGCAGTTTATGGTGGTGAAAAGATTGATAAACAAATAAGTAACTTAAAAAGACCTACACATATTATTGTGGCTACTCCTGGTAGATTAATTGATTTAATCGAAAGAAAATCAATCAACCTACGAAACATCAAAACCATAGTTTTAGATGAAGCTGACGAAATGCTAAGTATGGGTTTTAAAAAAGAATTGACTTCTGTACTTAAATATACCTATGGACAAAGAAAAATTTGGTTGTTTTCGGCTACCTTTCCTGAAGAGATTCAAGGTATTGTAAAAACGTATATGACAGGTGACATTCAACGTATTTCGGTCAACAGAAATAGTTTAGTCAATGCAGATATTACGCATCAATACGGACTGACTTCTATTCAAGAAAAACTACCTAAATTAATACATTTATTAGAAAGAAAAGGAGATCAAAGAGGCATTATCTTTAGCAAGACCAAATTAGGAGCTCAAAAATTAGCCTTAGAATTAAAAGAAGCTGGATTTTCTGTAGCCGCTCTTGAAGGCGATATGCTACAAAAAGAACGTGATAAAGTCATGCGTGCTTTTAAAAACGAATCCTTACAATTTTTAGTATCAACCGATGTTTCAGCCCGTGGTATTGATGTACAAGGATTGGGTTTTATCATTCATCATCAGTTACCCGAAAAATTAGAATACTATACACATAGAAGTGGTAGAACAGCAAGAGCTGGAAACAAAGGAGTTTCTATCGCCTTAATTTTACCAAGCGAACTACAACAAGTTTACGCCATTCAAAAAGAATTGGGGATTAAATTTGAGGAGATTAGTTTGTAGTTGGGTTTGTTTGTTAGCGAAAATCAAAATTAACATCTCTAGATTCAAAAACTAAACTCACCAAAGAATCCCTAATAACCTGAGTTCGACCTAAGCTTTACTATACAGAATGCAAAGAAGAGGTGAGATTTGAAGAATAAATTTTAAGAAATAACGAGTTATTGTGCAAGA
>DQTL01000061.1 GCA_015662775.1 Lutibacter sp.
AATTCTTGTTATATTTTATCAAATTAACCAGTTAGTCCTTCAAAAATACAACTTCGAATTGAATAAAAATTCGTTCAAACTGTAAACAAAGCTTATGTCGAACTCAGGTTAATAATAAAAATGAAAAAGGAAAATACAAACTTATCTTTAACACAATAAGAGAACTTCTTAAAAATAATTTCCCTAACAATTACAAGGAATTTAATATTCGCACAAAAAGTATTCAAGAGAATAGATAAATAATTTAGATTTTATTAAAAAAAAATGCAACAAGAACATTTAGGTTTAGATCTAATAAGCGATTGCAAAAAAGAATATTTGAAAAACACAAAATAAACCTGTATTTTTACTTTTTAAAAACATTTTAAAATGCAGATTATTTCAATAAAATTCTACCTATTTACGGTACTTTTATTTCTAACTTTTAACGCTACATCACAATCTAATGATTCAGATAGCTTCAATTGTTTTTCTGTTTTAATAGGAAAAGAAGCTAGTATTGATGGTTCTGTTCTATTAGCTCATAATGAAGATGATGGTGGTGATCGTGTAGTGAATTGGTATAAAGTACCCAATCAAAAGCACAATTCTGCAATAGATTCTATTCAACTAAAACGAGAGCATTCTATTGCTCAAGCTAAACAAACCTATGCGTATTTATGGTTAGAAATTCCTGAATTAGAATTTTCAGACTCCTATTTTAATGAACAGGGTTTAATCATTGCTTCTGACAATTGTAGGTCAAGAGAAGATCAAGCCGAACTCACAAATGGCGGTATTGGTTATTGGTTAAGACGTTTGATGGTCGAAAGAGCCAAAACAGCCAGAGAAGCTGTTGAATTAGCTGGAAATATTATTGAAACTGTGGGTTATGCCTCATCAGGTCGTACCTATTCTATTGCTGATGCAAATGAAACATGGATGCTATCTGTTGTTAATGGAAAACATTGGGTAGCACAAAGAGTACCCGATAATCATGTGGCAATTATTCCAAATTATTATACCATTACACAGGTTGATTTATCTGATACAGCCAACTTTCTAGGCTCTAGAGATTTGATAACCTATGCTATTGAAAGAGGTTGGTACAACCCAAAAGAGGGTCCTTTTAATTTTAGAAAAGCCTATAGTAATCAAAAGAATTTATCGCATATTGGAAACAAAGCCAGACTTTGGGTAAGTATCAATGCTTTGTCAAAAAAACAATATGGTATTGATGATGATTTCCCTTTTTCTTTTGTGCCAAAAAAGAAAATAGCTTTGCAAGATGTCTTTAAAGTATTACGAAATCATTATCAAGGAACTGAAAATACTTTTTTAGATGCTAATTACTCAGGAACTCCACACATGCAAAAAGTAATGTCTGTTTGTTCAAATACCAATCAATATGGTTTTGTAGCTCAATTGAGAAGTTGGTTGCCTACCCCAATTGGTTCTGTGTTATGGATTGCTCCGAGACGTCCGTGTTCACAGGCTTTTATTCCAATTTATTCAGGTATTTTAGATGTGCCTAAAAAACTTTCTGTGACCAATTACAAGGATGCTCTTGCTAATCATTTTACAAAAATTGATGATTTTGAAGCCTATTCTAAAGGACATCAATATCTATATTTTGACAAATCAGCTAAAAAAGTGGATTCAAATTATTCTAAATTAATTGAAAATTATCAGAAAACACTATTCGAATTTGAAAATCAGTTATTACTTGAACAAAACAATTTTGAGAAAAACTTACAAGAAAAATATCATAAAAACCCGAAAAAAGCTATAAAGAAGCTGACTAAATATTCAAATAAACAATTGAAAAAAGCAATCAAAAACAATAAATAAAATACTTTTAAGAGAGCGAATGCAATTAATACAACAGATAGTAAGAGAAAGTAATTTACCTAGAAAAGGAGTAGAAAACACAATTAAATTACTCAATGAAGATTGTACTATTCCTTTTATTTCTAGATATAGAAAGGAAATGACAGGCAATTTAGACGAAGTAGAAATTGGTTTAATTGTTAAACTAAAAACAGCTTTTGAAGCTTTTGAAAAGCGAAAAAAAGCAATATTAAAAGCCTTAGAAGAACAAGAAGTTTTAACAGACGAGTTAAGGTTAAAAGTTCAAAATACCCAAACCTTACTAGAATTAGAGGATCTTTATTTACCCTATAAAAAGAAACGTAAAACCAAAGCAGAAACAGCCAGAAAAAATGGACTTGAGCCTTTGGCAAAAATTATCATGGGGCAACGTTCTGAGAATATTGAATATATCGCTTCACAATACCTAAACGATCAAGTGCAAAATGAAGATGCTGCCATTGAAGGTGCAGGTTTTATCATCGCAGAGTGGCTTAATGAAAATATTGGTGTTAGAAATATTTTACGTAGAAAGTATGAACGAACCGCAAACCTAGTTACTAAAGTTATCAAAACAAAAATTGATGATGAAAAAGCACAGAAGTTTAAAGACTATTTTAAATGGGAAGAACCTTTAAAACGTTCGCCATCACATCGATTATTAGCTATTTTACGTGCTGAGAATGAAGAGTTTATTCGAGTGAAAATTGAAATTAATAAAGAAGAAGCTCTTGAAAGTATAGAACGAAGAATTATCAAAGAAGATTCAACAAGTGTTTCTTATTTAGAAGTGTTTATAGCAGATGCCTACAAACGATTGCTAGCTCCTGCTTTATCAAATGAAGTCTTACAAAAAGCAAAAGAAAAAGCTGATGAAGTCGCCATTCAGGTATTTGGGAAAAATTTAAAACAACTATTATTAGGTGCTCCTTTAGGAGAAAAAAACACATTAGCAATTGATCCAGGTTTTAGATCGGGTTGTAAAGTAGTTTGTTTAGATAGTCAAGGAGCTTTTAAATACAACGAAACTATTTATCCGCATGCACCACAAAATGAGAGTGGTATGGCTATCAAAAAAATTAGAAGTTTAGTAAATGCCTATAAAATTGAAGCCATTGCCATAGGAGATGGAACAGCCTCTAGAGAAACAGAACAATTGATTAAAAAAATAGGTTTTTATAAAGACATACAGGTATTTGTTGTAAGTGAAGCAGGTGCATCGATTTATTCAGCTTCAAAAATTGCACGTGAAGAATTTCCTGATTATGATGTTACGGTTCGCGGTGCAATTTCTATAGGAAGACGTTTACAAGATCCTTTAGCTGAATTGGTGAAAATTGACCCAAAATCAATAGGAGTTGGACAGTATCAACACGATGTTGACCAAACCAAACTAAAGTCAGAATTAGATTTAGTTGTGAGTAATGCAGTAAACCTAGTTGGTGTCAATATCAATACGGCAAGTGCCTCTTTATTGGCTTCAGTATCTGGAATTGGTGCTAAATTAGCAGAAAATATAGTCAAATATCGTAAAAGTGAAGGTTCCTTTCAAAGTAGAAATGAGATAAAAAAAGTTCCTAGATTAGGAAATAAAGCCTACGAGCAAAGTGCTGGTTTTTTACGAATTAAAAATGGTGAAAACCCATTAGACGATTCAGCAGTACATCCTGAAAGTTATCCTCTTGTCAATAAAATGGCAAAAAGTGTCAACATAAACCTTCAAGAAATGATTGGGAACAAAGAAGTGCTTTCAAAATTAAAGCTCTCAGAATTTGTGACGGATAAAGTAGGTTTATTAACGCTAACCGATATTCGTAAAGAACTGCTTAAACCAGGTTTAGATCCAAGAAAAAAAGCAAAAGTATTTGAATACAACCCCAATATACGAAGTATTCAAGATCTTAAAATAGGTATGATTTTACCAGGAATTATAAATAACATTACCAATTTTGGTTGTTTTGTTTCTATCGGAATTAAAGAAAGTGGACTGATACATATTTCTAATCTTTCAGATACTTTTGTCAAAGACCCCAATGAGCTAGTTAGTTTACACGAACATGTGCAAGTGAAAGTATTAGAGGTAGATGAAGGGAGAAAACGGATTCAGTTAAAACTAGTTTAATCTTTTCAATCCACACACCTCGCACAAAAACGACTATGCGGCATTAACAAAACTCGACCTATTGGAATAGCTTGTTGGCACTTCGCACAGATTCCAAAATCTTTGTCATCTATTCTTTCTAAAGCATATTTGAGACTACTTAGTTTGACTACAGCTTTTCTTAGAGCCGCCTCGTTTATTGTTTTATTATTGATGGCATCCATTCGGCTCACTCTACCAATGGCACAATCAGGAGCAATGGGTTTTGTGAGTTCCTTTAACTCAATTATTAGAGACTCAGTATCAATGAGTTCTTGTTTTATTTTATTGCTAATTTGTTTTTTGTCTAGTTGCATTATACTATTCGCCTTTAACCTTTTGACCTTTAAACCCTTTCACCCAAAACTTAAATATCCAAAAATAAAAGCTTCCTCATTTCTTCAATCATCGGATTCATTTCTCTTAGTTTCTGATATTTTTCTTCAGGAGTATAGGCAAATCTTTTTTCTTGTTTTTCATCGAGAATTAAATTGAATTTAAGTTGGTAGTTTTTTAATTTTGCTCTTAAATAGTTTAAAACATGAATTTGATTCCTTTTCACTTCCTCTAACATCATGGAGTTCGGGTAAGTTAAATCTACTACGGTGTCTTTTAAAATTGGTTCAGATGTATTTAAAATAGAAGCTAACATCTTTTCTCCTTGCTTGTTAAGAATTTCGATGTACTTTTTCCAATACACATAAAAATCGGCTTGAGTAAAGGCTTCCTTTGGGTATTTAGAATAATCAATGCTAGCTTCTTCTTGTTTGGTTTCTTTTGCTTTCTTATGGACACTATTTAAACTTAAAGCTGAAGATTTTCGTCTGCCACTTTTTATAGCTAGTTTAGGTCGCGGTGTCGCTACTTTCTTTTCACTAGAAATAGTAGGTTTGTTTACAGTAGGCTCAACTTTAATTGGTGAAGTAACCTCCGTTGTTAAAGGCTCATTTAAAACGGTTTGTGAAGTAGGTTCTTTTTTTGGAATTGGTGTGTTCTTTTTCTCTTTAGATTTAAAGAAAGAAGGTGCTATTATGAAGTTAGCTTTTTTTTTTCTCCCATTTTAGTGAGAGAAGCCAATTGCATTAGTGCTAATTCAACCAATAAACGTTGATTTTTACTGGTTTTATACTTTAAATCACACGTATTACTCAGGTTAATAGCTTCTAATAAAAAATTAAGGTTTGTTTTTTCAGATTGTTCTAAATATCTTTTTTTAGCAGCATCACCAACTTCTAAAAGAGTCAGTGTCATTTTGTCTTTAGCAACTAATAAATCTCTAAAATGACTGGCTAATCCCATGATAAAATGGTGACCATCAAAACCTTTGTTTAAGATTTCATTGTAATGAACTAAAACGCCTGGAATATCATTGCTTAAAAGGAAATCGGTTGTTTTAAAATAAGCTTC
Source organism: Lutibacter sp. (assembly GCA_015662775.1). Taxonomy (GTDB): domain Bacteria; phylum Bacteroidota; class Bacteroidia; order Flavobacteriales; family Flavobacteriaceae; genus DQTL01. The sequence continues at coordinate 5,396 of DQTL01000061.1, forward strand.
GTAATCTAAAACATTTAGGTTTTCAGTTACAGCTTGTCTGGTCAATTCAGATCCAGAAAAACTAACCACACGATCAAAGATAGATAAGGCATCACGCAAGGCACCATCTGCTTTTTGAGCAATGATATGAAGTGCATCATCTTCTGCTTTGATATTTTGCATTTCAGCAATTTTATACAAATAATCTTTGATGTCTTTTACTCCAATTCGTTTAAAATCAAATATTTGACAACGAGAAAGAATTGTCGGTATTATTTTGTGTTTTTCGGTAGTTGCTAATATGAAAATAGCATGTGCTGGTGGTTCTTCCAATGTTTTTAGAAAAGCATTAAAAGCAGCCTGACTGAGCATATGTACCTCATCAATGATATAGACTTTGTATTTCCCAGTTTGTGGCGGAATACGTACTTGATCTGTTAGACTACGAATGTCATCAACAGAGTTGTTTGAAGCCGCATCTAGTTCAAAAATATTAAAAGCAAAATCTTCTTCAAGGCTAGGTGCAGTTTCATTTTCTTGGTTGATTCGTTTGGCTAAAATACGAGCACAGGTTGTTTTTCCTACACCTCTTGGACCTGTAAACAATAAGGCTTGAGCTAGATGATTGTTGGCAATAGCACTTTCAAGCGTATTGGTAATCGCTTGTTGACCCACAACATCCGCAAAGGTTTGAGGTCTGTACTTTAATGCCGATACAACAAAATGCTCCATTTATTATCTTATATGTCGCAAAATACGTGAATTTAGGTGATTTTATCAAATGTTTTTTTAACAAGTTATCAAGAAAATAATTAGCAAATGTGTTAAATTGTTGATTAGCCAATTATTGCTAAACTTCATAAGAGCCTTTTTTTAATTTTTTGATATATAAACCTGAGTTTGATGTAAGCTATTTTCACAGCTGCCAAATTTCATCGAATTAAACAGTTGATAGTATATTAAATTTACAAATGTCAAATCCTATTGGATTTTTGTATCTATGTGTTTTCCTTATCAACCAAGCATAATAAATTACAGATAAGTAGCTATTTTACAGCTGTGTGCAGTTATTTTATGCTTTGTATATATTTCAGATCTAAAAGTCTGGGTTTGCCTGATGTTATAATTATTCTTTTTGTAATAAATATTTTTTGTAAGTTTGCCACGAATTTGGTTCACGTTTGAACACGTGATGAAAAGGGAATTTGGTGTAATACCAAAGCTGTCCCCGCAACTGTAAGCTCAGTCCGAAAGGATGCAAGTTGAAATCTACAAGCCACTGTTACTATTATGTAGCGGGAAGGAAATCAACAAGACGCAAGCCAGGAGACCTGCCAAGTGTAATTAATTTATAAAACGTTTTCGGAGGAAAAACGCTTATGAAAGCAGGTATAATTAACATATTATTTATAGTTTTCTTTGGGCAAATTCTTTTTGCACAAGATCCTTATGTCGAACAATTAGATGAGGTTCAGGTTTATAGTCATTTCTCACCCAATACGCAAGTTGGATATTCCATAATTATCTTGTCAGATAGTTTGTTGAGAAGTAGAAATGATAATTTAACTCAGCTTTTAAAAAGACATACAAACACCTATATTAAAGAAGCAGGTAGTGGTATGGTCGCATCCATTTCTTTGCGAGGTTCTGCTGCTTCGCATACCGCTGTTTATTGGAATGGAATACCTATAAATTCTTCCTTAAACGGTCAAACTGATTTTAATACAATTTTTTCGTCTACCTATAATAAGATTAGTATTAGAAAAGGTGGTGGCAGTGTTTTATTAGGAAGTGGAGCTATTGGTGGAGCAATTAATTTAGAAAATGAACTAGAGTTTAGCAATACAACTCAAGGCTGGGTTTATGGTAGTTTTGGAAGTTTTCAAACAGCTTCATCAGCTATAAAAGTAAAACATGCTTCTAAAAAGTCAGTTGTAGAAGTTCACTACAATACCTTATCTTCTAAAAATAATTACAGTTATTACGATTCAGAAATTACCAATGAAAATGGTGAAATAAATCAGTATGCTTTTCAATTAAATACGACTTTTAAATTAGATAATAGAAATAAAATTTATTTAAAAACGCAATACAATAACTCCAATAGAAACACATCTAGAACACTGTTTAGCAGTAGTAATGCCAATTTATCATATGTAACACATACCGCCTTGTTGGGATGGAAAAATAAAAAGAACAACTATCAAAGTGAGTTGAAAACAGCTTTTGTCAAGGAAGATTACACTTATATTTTCGATAAAAAAACACCTAATTTTATTTCGAAGAATGGAAGTGATAAATGGTATTCTAATTACGATATTTCTTATCGTTTAACAGATAAACTAAAATTACAAAGTGGTGTTAATTACGAAATGGTTTTAGGAAGTGGATCAGCTATTGTTAATTCTTCAAGGAAAAAAATAGCATGGTATTCATCGCTACATCATAGCGTGTCAGAAAAAGTTTCATACAACGTTAATATGCGAAAAGATTGGTCTTCTGCCTATAAAATCCCTTTAGTTTTTTCGATAGATTCCAAACAAAAATGGCATAAAAATCATATGACAAAAGTTAATTTTTCCACCAATTACAGAACACCAACCATAAATGATTTATATTGGGAATCAGCTGGTAATCCTAGCCTAAAACCAGAAAAAAACTGGAGTGCAGAAATTGGATATCAATGGAAGTTTAATGCTATTAAAAAGCTTCAATCAACATTAGGGATTACTATTTTCAATTCGCAAAGTACCGATTTAATACAGTGGAAACCAGAGACTAATCAATTTTGGAAACCTGTTAATATTCAGGATGTTACTTCTAAAGGTTTGGAATTTTCACTTGTAAATTCACTACAGAAAAAGAACTTCTCGTTAAGTTCAAATATGCAGTATTCCTACACACTTTCAGAAGATAATCTCTTAAAAAAACAGTTGATTTATGTGCCTAAACATATGGGTGCCTTATTGTTAAGCATTAGTTCACAAAACTGGGTATTTGATTTTGATGAAGTCTATAATGGTCGTGTTTTTACCACTTCTTCTAATTCAAATAGTATAGCTTCCTATTGGCTTTCAAATTTAAGTCTTAAAAGGTATTTTAAAAATAAAATATTTAATCTAGCAGTTGAAGTGAATAATTTGTTCAATACAAATTATGAAATAAAATTAAACAGACCCATGCCTCAACGAAATTATTCAATCAATTTTAATTATAAATTTTAATCAATCATCAAACAACTATTTATGAAATCAATTAAATTACTAAGTACATTATTTTTAACAATATTATTATTCTCTTCCTGTGTAGAAAAGGAAGAAATTGAAGAACCTTTAGGGGATTACGAACATGGTTTTTTTGTTTTAAATGAAGGGAATTGGGGAAGTGGAAATGCGAGTATTACTTACTTAAGCGAGGATTACTCAACTCTCGAAACAGAAGTTTATAAAACTGTAAATATAGAGTCATTAGGTGATGTGGCACAAGATGTCTTGTTTCATAATGAGAAAGCTTATATTGTAATGAATGGATCAGATAAAGTCGTAGTTGTAAATAGATATACAATGGAACATCTTTCAGTAATTGAAGGTTCGGAAATTAAAAACCCTAGTTTTATGATAATGTACAATGGAAAAGGATATTTATCTAATTGGGGTATTGGTTCAGATGCATCTGATGATACAATTGTTGTCATTGATCTAGCAAGTGATACAATTGTAAATACAATTCCAGTTGGTTTTGTGCCAAATAGGTTGGCAGTTGTTAACGATAAACTATATGTTGAATTACAAGGTTGGTATCCAAATAACGATAGTCAAGTTGAAGTGATTGACCTTATCACTAACGTTTCAATTAAAACTATTGAAGTTGGTAATTATCCGCATTCATTAATGACTTATAATGATAAAGTATACGTGTTATCAAATAATCATATTATTGAAATTAATACGTCAAATGATACTATTTCAAGAACACTAACAGGAGGTGATACTGATTATTTTAATTATTTAACCAACAACGGTGATGATTTATACTACTCTTTAAATAATAATATTTATAAATGGAACATTGGCGAAATTAGTTTGCCAAATGTAGAAGATATTGAACTTGGAATCTCGATTTATGGAATGAAAGTTTACAATGGGTTTCTTTATGTAAATCATTACGCAGATTGGCAAACAGGAGAATCATTGATGAATATATATGATACTTCAACAAAGAACTTGATTAAAGAAGGTATTTCTACAGGTATTTATTCAAAAACTGTAGCTTTTAACTAATACAAACCAATTTATTCAAACCAATGACACGTCCCATCATGAAAATATGTTGGGGCGTTTTTTTATCCATGTACCAAAGCAGTTTTACCCATTTTTTCAATATAATTGGCTTCATAAATAAGTAATCTTTGCCATTTATCAGTGACCATATCCTTTTCTTGATAGACTTTAGCAAGATTTAGAAAGAGTTTGTAATGACCCACTTCATCTTTAATTAAATCATGATAAAAGGTAGTGAGTTCTTTGTGTTTTGTGTATTTAGAAAATACAGTAAAACGCTCACAACTTCTGGCTTCAATTAAAGAAGCTAATAGTAATCTATTGACAAAATTATCGTCTCTATCTTTTGTTTTTGGAAAGAATCTTCTCAAATGATTTACATACTCACTTTTTTGATCTTTTTGCAATTCAATTTCATTTTTAAGCATATAATCAAGTATCCAATTAAAATGTTCACTTTCTTCTAAAGCATAAGCTCCCATTTTTTTAATGAGTTCGGTTCTTTCAGGATATTGAATAACAAAAGAAAAACCATTGGAAGCTGCTTTTTGTTCAGCATATAAATGATCTGAAATAAAGATACTTAAATTTTCGTCGACAAGTTTAACCCAATCAGGGTTAGTATTTGATAGAAGTCCTAGCATATTAATAGGGTTAAAAGTTTAAAAAGATTAAAGGGTTTTGAAGGTTAAAGGTTAAAAGGTTTTGAAGGTTAAAGGTTAAAGGGTTTTGAAGGTTAAAGGGTTAAGGGTTTTGAAGGTTAAAGGTTAAAGGGTTGTAAAGTTAAAAGTTATTATTAATAATTAAGTTTAAAATAACAAATATTAAATTTTAATCTTAAATTATTTTTTTTGAGTAAAAAGCCACAATATGTCCATCTAAATCCATTACATAGCCTACATAATCGCCCCAATCTCTTTGTTGAGGTTCATTTATTGGAGTTGCTCCCAAATTTAATGCTTTTTTATAACATGTATTTACATCATCAACTTTTAAATACAACTCACAACGTGGAATAGTAGTACCTGTGTTTGGGTGTTTTATATATTGTGGAATCAGTTTAGCGATACTATCGTTAGGCATTAAACCTAGTTTTGTATTCTTATTGAGTTGAAATTCGGTCATTCCTTGTACAAATAAACAAGGTTTTTTATCGAGTAAATTTTTGTAAAACTCAGTGCTTTTATTTTGATCTTGTACGTAAAGGATAAATTGTACTTGCATAGGTGTAAAGATAGGAAAAAGAAAAAGCCTCATTTTTTGAGGCTTTTAAATTTTATTTGCTATTCAATCTTAATAGACTTGATTTGATTATTTACATTAAAAGTTGGAAAATACATCAATTCAATTTTAGCAGGATTTTGAGTAAATGTACCTGTATATTTAGGCAGTAAATTAACTTCTAATTTATAAGAACCTTTAGGTAAATTTTCAAAAAACACAAGTGTTTCATTTTTAAAATATTCACGATGTGTTTCGTGAATTGTATGACCTTTTTTAGCTTCATAAGAACATCCTCCAGGAATAGGAATGCTTAACATTACAAATTCAGCATCTTTTTTAATAGTAATTTCTGTTATGAGCTTTGTTGCTTTTCCAGCTACTAGCTTTTTAGAGTTGTTTTCAAAATAAGTATTAACCTCAAAATTCCCTTTTGTTTCTGATGGATTGGCGTCCCAGTATTTTTGATAATAAGTAAAATAGATCGGTGCATTTCCTGTTTTAGTTACTTTTAAAGGTTTATTTATAGCTAGTTTATGATTATATGGAAAATCAATAATTGTGTCTTTTAAACTTTCTTCAAAATATAAAGTAGGAACTGATTTACCTTTCTTTTCTTCTAAAATATCAGGTAGAATACTTTCAACTATTTTAATAGATTCATAGGTGTTTAACCAATAATTTTGTTTTCTTTTTTCTAGAAAATACTGTCTGATTTTTGCTAATTGTTTACTGCTATTTTGGTTGTGATTTCTAATTATTTTATAAGCTAAAAGAGTAGTTTGTATTTCATTTTGCCATAAATTAGTGTCTAGTGATTTTCCAGAGTAATAGATGTTCTCAAATAATGTTGTTTGCTTATAGGTGTCTAAATATGCTATTGAATAGGGTACTTTAACAAGTTGTTTTAGCTCTGTTAATGAGAGTTTCTCAAATAGATTCAAATTCTTTTCTTTAGATAAAATTTCAATTTTACTTTGATAATCAATCAATACATCCATTTTTTGAAGTGCTTTTAAAAGTTGAATTTTCACTGAAAAACTCTTTGAATCTTCATAACGAACAGTTAAAAGTTGTGTAATATGCTCTTTGTTTATTGCTCTATTATAACCTGCTTTTTTAGCTTCAATTAAGGCATCAATCACATGTAAACTAATGTTCTCGTTTTCTGCTGATTGCTTCCACCAACCCCAATAACCATTAGGTTTTTGATGTTCGTTTAACAAACGTATAATTTTCTTAATTTTCCTATTGTATTTAAATGTAATGCCTTGATACTCTGTAATTTTCTTTTGAGCTAAAAGTGCTTTTAGTTTAGAGGCTAATTGTTCATTACAGTCATATTTATAAACAATTATATGTTCTAATTCATCTTCTAAGACTCCTAATAAATTAGTTTTAGCATAAAGATGTACATCACCTAGTTTTGGATTAAAACGGAATGTATAACTACTATCTTTATCCATTACAATAAAAGAACCTTCTGTTTTGTTTAGGCCTTTTTTAAAAACAGGAATACTTCTTTTTTCTCCATCAACTATTTCATTTTCTTTTTTAATTTTAAAGGTAAGATGTAGGCTGTCTTTTTTTGCGATAACAGCTAAAGTGTCAATAAATATGTTTTTTATAGTTCTATTCTTTTTTGAAATGAGTTGTTTGTTTATTTCAAATATAGTTTTTATCTCAACACTATCTTTCGTTATATTTTGTGTTTTCCCTATTATATTAACTGTATCACCACTAATTAAGAACCTTGGCACATAAAGTTGTGTCATTAGTTCTTTATACGAATTGATTTCTCCTGAAGTAGTACCCGTTTGTTTTTTACCATTCATGGCAAGATAATGTGTTTTCCAAGTAGTTATATCATCTGGAAAAGTCACTTGAAAGCTTGCTTTTCCATTTTCATCTGTTGTAAGTTTAGGTTGCCAAAATGCTTCATCATTAAAGTTATTACGAATACTATTTTTTGTATTGTTTTGCGTTTGATTTATTTTTGAATATGAAACGCCCTTTTTAAATTTATCTCCTTTTGTTTTAATGATAATGACACCGTTTATTGCTTTATTTCCGTATAAAACGAGAGCTTTTTCTCTTTTAAGTACAGATATACTCGCAATCATTTCAGGAGTAATTTCATCAATATCACCTTGGTAAATCATACCGTTGATAATAATTAAAGGATTGTTGAAATTTTCTATGCTATTTAGCCCTCTAATTTGAACAAGACCATTTGTTTCTCCTATAATTTGTACATCAGCCACTTTTCCACTTAACGAACTTGTTACGGAACTGACAGAATAAGACATGTTTTTATATTCTGTTCTTAATCCTAAGGCGTTAACAACAACTTCTTCTAATAAATTATCTTCAGACACTTTCATTATTATATTTTGAGTGTTAGAATCATCAATCGTTCTATAAATTGTTTCCATACCAATATAACTTAACTGTAAAATATCATCTGGATAAACCAGTAAGGAATATTGCCCATCAAAATCTGTTTCAGTACCAAAAGTTGTTCCTTTTACAAGTACACTTACACCTGGTAAAGGTCCTGATTCATCTGATACAATACCTGATAGTAAAACAGAATTCCCAAACCCTCTAAATTTTTGTTTTAATTCTCTGTTGATACTGTTTTGTTCGTTTTTAAGTTCTTTATTATCATTATACGAAATGGGTTGTTGATAGAAATTTTCAAGATATGTATTTATTTTCTTTATAAATAAATCATTTTGTAGCATCTTTGTTTTACTAAGATGTAGATAATTATACCCATTAGCTTTTATTGTAATAGCATCACTAATATAATGGGTGTTATCCTTATTTAAAAGAATAAACTTATAGATGTTAGGTGTTAAATCATGAAAGTTTTTTTCGTTTCCATGATAGATTCTAGTAATAATGCTGTCAGTAGTCCTAAAAAGCAAAATGTTTAAAGGTTGATACTCTTTATTTAGTTTTAAAACGAGTTTGCCATTCCCTTTTTTCGTGTGAAAAGGGTTTGTGTACCTGGGCGAGTACCTACGTTTTGCGTCTTGAGTTTCTTTCCACCTTTTAGCTATCTTTTTTGAGGTAAGAGTTAGGTCATAAATAGATTTCATTGAACCTGTTTGACTTAGTTTTTTAGGGAAATAGGAGTCTAAATTAACAGTTCTCATTTTTAATAATTCCTTTGAAAAATCATATTCAAATCCTTGTTCATGTTTAAAATTGATACTGAAATTATTGTAATTAGTATACTGTACATTTCCAATAAATGGACCTACTACTTTTTTACTCCAATAGTTTTGAGTGTTTAATAAATGGTACTGATTAAACCTATTTATATATACTAAATCATTTTGGTTTTCAGAAGTAACCCGATAGGGTAGCATATATTTTGAATACTGTATTTTATTTTGTTTTGATATTTCATTTTTAGACGAATAAACAAGACTTTTTGTTGTAAAATGATCTTCATCTAAACTAAATATTACTTTCTTTCCTCTATTAAACTCAACGCTGTCAAGTAAATACGTTTTATTAGCCGTACGAATACGTATATGGTGTTTCCCAGAAACTATGGGGAAAGAAAAAGCTTGTTTGCTTGTCCAACTAAAGTAAATAGGCACATAATCCACACTAATTACGTGAATAGGAACAGGATTTCCATTTTTAAATATAAAAGGTGCAAATTGTGTAATGTTATCCTCAGTGTCATTTTCATATCTATACATCTTTTTATTAGGATAGATGAATTGATAATACGCTATTGAGTCAATACCAGATAGTTTTTTCCAATACGAATAATCTAAATCTTTCGTGTTTTCTTTTTTGTTGGTTTTTATTGTAAAAGTATTAATCAATTCTGTGCTCTTTTTTGGTTTGCCCAAATAAGGGAGTTGAGGAGCTTGATACTCATATTTATTATTCATTGAAAAAGCAGTAATGTCAACATCTTTCACAGGCTTGCCTGAAGTATCAGTTACGATTACTTCAATTTGTGTTTTTTGACCAGGTGAAATTAAGGCAGGTTCTAATACTTTAATATTTAAATTTTTGTCATTAAATGGTATTTCAAAGCTTTCTTCAATTGATTTTCCAGCCCATATATAATTCAGAAATAGATAATAGCCTTTTCTTTTATTTGATTTTTCATAAAATGTAAGCTCCTTATTATATCCTTCTAATAATCGTTTGTTTTTTTTGAAAATGCTATAGTGAAAAGGGATATTAGATGGATTATCAATTTTAATACGAATAGAATCGGCAGTACGTTCTGTAAAACATTGAATATTTGCGGGTTTACTATTTACATGATAGGTGAGGTTTATACTATCTAATGAAATAGAATAACTGGCATAATAAGGATTTATAGGTTTCGTAAATGGTGTTGTTGCTTGAAAAAGAGAATCAATATTTCCAAAATTATCGAGTGCTTTTACAACAACTAGTTTGTTTTTACTTTCTTTGTTTTCGAAGTATTCAAAGACTATAGAATCATTTTTTTGTTGAATAGCACAATATCTTGATTTATATAAATAAGAAAAATCTTTTCTTTGACTAATGATTTCATTATCAGGAGTTATGAGTTTTACAACGACTTCATAAGACATATTTACAGCAGGAAAAAGGCTGTCATTAATTGAAATTTCAGTTTCCTTTTCTGTATGAAGCTTTTTCTTAAAATAAGCTAATGTGTCAGGCACAAAAAGTTCATTCTTAAAATAATCTAATACCTGTTTTGTTTTTATTAAAATTTCTAATCTACCATCTTGAATAGGTAGTTTATTTATGTCAGTTCCTTTTACTGTTAGGTTTATTGTATCACCTTTGTAATGTTTGGTTTTGTTTGCTTTTAACTCTATTTTGTTTCCTTTAAGTTCGTAATCTTCATAATAAAAAGATTTAGAATAGTACTCAATATCTTTATATTCAAGGTCTATATAATAAGCTTTATCAAGTTTTATTTGTAAAGAATCATGTAGGTAAAAACTATACGAATAGCCTCCTTTTCTATAGGGTTTTAATGTGGTTAGTTTGATTCTTTTCTTACCATTATATAAAATTATATCCAATGTTTTATGAATAGGTTTTCCTTTTTTATTCGTTAAAAAAGCTTTGAATCGTACTGTATCTTTAGGTTTATACTTTGGTTTACTAAAAACGAGGTAGCCTTTGATATCATTTCTTTCTAATTCACAATAGGAATCATCAAAAAAACAAGCAATTTTATCAAAAGTTTTTCTATAAAAACGAGTTATTTTATTGATGCCACCTTGAGGATATCCATATTTTATTGAGTTATAGCCATCCTTTGGTATACGTAAAGTAAAGTTGACAGGAATCCATATATACTTTATTGGACTACCGTATATTACTTTCCTTGAAAATCTTTTAAACTGGGAGTTTTTATATTTTTTAGAAAGTTGATAAAAAGCGGTATTACCATTAACTGTGACTTCTAAGAGTCCATTTTTGTTAGATTTTCTATGTGTATATAATTGTACTCTATTGTTGAATTTTAGACTCTTTAATCCAATAGAAACTCTTGCGTTTTTTATGCTATTGCCTTTTAAATCAGTTACCTGAATATTTAAATCTTTGTTGTTGTTATGTATAAAAACATTAAAATTCTGAATAGATGTTATTGCAGTTTTTTGCTTGTTTTTAAGCGTGTATGTACTTATAAAATGACCTTGAGGTAGTTTTTTGGTGTAGTTTTTATTTGCAGGAAAAGAGTCAATCAAATTATAGAAAAGTTCGTTTTTTTCCATATTGAACCCCTTTTTATAGATCGCTTTAGCCTCTTTATTGGAGATTTTAAATAGGTAAGTGTAGGTGCTTTTTTGTTTTGATTGTAATAATTCTTGACTATATAATGAAGTTCCAAAATAGAAACTTAATAATATAATAATGCTTTTGTAAAGTGATCTCATAATCTTGGTTAGTTAAATTATTCTATAAAACTAATACAAATGTGTAGCGTTACAATCCATAAATGAGTGAAGTGTACTTTTGGATGCGTAAAGTGACTCGAAAACAAAAGCCCCATGAATAATGAGGCTTTAATTATTGTTTTAATCGAAGTTGCGGAGTATTCCATTGAATTTTCATTATTTCAAAAAAGTACTTCTCAACACCTAGCAATGACAGTTCTACAAACTTCCTGTCATATTTTTAGGAATTACCCATTGGTCATACTCTTCAGGAGTTACATAGCCTAAACGAACCGCTTCTTCTTTTAAAGTCGTTCCATTAGCATGAGCAGTTTGAGCTATTTCGGCTGCTTTGTAGTACCCAATTTTGGTGTTTAGAGCGGTGACAAGCATTAAGGAATTATTTACTAATTCAGTAATACGAGCATGATTTGGTTCTATTCCTACTGCTAAATTATCATTAAAAGATACACATGCATCTCCTAAAAGTCTTGCTGATTGTAAGAAGTTAGCCGCCATAACTGGTTTAAATACATTGAGTTCGAAATGACCTTGTGTTCCGCCAACAGTTATAGCCACATCATTACCCATTACTTGAGCACAAACCATAGTTAAAGCTTCGGCTTGAGTCGGATTTACTTTTCCTGGCATAATAGACGAACCTGGTTCATTAGATGGAATAATCAATTCACCAATTCCACTACGAGGACCAGAAGCCAACATACGTATATCATGTGCTATTTTATTTAAAGAAACAGCTAATTGTTTTAAAGCTCCGTGACTTTCTACAAAAGCATCGTGTGCTGCTAAAGCTTCAAATTTATTTTCGGCTGTTATAAAAGGTAAGCCTGTAAATTTTGCAATGTGTTTTGCAACACTTACATCATATCCTTTAGGTGTGTTAAGTCCAGTTCCAACTGCAGTTCCACCTAATGCCAATTCAGATAAATGTGGTAAAGTGTTCTTTAAAGCTTTAATTCCATAAGCTAATTGAGCTGCATAACCAGAGAATTCTTGTCCTAATGTAAGTGGTGTCGCATCCATTAGATGTGTACGTCCTATTTTGACAACTTCTTTAAAATCAACTGCTTTTTTTGCAAAGGTCTTCTGTAATTTTTCAACACCTGGAATGGTGGTTTCAAGTAGCATTTTATAGGCTGCAATATGCATACCTGTTGGGTAGGTGTCATTTGAAGATTGCGATTTATTTACATCGTCATTGGGTTGTATCGTTTTATCACCTTCTCCAATTACTTTTCCAGCTAGTTCATGAGCTCTATTGGCTATTACTTCGTTTAGGTTCATATTACTTTGTGTACCCGAACCTGTTTGCCAGATTACTAATGGAAATTGGTCATCTAATTTACCAGCTAAGATTTCATCACATACTTCTGCAATCATATCTCGTTTTTTTTCTTCTAGAACGCCTAGTTCGCAATTGGCAAAAGCTGCTGATTTTTTTAAATATGCAAAGGCATAAATAATCTCTTGAGGCATAGAGCCAGAAGGACCAATTTTAAAATTTTCAACAGATCGTTGTGTTTGTGCACCCCAATATTTATCAGCAGGTACTTTAACTTTCCCTAGCGTGTCTTTTTCTATTCTAAATGACATGGTTTGTATTTTTATATTTGAAATACAAAAGTACAAAAGAAAAAGCTAGTGAATATGAAATTTATCAGTTTTAGAAAGGAAATTTGTAACGTTAAAAGTAGAAAGTTCGTAAATTTAAAAGTAGCATACAACATTTTATGAATTCTTAGTATTCATCTTCTTTACGTGAAAAAAAGGGCTTCTCTCGAAGCCCTTTTTCTTTAATTGTTAGTTCGTGATTGTAAAAAATCTGAATTTTATTAGTCACTATTTAATAACAAACCACGATTATTTATACTTCTTAGCTGTCAACTCTGCAATTTTAACAACAACATCAGTAGCTTTTTGTATGGCTTCTAGCGTTACATATTCAAATCTTCCATGGAAATTATGTCCACCTGCAAAAATGTTAGGGCAAGGAAGTCCTTTATATGAAAGCTGCGACCCGTCTGTTCCACCACGAATGGCTTTAATCAAAGGTTTGATGTTTAATTCTTTCATAGCTTCTTCAGCAATATCTACAATATGCATGACTGGTAGTACCTTTTCGCGCATGTTAAAGTATTGATCTTTAACTTCAACCTTAATAACAGCATCACCATATTTTTTGTTAATATCATCAGCTACTTTTTTAAACAATTCTTTTCGTTCTTCAAATATTTTCATATCATGATCACGAATAATATAATACAGTTCAGTTTCCTCAACTTCACCTTTCATAGTATGTAAATGAAAGAATCCTTCGTAACCTTCGGTATGTTCAGGAACTTCTTTTTCAGGTAAAGCATGTATAAATTCAGAAGCAATAGTCATAGAATTGACCATTTTGTTTTTCGCATAACCAGGATGTACAATCTTTCCTGTAATAATTACTTTTCCACCTGCGGCATTAAAGTTTTCGTATTCTAATTCTCCAACTTGACTTCCATCCATTGTGTATGCCCATTCGGCTCCGAATTTATCAACATCAAACTTGTGAGCTCCTTTTCCTACTTCTTCATCAGGTGTAAAACCAACTCTTATTGTTCCGTGTTTAATTTCTGGATGTGCAATTAGGTACTCCATTCCTGCCATTATTTCAGTAATTCCTGCTTTATCATCTGCTCCTAAAAGGGTCGTTCCATCGGTTGTGATTAGTGTTTGACCTTTATACATTTTTAAATCGTTAAAATAGTCCGCAGACATTACGATATTTTCTTTTTCATTTAAGACGACATCTTTTCCATCGTAATTTTCATGTATTTGCGGATTTACATTGGTTCCAGAAAAATCAGGACTCGTATCCATATGAGCTATAAAACCAATAGTAGGTACTTTATGTGCTACATTAGATGGTAAAGTAGCCATGATATAAGCATGTTTGTCAATACTTACATCTTGCATACCCATATCTTTTAGTTCTTTGACTAATAGGTTGGCTAAATCCCATTGTTTTTCAGTACTTGGAAAAGCCTCTTCGTTGTGTGGATCTGATTGTGTATCTATTTTAATGTATCTAAAAAATCGATCTAAAATTGGTTGCATAATTTAAAATTTATTATAGTTTTAATTAATTATTTTTATGTATTTTTATTTTATTTATAAGTGAAATTGATTCACAAAAACGAGAATCAAAGTCGTTATCTCCATAAAATTCTGTTTTTATAAGTAAGTATTTTTCCTCATTGAGCTTTACATAATACTGAAATACATGTAAATCCATGCCGCGACTTGTCCCTTTACTAAGATTAGCAAAGGCATCAAATTCTTTAAATTTATGGAAGCTTTCCTTTATTGTTTCCATAGCATTATCTTGTGTTTTTTGTTTTACTTTTTTTTGTAATTCTTCATTGATATTGATCGTATTTGAAATGACCGAATAATCCATTATATAGGTATCAGACAAAGATTTAATAGTGTCAGCAGAAAATATTTCAGATTGTGTATTGTCGTAATAAAGCTTTGTGTTCCAATGTTTTGGAGTCTTTATAGTAAAGTTGTTTTTAAAGTCCTTGACGGATTCTAGATTTTTTAGTATAGTTGTATTTTCACAAGAAAAATTGACAGAAAGTTCAGATGTTTTTTCTTGACAACTTGTAATAAAAATTAAAATACTAAGGCTTAGTAAAGTATGTGAAAAAAGGTGCTTCATGTGTTCATTTATAAGAGTGACAAAGCTACAAAATTTATACTTCTATTTTCAATTTATAAAGTAAAGAAATATACTATATGAAGTTTTATAAAGAAATTTGACTATAATGATTGTTTTTCATAACTTTAACGCTTGTATTATACCCATTTTATTAACCAAAAAAACAAAACACAATGAAGAGATTTTTTATGGCCTTTATTTGGTTCTTAGTTTTAGTTTTTATTGCCTATTTATTTCACTTTTTTATAGGGGAAAGAATATGTGGTGTTTGTCAAGCAAATTCAAATGAGGCTAAACAAGAACAAATTAACACCAATCCTGTAGCAGTACAAAAACTTACTAAGTTTGTAATTACTGATGCTAATGGGGAAACTGTTTTTAAGTTTCCAACTAATTTTATTATAAATTCTAAAAATGGAGAAGTGGAAATTCCTGAATCTATGCTAGGATTTAAAGATTCAATTTTTAATTTCTTAAACAAAAATCAAGGAAAAGAATTGATGATTAGTGCTAAATATCTTAAGTTAGAAGGAGAACCCGTAGGTATAGATCGTGCCAATTTCCTTAAAACTATTTTAGTGAAAGCAGGTATTAATCCAAATAGAATAGTACCAAAAGCCGTATTGTCTGATTATTCATTTGATACTGACGGTAACTATGCAAATGGTATTGCCATGTTATTTAATACTATTTCTGATAAAGCAAAAGAAGCATTTGAGAAAAGTATCAGTAACAAAACACTATATTCTGAATTTGCTGCTGTTGAATTTAAAGCCGATAGAACCTTACAAGCCTACGCATTTGAATTGAATAATTATTTAAAAGAATATTCAAATAAAAAAGTTACGATAACAGGACATACAGATGATGTTGGTGGAAATGCTGCAAATTATAAGTTTGGTTTAAAAAGAGCCAAAAATGTTATGAATTACCTCATTTCTCAAGGGATTAATACGAACAGTATAAATGCAATTTCTAAAGGAGAAAAAGCACCAATAGCCTCTAATGAAACAGATGAGGGAAGAGCAAAAAACAGAAGAATAACTATTGAAGTAAAATAATATAAACACTTAAAAACATATAAAATGAAATTATCAATATTATCAAATTTATTTACAGAATGCTGGTGGTGGCTACTATTATGGATGTTTCTAGCATTTTTATTAGGCTGGTTATTAAGAAAACTATTGGGAGGTGACACAGATTGCGATTGTGATTGTTGTGATGATTTAGCCGAGTGGAAAAGAAAATATACAACTTTAGAAGGGAAGTATAAAAGTGCATTGGTATCTAATAAGAAGGTTGAATCTATTTCACCAGTTGCTAAAAGAGTAGCAGCTACACCTAAAAAAGGGAATGCTTATGCCAAACTAAAAAATGACAACCTACAAATTGTAGAAGGTATTGGCCCAAAAATGGATGAAGTACTCAAAAAACACGGAGTAGGAACTTGGTCAGCAATAGCTAGTAATAATAAGGATTCATTACGTGTAATTTTAGATAAAGAAAATCCGAAACGATATAAAATAATTGATCCTACAACCTGGTCAGATCAAGCTCAATTAGCCGTAGATGGAAAATGGGAAGCTCTCATTGCCATGCAAAAAGATTTAGATACAGGCAGAACCAATACAACAGGTAATACCGATTCAAAACTAGAAAAAATAATGATTAAACTAGGTTTGATAAAAAAATGGAAACAAGATGATTTAAAAGCTATTGAAGGTATTGGACCAAAAATTGCGGGTCTATTAAAAGATTCTGGAATTAATACATGGAAACAATTAGCCAATGCACCTTTAAACAAACTACAAGAAGTGTTAGACAATGCAGGTTCTCGTTTTAAACTAGCCGATCCTGGTACTTGGGCTAAACAAGCTCAATTAGCAGACGAAGGAAAATGGGATGAATTACAAGAATACCAAGATTTTTTAGATGGTGGAAGATAAAATGTCTTCTATATAACTATGAAAGGGTTTGTCATTTGACAAACCCTTTTTTTTAACACCTTAAACCCGCAAGTGTTTTCGTTATGAAAACGTCAAATGCTTATTAACCTGAGTTCGACCTAAGCTTTGTTTACAGTTTGAAAGAATTTTTAATCAATTCGAAGTTATATTTTTTAAGGACTAACTAGTTAATTTGATAAAATATAACAAGAATTGGGGAAAATTCATC
>DQTL01000160.1 GCA_015662775.1 Lutibacter sp.
AATTAACTAGTTAGTCCTTCAAAAATATAACTTCGAATTGATTAAAAATTCGTTCAAACTGTAAACAAAGCTTAGATCGAACTCAGGTTAATAGTATGACATATAAAACTTTTTGTTTTTAGAAATCCTGTTTTTTTTCTGTTTTTGAATTTTTGTTGAAATTTCCTATTACTATGTAATTTTCATTTCCTTTTCCAATGATTTCTTTAGAGACTACTATCCAATTATTCTTATCATCATAGAATTTTTCATTATTTATTCTATATAATGTAGATTTATTACTTTTGTTTATTTCATTCTGGTTCAACACATTATCATTTGTATATGCTAATTTCTTATCAGTTAGTAAGAAATCTATATTTTTTATCGAGTATATTGAATTGTCAGAAAGGTTTACATAAAATGATACTTTATATTTTTTTCCTTGTTCTAAGGTTGTATGTAATTTTCCTTGTATATATTCTCTGTAATTATCTGAAGTTAGAAAGTATCAGCCTGCATATTTTTCTCCATCAAATGAGTTTTGCATTCCATGGAAGTTGATTGGAACTCCTACAAATCCCTTATTACAAACGTTAAAGAAATCAGTTGTTCCAAAACTTGGTGTTGACCAAAAAAACACTTCTTGATTAAATCGTCCAAAATTCTCAACACACATTTTAGATTTCTCAAAACTTGGATTCATTACTAAATTTTGAGATAATAATTGAAATGGAATAAAAAGAAAAAATAGAATTTTCATTTATCATAGGGTTTTCAAGTTTTTTTAAACACAACTTACATACAACTTCAACCGTCTTACAATTTTATTCAATCCCAACAGTCAATTCAGCTTAAAATACTAAAAGTAAATAACCTCATTACCGCCTACCCAAATAAATAAGCACATAATACATCAAGGTTGCTAAAGCACCCAATGCAGCGACTACATAAGTTCTTGCTGCCCATTTTAGGGCATCTTTTGCTCCGTCATATTCTGTATCGGTTAGCATGTTTTTTTGATCTAACCAAGCTAAAGCTCTATTGCTAGCATCATATTCTACTGGTAAAGTGACAAATGTAAAAACGACCGAAAAGGCGAAAAAGATAATACCTATCAGTAATAATTGAGGAAAACTATTGACTAAAAATATTCCGCCCATGATAGCAAACTGAGCGACTCTACCTGTAATATTTACAGTAGGAACCATTTTCGAACGAAATTGCAACCAAGAATAGGCTTGTGCATGTTGTATTGCATGTCCTACTTCGTGAGCAGACACCGCTGCAGCTGCTGCATTTCTTTCGTTATAAACGGCCTCGCTTAAGTTTACGGTTCTATCACTTGGGTTGTAATGATCTGTTAATCGACCAGCTACAGAAATGACTTTTACATCATTAATTCCATGATCATATAGCATTTTTTCAGCAATCTCTTTCCCTGACATTCCATTTTGAAGTCTGATAAGTGAATACTTTTTAAACTTACTTTTTAATTGTCTTTGTACTAACCATCCTACTAATGCGATGAGTCCAAATAGTGCATATCCTAAATACATAGTGTTGTTGTTTTTAAATTTTTATAAATGTAATGAAATATTTTATTTTCAATACCTTTACAGCATAAATTATTCCAATTATTAGCAGTTGACATAATGGCAAAAATTCCTCATATACTTATTATCTATACGGGTGGCACCATAGGTATGATGCGTGATTACAAAACAAATGTGCTCAAAGCATTTGATTTTGATCGTATCTATAAAAGAATTCCCGAACTCAATCATTTAGACTGTACTATTGATAGCATTTCTTTTGATGACCCCATAGATTCGAGTAACATGAATCCTTTCCACTGGAATACGATTGCTGAAACCATTCTTTCTAATTATAACAAAGCCGATGGTTTTGTAGTTTTACACGGTTCTGACACTATGGCTTATACGGCATCTGCCATTAGCTTTATGTTTAAAAATTTATCAAAACCAATTATTTTCACGGGTTCACAATTACCCATTGGAGATTTACGCACCGATGCCAAAGAAAACATGATTACGGCAATAGAAATTGCAGCAAATCAATTTAATGACAAACCAACAATTGCAGAGGTTTGTATTTATTTCGAATATAAATTATACCGTGCCAATAGAACAACTAAAATCAGTGCCGAACAATTTGAAGCTTTTGATTCTCCTAATTATCCCGATTTAGCAGAAAGTGGCGTACATTTAAAATTTAACAAACATTATTTTTTAGCACACACTTATAATGAAAAGGTCATTTTAAGAAAAATAAATAATAAAAATATTGTCTTATTAAAGCTTTTTCCTGGAATTTCTCAAGCTGTTGTTAAACACATTTTTGCTACACCAAATCTTGACGGAATCATACTAGAAGCCTTTGGCTCTGGAAATGCACCGACTAGCGATTGGTTTATTGACCTCTTAAAAGAAACATTAAAAAGAAATATTCCTATTGTTGATGTAACCCAATGTGTAGCAGGAAGTGTCGTTTTAGGAAAATACGAAACTAGTGCCAAATTATTAGAAATGGGATTGATTAATGGTTACGACATCACAACAGAAGCTGCTTTAACAAAGATGCTCTATTTGTTAAGCAATGCAGATGAATTAACGGATTTAAAAACGCTATTTGAAAGTTCGTTAAGGGGAGAAATCACACCTATTTAGTTTCTTCTGCCTTAAGACAATACGTTTTTCATCGCCTCTGCTTTTAGTAAGCATTCTTGATATTCCTTTTCGGGAATTGATTTTGCAGTAATCGCACCGCCAACCATGTAAGAAATATACTTTTTTTGAGCATTATACAGAATGCTTCGTATGACTACATTAAAATCAAAATTACCATTTGGTGTAAAATAACCAATGCTACCCGAGTACAAACCTCTTTTGGTTTCTTCGAGTTCTTCGATAATTTTCATAGTCGAAATTTTTGGAGCTCCTGTCATACTGCCCATTGGGTACATACTTTTTATAAGATTAACTGGACTCACTTCACTTTTAACAACAGAAACTATCGTAGAAATAAGCTGATGCACTTGTTTAAACGTATAAACTTTACAGAATTCTGCTACTTCTACTGAACTTTTTGTGGCAGTTTTAGATAGGTCATTTCGCACCAAATCGACTATCATAATATTTTCTGAACGTTCTTTTGGGTCGTTATTTAATTGTGCTATTAGTCGTTTGTCTTCTGCTTTATTCTTTCCTCTTTTTGCCGTTCCTTTTATGGGTTGTGAGATTACTTTTTGACCTTCTTTACGGATAAATCTTTCGGGAGAAGCCGATAGTAAGTACTGATTTTTATTTTTAAAAAAACTCGCAAAAGGTGGTTTTGAAATAGCATTCAAGTTTTGATAAACAACTAATGGATTTATTTTTTGATTTTCAGCATAATATTCCATACAAAAATTAACTTCATACGTATCACCTCTTTGTATGTGCTTTTGAACTTGTTTAATTTTACTCAAATATTTTTCCTTTGCTATTCTTTGCGAAATAGATACTTCTTTCTTTGGTGCTAATTGCTTAACCTTAGACCTTTTTATTTGTTCAAAATCTGAATCTATCTCATTTTTACAGGTTTCATTATATTGAAATTCTATTTCATTTCCCCTAATAAAAAACAGTTTTTTGGGTTGAAAAAAGTATAAGTCAGGAAAGTGTAAAAAATCTTTGTTGTTAGAAACCAAATCTTCTGTATCATTTTTTAAATCGTAACTCAAATAGCCAAAAAGGTAATCTTGTGTTTTCTGTTGATACGTATCTAATTGATTAAAAGCATTTTGGTAATCCATTTTTAATTCTGAAACAACTCCTACTGCAAGAACTTTATCAAATGAACTGTACTTTTGAGGATATTCATTAGAATCTAACCATAAAAAAGTATCTAAAGACTGACTCCATAAAAGTAATTGTTGAACAAACTGCTCTTTATTTGGTATTGAAAATTTCTTTGTAATTCTAGACATGGATCATCTTTTTCAAAATAAAAATTAATACCTTTTCACTTTTTCCGATCAACTACATAGCTTATCATATCTATTAAGGCAGTTTTATATTCCGATTCTGGAAAATCAGCTAGAATGGTCAGGGCTTTTTGTTGATAGACTTTCATTTGTTTTTGGGTATATTCTATACCACCATGATCTTTTACAAACTGAATGACTTCTTTAACTCTTTTTTTATCTTTATTGTGATTTTTAACTGAGTTGATCAACCATTTCTTTTCTTTATCAGAACAATTATTTAAAGTATAAATAAGTGGTAAAGTCATTTTTTGTTCTTTGATGTCGATACCTGTTGGTTTTCCAATTTTAGCATCGGTATAATCAAATAAATCATCTTTTATTTGAAAAGCCAATCCAATCGTTTCACCAAAAAGGTGCATCTTTTCAATTGTATCTTTATCAGCACCTACTGAAGCGGCTCCAATGGCCGTACAAGAGGCAATAAGTGAGGCTGTTTTACTTTTAATGATATCAAAATAAATTGCTTCGGTAATATCTAGTCTTCTTGCTTTTTCTATTTGTAATAGCTCTCCTTCACTCATTTCACGTACCGCAGTAGATATGAGTTTTAAAATATCAAAATCATCGTTATCCACAGATAGCAAAACACCTTTTGAGAGCAAGAAATCTCCTACTAACACTGCAATTTTATTTTTCCAAAGTGCATTTATGGAAAAAAAACCTCTTCTTCGATTACTATCGTCAACTACATCATCATGTACTAAGGTAGCGGTATGAATGAGTTCGATTACAGATGCTCCTCTATAAGTACGTTCACTAAAATCACCATTAGAGACCATTTTCGCCGTTAAAAAGACAAACATAGGTCGCATTTGTTTCCCTTTACGATGTACCACATACTCCATTATTCTATTGAGTAAAGGCACTTTAGTTTGCATAGAATCCTTGAATTTCTTTTCAAAGAGTTCCATTTCTTTACGAATGGGAGCTTTTATTTTTTCTACGGGCTTCATTGCGACAAATGTAATAAGATAATTAAGAATTAAGAATTATTTTTTAATTTGTATTTTTGAACAAAATAAATCATCCTAAAATGAGACTTTCACTTCTAATAATACTCAGTACAATACTGTTTAGCTGTTCAACTTCAAAAAAGTCACTCAACACAGCAATCAATGAAAAAGGAAATCTTGTTGGCATAGCTGATAAAACTAGTTTTCAACAAACCCCTTTTAATGATTGGTTTGCACCTAACTATAAAGACTATCAACTAGATCTGCAAATTACCAATCAAATTAAACCATTACTAAAAGGTGTAAAGATAAAAGCCGTGATGGGAACTTGGTGTGGAGATAGTCGACGTGAAATACCTCATTTCTATAAACTATTAGATGCTGTTGATTTCAATTATAAAAATCTACAAATGATTACTGTTGATCGTTCCAAAAAATCTACAAATAACGAACAAGAAGGTTTGGATATAATTCGTGTTCCTACTTTTATATTTTATAAAAACGGAAAAGAAATCAACCGTTTTGTAGAATATCCTGTTGAAACTTTAGAAAAAGATTTTTTAAAAATCCTACAGGAAGTTGGGTATAAACATGCTTATAAATAATAAAAAAATAATCAATGGCTAGTAACAGAAAAGACTATAAATAACAACTTCTTAATGAGCAAAACACATCAGAAAAATCAAAAAATGATAATTTCTTAATAAGAACGTGTTAAACAGAAGAAATAACTAAATCAAATCATGGAAATCAAACGAAAACTTAAAATACTTTCTTATCAAAATAATCACGTATTATCCTTTCTCTAAAATTAGGATGTGCAATTTTTGCCAATTCTTCAACACGTTGCTTAATTGTTTTACCATATAAATGAGCAACTCCATATTCAGTTACAACATAATGAATATGAGCTCTTGTTGTTACAACACCTGATCCCGGTTTTAAAAAGGGTACAATTCTACTTATGCCTTTATGGGTCGTTGATGGTAGTGCGATAATTGCTTTCCCTCCTTTACTTAAAGAAGCACCACGAATAAAATCCATCTGACCACCTACGCCACTATACATACGCGTTCCTATAGAGTCTGCACATACTTGACCTGTTAAATCAACTTCAATGGCAGAGTTAATCGCAACCATTCTTTTATTTTGTCTAATTATATAAACATCATTTACAAAATCAGCTTCACGCATTTCTACAAAAGGATTGTCATCTACATAATCATAGAGCCTTTTTGATCCCATTAAAAAAGTGGCTAATGCTCTACCTCTACTTACTTTTTTATAGTTTCCATTTATAACATCTTTTAAGATTAAATCAATAACCCCATCAGAAAACATTTCGGTATGTAAACCCAAATCTTTATGATTTCCTAAACGAGATAAAACGGCATTAGGAATATTTCCAACGCCCATTTGCAAGGTGCTTCTATCTTCAATCATATTGGCGATATGATCTCCAATTTGTTGTTCTACATCAGAAGGAATAGACACATGGTGCTCTAAAATGGGCTCATTTACCTCTACAAAAGTGTCTAATTCTGAAATATGAATTATCCCTGCTCCATGCGTTCTAGGCATTTGAGGATTTATTTGTGCAATCACATGTTTTGCATTATCAATGGCTGCTAATGTTGCACCAATAGTTACTCCTAATGAACAATACCCATGTTTATCAGGCGGTGAAACTTGTATCATGGCAACATCTAAAGGCACTACATTATTTTTAAACAACAAAGGTAACTCACTTAAAAATACTGGAGTATAAGAACCATTACCTGCTGTTAAGGTGTGTCTTACATTAGCACCTATAAAAAAAGAGTTTACATGAAAACTATCTTTTAAAACTGGGTCTGCATAAGGTGCAACTCCTTCGGTATGTAACATACATACCTCTACATTTCGTAATTCTTCATGCCTAGCAGTCATTGCCTTGACTAAAGTTTGAGGCGTAGCCGCTCCCATTTGTAGATAAACGCAATCGTTTGATTTAATAACTTTCACAGCATCAGCTGCTGATTTTGATTTGTACATACTAAATGTTTTAAACTTTTTGCAAAAGTAGAAATACAAGCCTTCTTAAAACCTGTTAAATATCAACTATCTTTATATTATTTGTATTATCCTCAAAGTATGTTAATAACTAATTGAAACATTGATGAATATTAAAATACAAACCTTATTATAACACAAAATAACTCGTACTTTTGCAACGGCAAAAATATGCCTGTCTTAGATAAGCTTGTTTGCTAAATAAGACACTTAACCTAATTTATTAATTTTAAACATTTACAATGAAAAAAAAATTATTCTATGTGTTAAATAGCATTTTTATGATATTGCTATATGGTAATGCCATGGCACAACTTACGACTGGTGATGTTGCGTTCACCGCTTTCAATGCAGATGGTGATGATGATTTCGCTATTGTGGTATTGGTTGATATTCCAGCCAACTCTACCCTTTATTTCTCTGACAACGAACCTAATGCCGCAGGTGATGGTTTTGATAATTTTGGAGAAGGAAGCCTTCAGTGGGATTCTGGTGCATCTGTAATTAATGCTGGTAGCATAATTGTATTTACAGATACTGATTCTGCAGGTAATCCAAATTTTGGAGCATCGGTAGGTGTTTTGTCTGTAGCAACGTTTGATCCAGGAATGAATTTATCTGGCGGTGGAGATGCTTTATATTGTGTTCAGGGTAGCCCTGATGGAAATAATATAACTGCTTGGCTTGCTGGTATTCAAAATGAAGCTAATAATCAAGGAACTAATTTTGCTGCTACTGGTCTCACGATGGGATCTACTTTTATTAATTATTTTACATCTGGTAGCCCAGATGGAGGTGAATATACTGGACCACGTGCTGGAGCAGCTAACTTCTCTGATTATCTTTCAATGCTAGGAAATAATGCTAACTGGACTACTGAAACATCCAATGGTGAAAATATTCTTCCTATCGACACTACCGTCTTTACAATTAGTGGTGGCGTTATTGGAAATGCTCCAATACTAAATGTACCTGTATCACCAGTAACCGAAGCTTCTGAAGCTGGTATTTGTGGTGCAGTTGTAAATTATGCTGCCTCAGCAGTTGATATTGAAGACGGTGGTATAATCCCTGTTCAAATTTCGCCAGACCCTGCCGTTCTTGCAAGTGGAGATGTTTTCCCTGTAGGAACTACAAATGTAGTATTCTCTGTTGAAGATTCTGATGGCAATATCGTTGTTGAAGACTTTGACATAATAGTAGAGGATGTTGAAGATCCAATAGCTCTTTGCCAAAACATGAGCATTGAATTAAATGCAGCAGGAGTTGCTTCTATTACTCCTAGTGCTATTGACAACGGTTCTTCTGACAACTGTGGTTTTACTTTAACACTTGACAAAATGACTTTCGATTGTGGTGATGTAGGTGAAAATACGGTAACTCTTACCATAACTGATGATTCAGGAAATACAGATACTTGTGAAGCAACTGTAACTATAATTGATGATACAGCACCTGTTGTAAATTGTATAGGAAATCCTTCAGGTCTTGAAGTATTTATCAATGAATTTCATTATGATAACACTGGTGCTGATACCAATGAATTTATTGAAATAGCTGGTCCTGCAGGAACTGACTTAACCGATTGGGCAATCTGGAAATACAATGGAAATAACAGCCAAGCTTATGGAGATGGAGAATATCTTTTACAAGACTCAGGAGCTAGCGTACTCATCGATGATGAAGGAAATGGCTTTGGTGCTCTTGTTTTTGACGTAGGTAGCCTACAAAATGGATCCCCTGATGGTTTTGCCTTAGTTGACAATAATGGTAATGTAGTTCAATTTTTAAGTTATGAAGGTTCTTTTACTGCAGCAAATCAAGTAGCCGCAGGAATGATGTCTGAAGATGTTGGGGTTTTTGAACCTAATTCTACACCTATCGGAGAATCATTACAACTCTCAGGCACAGGTTCTTTCTACGCAGGTTTTACCTGGAATGCACCACTACCTGAAACACCAGGCTCTTTAAATGTTGGTCAAACAATAGAAGCTATTGTTCCTTCGCCACCATACGAAATCGTATTAGAAGCAGATGGTACGATTACAATACCAGCTACTACTTTTATTAATAGTATTGATGAGGCTTGTGGTTATACTGTAGGGGCTGGAACTGAAGTTACAGCAAGTTTAGAAACTGGTTTTGCAGGTGGAAATGGGTTTTCTGGAAACATGTTTGATTTAACTGCAATTAATGCTTTAACTATCAACACTTTTGACATCAATCTTGCTGATGCAACAACTGATGATATTGAAGTATGGGCTAGAACTGGAAGTTATAGTGGTTTTGAAAATAGTAATGCAGGTTGGACTCTTATAGCAACTGCTACTGCTGTTGTATCAAATGGTGCAAATAATTCTACACCCCTAAACTTAGACTTAGCTTATGAATTAGCTGCGGGTGAAACACATGCTTTTTATATAACAACAACTCTTGGTGGAACGATCCATTATACAAATGGTGGAACAACAGGAGATTTACATTCTAGTGATGCTAATTTAGAGTTTTACGAAGGAAATGGTGGCGGATACTTTGATGTAACATTTAGCCCTAGAGTATTTAATGGAAACATCCATTATACGGCTGGTGCACCTACTACATTTGAATTTGATTGTTCGGATATTGGAGAAAGAAACCTTGAGATTTTTGTTACAGACAACTCTGGAAATACAAGCTCTTGCTCAACAGCCGTTGTTATTTCAGACGAAACAGCTCCTGTTTTAGTATGTGGTCCTGAACCATTATTATTTGATAACGGTTCGGGTTCTGACAGTCCAAGTTTATTTTTCGGTGATGGAACACCATTAGTTACTAGTGTCATAAATATTACTGATAATTTTACAGTTACTGATTTAATTATAGATTTAGATATTTCACATGCATGGTCAGGTGATGTTGCTGCAATGCTTACCTCTCCTGACGGGACATCAGTAGTTTTATTTCAAATGATTGGCTCGGGTGCATTTGGTTGTGGTGAGCCAGATGTAATGGTGACTCTTGATGATGAAGCAAGTAATCCAGTTACTGATGCATGTCCTCCTAATGGTACTTATAGCCCTGAAAATATGCTATCTGCATTTGATGGTGAAAATTTAATGGGAGATTGGACGCTAACAATAGAAGATACTTTTGCAGCTCTAGACGATGGAACATTGAACTCTTGGACTCTAAACTATGAGTATTCTTATCCAAACCCATCTACGGATATTAACATTGAGTTAGATGCAACGGGTAACTATACTATTTCTTCTGATGATATGTTATCTACTTTAGATGAAGCTTGTGGTATTGATGTAATCTTAACTGATGTAACTGATGTTGATTGTAGTGATATAGGTACGCCAATTATGGTAACTGTATTTGCTAATGACGCAAGTGGAAACTTCGCTTCTTGTCAAAAAGAAGTAAATGTTGTGGATTGGATGGCTCCTGTACTTACTTGTCCTGGTGACATGACTGGTGCTGATGCAGTTCCTTCTGATAACAATGGTATGTTCACTATTCCTGATTATTTTGCACTAGCAGAAGCTGATGCAACAGATAACTGTACAGATGCTAGTTCAATTGTTTTAACTCAAA
>DQTL01000315.1 GCA_015662775.1 Lutibacter sp.
ATACCATTTTTACGAGTACAAAATTTATCCTATACAGGATTTTTAAAACTTGACAACTGCAAATATATTAATAAAGAGACGCACAATAATTATTTAAAAAGAAGCCAAGTCCTTGGTGGTGACTTACTGGTTAAAATAACAGGTGTTGGTCGTATGGCAATAGCTTCTGTCGCTCCTGAAGGTTTTGTAGGAAATACTAATCAACACATGGTAGTAATAAAAACAAAAGATAGACAAACAAGTGAAATATTAGCCGCCTACCTTAATACAGATATAGGAGAGATGTTAGCAACTAGAAGAGCTACAGGAGGAACAAGACCTGCTCTTGATTATCCTGCATTACTCTCTATTCCAATTATATTTGACACCAAAATATTAGAAATTTATAAAAAAGCTATTGAATCTAAAAAACTAAAAGAAAAACAAGCAAAAGAATTGTTAGAGGGTATTGATCCTTACCTTTTAAATCAGCTAGGTATTACCTTACCTCAAATAGACAATAGTTTAGAGAAAAGGATTTTTGAGGTTAAGATAAGTAGCCTTAGTTCTAAAAGAACTGATGCTGAAGCATATTTACCATATTATGATGAAGTACATAAAGCGATAAATTGCACTAAGTACCATCAGGAATATTTGAATAAGGTTGTCTTTAAGGTAAATAGAAGGTTTAGAGCTAAGAGAGGTGTGGAATATAAGTATATTCAACTAGGAAGTATTGGAATAGATAGTTCAGAAGTTGTAAAACCATTAAATATTAAGTTACCTGAAATACCCTCACGAGCACAACAAATAGTGAAAACAGGTGAAATTTTATTTGCAATTGCAAACCCTCAATGGGGGACACATGTATTAGTTAAAAAAGAAAATAATAATTTTATAGCGAGTTCCGGATTTATTATACTAGATTCTGATGAAAATAATAATTATATTACTGAAATATTAAGAAGTAATATTTATAAAAAGCTATATGAAAAATATTTAACTGGTTCTGGATTGTTTTTAAACATATCAACCAAAGATTTATTATCGTTAACAATTCCACTCCCCCCGATAGAAAAACAAAATGAAATAGCGGAATATATTCAGGATACAAGAGACAAAGCAAAACAATTGAAATTTGAAGCCGTTCAAGGTTTAGAGAATGTAAAAATAGAAGTTGAAAAAATGATAATGGGCTCATAATGGAAACTATAAAAATACAGATCAATCATAAAGAGCCTTTACGAGTAAGAAAACTAGCTACTGTCCTATATGATGAAATAGGTGAAGAGTATGATTTAATCTTAGAAGAGATAGAGGAGTATTTTACTTTTCTTTCGTGTACTCTTTTACTCAATGAAACCTTTATCTCAGTAATCGAGTTCACCTTACCTGCGCTAGATACAAGAGAGGTGAGTGTTAAAGGTATCGTTTTTTCATTTCTGCAAAGTCTTGAAAATTCAAATGGTGTTGTTTCGATAACAAAGATGAACGATAGTATCTTACAAGAGATGGCATTAGGATATTATAAACAAATAGCAGAGCTTGAGATGGATATGCGAAATGTTTTAACCTATATCATTACTTACAGTAGTAAAACAATAAATGATGATTTCTTTAAAAGTTTTGGTATCAATAAAAGTGAAAAACTAGATGCTAAGAACATAAAAGACAATTATGAAAATGGACTGTTTTATATCTACTTTAATCATTATTCTTCTTTCACACAACCTCAGAAGCTAAAAGCAGAAAAGATTGCCGAACTTTTACAAGAACCTAACATAAGTAGTTTTGAGCAACTCAAAACAAAACTCCAAGATCGAGGACTAAAAGAAGATAGACATATTGACTTTATCGCTTCGATTAAAGAGAAACTTAACCCTATTGAAAAAATGCGTAATGCCATTATGCATATTCGTAATATCTCAGATAAAGCAATTCAAGACTTTACAATGGCTACACAAGACAATGGCACAAATAAAGGGATTAAAACACTTATTTCTGATTTTTGGATAAACGAAAAGGCGATACGCAGTCAATCTACTTTTATGAAACTAGCCAATATAGAGATACAAAAAATACTAGAAAGCGTAATAGAAGAGAGTGGTTTCAAAGTTGAATATGAAGAAGATAATGATTATTTAGAATCAAGTTATGACGATATAGAAAGCTTACAATTAGATATTATTTCATATGTTGAGGATGATATTAATGTTTTTAACTATGCTATAACAAGTGAAGATTATCAAATATTAAACATAATGATAACGGAATTTTTTAATGAGCAATAAAAACCTAACAATAAGAAACTCAACAGCAGAATTTTTAATCTTTACGACGGCTAATGCACAAAATACTATAGAAGTAAAAGTAGAAGATGAGACTGTATGGCTAACACAAAAACTTATAGCTAAACTTTTTGATGTTAATGTAGCTACTATAAATGAACATCTGAAAAATATATTTAAAACAAATGAACTAGAAGAAAACGCAACTATTAGGAAATTCCTAATAGTTCAAAAAGAGGGTAAAAGAGAGGTTAGTAGAAATACTGACCATTATAATCTTGAAGTAATTATTTCATTAGGATATAAGATAAACTCAAACAAGGGCATAGAATTTAGAAGATGGGCAACACAGGTTTTAAAAACTTTTGCAACTCGTGGTTATGTACTTGATAATGAAAGATTAAAAAATGGTAGTTATTTAAATCCTCAATATTATAAAGATTTAATACTTGAAATAAGAGATATAAGAGAAAGTGAAAGAAACTTTTATCAGCAAATTACAGATATTTATATAACTGCTTTAGACTATGACTTAAAAGCACCGACAACAAAAGATTTTTTTGCTACCGTACAAAATAAACTTCATTGGGCTATTCATGGGCATACAGCTTCAGAACTTCTAGTTGAGAGAGCTAATCATCAAAAAGAGTTTATGGGGCTTACGACCTGGAAGAAAGCACCAAATGGAAAAATATTAAAATCAGATGTTACAGTGGCTAAAAATTATCTAGCACAAGATGAAATCAAATCATTAAATAGAATTGTAACTATGTACCTTGATTATGCAGAAGATCAAGCAGAAAGAAATATACCAATGACAATGAAAGATTGGAGTCAAAAACTCAATGCTTTTTTACAATTTAATGAACGAGATA
>DQTL01000303.1 GCA_015662775.1 Lutibacter sp.
AAGCTAGTGTAACTGTTCCATCAACAGCAACATTGACTGTTGTAGCTCCCGTGCTTGTACAAGCAATATCTCCAGAAAATGGAGAGTTTGTATTTAATAAACCTGAAACCATTCGGGTATATAGTGTTGTTGTACTCACTGTACCTCCAGATTGAGATAAAGTAATCGCTGTAGTTTGATATGGGGCACCTGAAGTTGTTGATATTTCCCAATTGGTTGGTGGCGTCACAACAATATCATTAGTAAGGTTGGAACCTTCAACTGTAAAAGATTGTTCAGCTGAAGGGCCACTTCCTTCTACGTAGGTAAAACCTGTTAGTGAGGTTGGGGTTGTGGTGATTGTTGGGCCTGCTGCTGTACCTTTAAGAATTATTTCATCAAGACCAAATGCTTCATAATTTGCATCTGCATCACAAACAATTCTAATATTAAGTATTGTTCCTGATCCAATGAAATTATCTGAAATAATTGTTGTTAAAGCGTATGTTAAAGTTGTACCATTAGCTGTATTATTACCTCCCGTAGCATTTCCAAATAAATCAATAGGCTCATTCGTACCATCACCACTACTTTCAAAACTATAAAGTGTAGACCAAATTCCTCCATCAAAATTATATTCAACTTTCAATTCATCAGATGCATCCCAATCATTCGGCACAGCTCCCCAATCTATACTCAACTCTAAATTAGAATAACTTGATACATCTATTGCGTTCAAAGACAACACACCAGGATTACCTGAATTGATTGTATTTGGATTTGAACCAACAAATAAATAACTATCTGTAACGTTAGTATATGGCCCCACCGAACCTTCATAAATATCATTATTAGATGGTAAATCTCTATAAAAGTATTGATCTCCAGGATCCGTAGAGGGTGTTTGAGACGGTGTATGTGAATAACCAACTAAATCGGCTTCAAAATCTTGAGTTAAGATAGTTACCTGTCCCCAAAACAGGACACTAGTAAACACCAAGATTAGGGTAAGTAGTGTTTTTTTAATCCGATTTAATGTATTGTAGCGTTTGTGATTTTTCTTTGAAAAGTTCATAATAAATTATTTTTTTGGGTTGTTAAGATTTGTTTTTGCTTTGTTTGTCAGCCGAGATAGGTTTTTTATTCGATGAGATTGCTTCGTCGTGCCTCCTCGCGAAGACGTAAACGCCATAGCCCACTGCAATAATCATTAAGAGTCCTAAAAAACCATCAATTGGCAAACCAGGTCCTGGTGGTCTTGGGTTTGGTGGGGTAATACTTTGCGAAAAAAGTAGGCTACTTGTGAATAGCAACACAAAGAAAAAGAGGGGTTTATATGTGTTCATACTTATCTATTTGAAGGTGATTTTTTAACTTGGGTGTTTGACTGTGCAAGTAACAAAAATTATTTGATAATTTACAATAATAAATTGCTTTTTTTAATGGGTGGTTATGGGGTGGTTTGGTTGTTATTGGGTGAGGTTGCTTTAGGGTGTTTACAGGTTGTTTTGAAAGGTTGCTTTGCTTCGTGCCTCGCAACCGTGCCTCACTCACAAGGACGGGTTTTATTAGGGGCTATTGTGTTTTGGAAACCGTCATTGCGAACGTAATGCAATGGAGTGAAGCAATCTCATGAAGGATGTTGGATGATGGTTTGGTGGAGTTTTTAATGAACTTTTGTGTTGGTTGGGTGAGCTTGCTTTGGGAGGTTGCAGGTTGTCTTGAAAGGTTGCTTTGCTTCATGCCTCACTCGCAAGGACAGTACTTCTTATGGGGTTTCGTTTTTATTCACTAATTACATCATTGGCTAATTGACTAATTAAATTTCTCCAATATAAATCCCCGAACCATAATCAGAAGCTATTCTTTTGGTTTTAGAAAATTTTATTTTTAATTCGGCACAAAAATTCTTTTTAAAATTTTTGTAATCACTTCTTTCTACAAACTCTAGAAAACGTACGAAATAATGTGTTTTTCCCATAAAATCGTGTACGACAACATGCTTTTTTGAAACCCTTTTCATTTCGGATAACATTTTTTCTCTTCTATCTGCTTTGACACCATGTATCACAAAAGAAGCGGTAACAATATCAAACGAATTGTCTGGATATTCTTTTAAATCTTCTGCGTTTCCTATTGAAAATGTTATTTCTGGGTGTTTTTCTCTTCCTGCTTTTAAAATCTTTTCTGATAAATCAATCCCATATACTTTTGACGCTCCATTTTGAATAAATTTCATTGCCCAAGCTCCTGTTCCCGTTCCAATATCTAAAATACTTTTGTCTTTGAGATCAATTTCTTTTTTGACAACTTCAATAGATTTTTTATAGCCTTTTATCAAAGAATGATCTACTCTGGCGTAGATAGGTGCGATACTTCCAAACATAAAAGCGGCTCGTTTATTGGTGTCTTTTGAGAAGTAATGCAGTATGGACATTCTGTGTGTGTTTGCTTGAATTTGTAAAAATAAACTAATTAGTTGAAGTGGATTGTAAGCATTTTTTCATAAAAAGAAAAAGGTTAGTACTTTCAAAGAATACATTCTTATAATATTCATATATCTTTGCTCCATATTTGTAACAAAACTCACAACTGAAGCCAAATAAAATGAAAAACAAAAATTTAAAAGCAATCGCTAACACAATCAGAGGTTTATCTATGGATGGTGTCCAAAAAGCCAATTCAGGTCACCCAGGTTTACCTTTGGGAATGGCAGATGTAGGAGCTGTTTTATTTAATGATTTCTTAAAATTTAATCCAAAAAATCCGAATTGGTTTAACCGAGATAGATTTGTTTTATCAGGTGGACATGGTAGTATGTTGTTGTATAGCTTATTGCATTTATATGGCTATGATTTATCAATGGATGATTTAAAAGATTTCCGTCAATGGCATAGTAAAACCCCGGGACATCCTGAGTTACAAGACACACCAGGTGTAGAAACAACTACTGGTCCATTGGGTCAAGGAGTTGCCAATGCGGTTGGTATGGCACTAGCGGAAGCTCATTTAGCGGCTAAATACAATCAAAAAGAGGCAAAAATTGTCAATCATTATACTTATACGATGTTAGGTGATGGCGATTTACAAGAAGGTGTTTCGCACGAAGCTATGGCATTTGCAGGACATAATAAATTAGGAAAACTGATTGCTCTTTACGATTCTAATCATATAACCATAGATGGAGAAACCAAACTTTCATATTCAGAAAATGTAAAAGGACGTTTTAAAGCCTATGGTTGGCATGTACAAAAAATTGATGGACATAACTTTGCTGAAATTAAAAAAGCATTAAAAAAAGCTAAAAAGTCAAATAAACCTTCACTTATAATTTGCAAAACTGTGATTGGTTTTGGAAGCCCCAATAAACAAGGGAAATCTGCTGCTCATGGATCACCGTTAGGTGCAGATGAAATTAAACTCACCAAAGAAGCTTTAGGAATTCCACAAAAAGATTTTTATGTGTCTGATGAAGTTTATGAAATGACACAAAAAGCTATTGAAAAAGGTGTTAATAAAGAAGATAAATGGAATGAAAAATGTACATCTTACAAAGCTTCCAACGAAAAATTATATACCGAATTTACACAAGTTATCAAAGGCCAATTACCCGAATTAGACATTCCTATTTTTGAATCTGGCAGTAAACTAGCAACAAGATCTGCATCAGGGAAAGTCTTAGATTATTTAGCTGAGAACATACCAGCTTTGGTTGGTGGTTCTGCTGATTTATCACCTTCAAACAATACAAGAGCGGCAAGTCAAGAAGCTTTTTCAAAAAAGAATAAAGCGGGGAATTATATACATTATGGCGTTAGAGAATTTGGAATGGCAGCCATTATGAATGGAATGGCATTACATGGTGGACTTATTCCTTATGCAGGGACATTTTTTGTGTTTTCTGATTATATGCGTTCGGCTATACGAATGGCAGCCCTAATGGAACAACAAGTTATCTATGTGTTTACACACGATTCTATTGGTCTTGGAGAAGATGGTCCAACACATCAGCCCATTGAGCATTTAGCATCGCTTAGAGCTATCCCTAATTTAGTCACTTTCAGACCTATGGATGCAAACGAAACGGTTATAGGATGGAGAGTTGCTTTAGAAAGAAAAAAAGGCCCTACTGCCTTAGTTTTAACGCGTCAAGGACTTCCTATTATCGACAGAAAAAAGAAAGGTGTAACCGATTGTCAAGCCGCAGATAGAGGTGGCTATGTTTTGGTACAAGATGAGGAATTTGATACCATCTTAATTGCATCAGGTTCTGAAGTTGAAATTGCCTTAAAAGCAAAAGAAATTTTAAATAAAAAAGGAATTAAAGTACGAGTGGTTTCCATGCCTTCTACTGATATTTTTGACGAACAATCCCAAAAATTTAAAGAAAATGTATTGCCTTCAAAAATTACCAAACGAGTTGCGGTAGAAGCCGCGGCAAGTCAATCTTGGCATAAATATGTAGGTTTAGCAGGGAAAATCATTGGAATAGATAGCTTCGGAGCTTCGGCACCTATTGCTGTTTTATATAAAGAATTTGGAATTACGGCAGAGAAAGTGGTAGAAGTTGTGGAATCCTTATAAGTGAAAATATTCCCGTTGTAGATACGCAATGCATTGCGTATCTACAACTTTACAAACTTTCAACTTAAAAATATGAAAACAAAAAAAATAGCACCCTCATTATTGTCAGCAAATTTTTCAAATATTGAAAAAGATATAAAAATGCTTGAGGAAGCAGGTGCTGATTTATTACATTTAGATGTGATGGATGGGCATTTTGTTCCGAATATTACTTTTGGCCCTTTTATTGTAAAAGCCATTAAAAACGTTTCTACAATTCCTTTAGATGTGCATTTAATGATTGAAAATCCTGGAGATTATGTGGCTGCTTTTTGTGACGCAGGAGCCGACTATTTGACTGTTCACGTTGAAGCCACACCACATTTACACCGTGTTTTGCAACAGATAAAAGCTAAAGGAGTTAAAGCAGGAGTTTCTCTAAACCCGCATACACCTTTGTCTTCAATAGAAGAAGTATTAGGTGATTTAGATATGATTTTAATTATGGCTGTAAATCCTGGTTTTGGTGGGCAAAGTTTTATTGAAAACACCATTGATAAGCTCAAAAGATTAAAACAAATGCTTAAGAAACACAATGTTGAACACATTGAAGTAAATGTAGATGGCGGTATTAAACTAGCCAATATCAAAAAAGTTTCTGATGCTGGTTGTGATATATTTGTTTCGGGTTCTGGTATTTTTAAGGCTACAAATCCTCAAGAAATGATTAGGCAGATGAAAGAGGCATTGAAGTAGTTTGTTTCTATTTTTGTAAGTCAGAACAAAGACCGCTTCGCTAAAAGAACAAAGAGAAAAGACAGATTTGACTACATTTAAAAAAACACTGTTATTTGTGGCAATTCCTTAACTATACTGTAATACCAATTTAATTTCAGAATACTCAATATAAATCATTTCTATTTTCCTTTTTCTTCGTTAAAAACTATTTCCGTAACTATGGCTATGCAAAGAA
>DQTL01000286.1 GCA_015662775.1 Lutibacter sp.
AGACCTTCTAAGGCCGATGCATCATTTGGAGTATGCAGTAGCACTTTATTAAACAACACCTTTGCCTCACGCAACTTGCTTTGCTGATAATTTGTCCATGCTAACAGTAACAAACCATCATAATCAAACGGATATAAATCAACTACGATCTTAAAGTATTTATGTGCCTTTTCATACTCTTTTCTCCCATAATATATCAAACCTAAACGATAGT
Organism: Lutibacter sp.; assembly: GCA_015662775.1. Taxonomy (GTDB): domain Bacteria; phylum Bacteroidota; class Bacteroidia; order Flavobacteriales; family Flavobacteriaceae; genus DQTL01. Next base: position 215 of record DQTL01000286.1, read on the forward strand.
TTGCTATTGTATTGTTGGGTGAATTTGATAGTATTTTAGTATACTGGTTAACCACTTCATCCCATTTCCCTATAGCTACATAAGGGTATATCAAACCAAATTTAGCTTCTTCTGAATATGATTTTAGACTTATCGCTTTTTGATAATGCGCTATTGATTCTGTAAATATGCCAGCTTGATAATTTAGCCAACCTAAACGTAAATTTATCTCATAAGATGATACATCATAAACCGCTTTTAGTTTATCAGCGGCTTGTTTATATTCGCCATTTCTCTCCAAAACATAACTTTTTGCGAAAGCTTCTTGAACTTTGGTTTGTGCCAATAAACTAGTCGTTAAAAGCAAAAATAAGAGTGTATTTGTAATTCGTTTTTTTAAAATTTCCATGTTATTCCTCCGATAATTGATTGATAATTATAATTGATTTGATCTTCTACCTCGTTGATTTTATAGGTATTTATTTTAGTGTATTGTTGGTATTCTGCATAAATATTTAGTCTATTTTTTAGTAAATAAGCATAGAGTTTTATTCCTTTTTTATCTTGTATAAAATCACTATCATTTACAATAATAAAGGCATTGCTTTGTGTGTAATTCGCTAATTTTCCCCAAGATAAATAAGGTTCTATATAGAATTTTGATACTCTAAATCCAATAGCTTGTTTATAAATATGATCCATTCTAGTTTCATTTGAATCAAATTCAAATTGCTGTATAAAGTCACTCGACACATATAGGTTTGTGTTTCCAAAAGGATAATAAACAATATTGATACCTGGTTGTACTTGAAAGGATTCATTTAATGTAGAAACTGCTGTGTTTACTCCCAGTTTAAATAATGAAATATCTTTGCTAAAGGATAAGCTTCCTGCTACTTCATGCCCATTAATTGTTAGCATTCCATTAGTACTACCGCCACCCAAGCCTTGCGATCTTATCAAGACATAATCATTAAAATTAGAATAAATATAATTTAAAGCTACTGAAAAATTAGTCCCTTGTGCAAACTGCTTTGTGTATTTAAAATACAACTGATTTTGTTTTACATTTTGATTAAAACTTATTGGGTTATTTGTTTCATCTAATTTATACACTAAATTATCAATCCAAATGCCCGAGTAGCCCCAAAAAATCTTTGTGTCAGCACTTACAGGATTTTCAAAATTTACAGAAAAGTAATTAAAATGCTGCCTTATTTTTTGTTCTAATTCGTCAGTGTCTGTTACTTCTATTTGGTAATCATCCCAACTGTCAAACTTTGTTTCTACATAGACTTTTGAAAAAATAGGCGTTACTGTAATTCCTAATGATTTATTTAATTTTTCTGAAAACAGATACGCCAACTTACGGGCGTCATCTTCTCTATTGGCAAATAAATAGGCTTTGTATAAATACACCGAGACAAATTCATCTCTATGATTTATTTTATTTGCGTTTTCTAAATGTTTGACGGCTTGTCTAAATTTATTTTGTTCAAAATAGGCAACTCCCATTCTGACCTGCAAATAATAAAAATCAATACCAGCATCTAATGATTTTTTACCCAATACAATCAAAGGTTCCCATTCTGACTTTAAATACTGCTCATAGGTTGTTTTATCAACGGCTGGGAAGTTTAGTGTTTCTTGAGCCGTTAGTGCAACTCCAAGAAGTAAGAAAAACAATGCTATTATTCTTTTCATGTTGTATCATTAAGAAACTACACCGAGTCTAGTCTCATAGTAGTATTAAATTTAAATATTTTTTCATTTCTTCCGACAAAATCAGACGATAAATTAAACCTCCCAAATAGCTATCAAAATTGGCTATCGCCCCGCGATCAATTTTTTGTAATATTTATTTTCATAGTATCTGTGGCAATCTCTATGCAGTTATTTTCAGAAATTATAATTGTATATTCTTGATGCTCTTTGTCTTTAGTATATATGCGTTTCGTGATTTTGGCTTTTAACTCAATTCTTTTAGGCAACATTTCGTTATCAATATGAATATATTTCAATTTATAATTGACTTTAAACAAGGTGAAAAATGGAATTAAAAAGTCTTGAAGTACCATTCTAAACTTAGAAAACACCAAATTAGAAGGGATGCTATCCGTTACCTCCATATCTTGATAATATCCTAAAGGCACTTGAAACAAGGCTAAGTAAAAATGATACAATGCTGTTTGCTTAGTACCCGAATAGTTTTGAAAATAATGAACCGCTCCATCTTGATGCAGGTAAGCATAGCTATTTGTTTCGCGATTTACAAGGTATAAATTATTGTGATAATCTGTTTTTACTTGCCATGTTTCTTCGGTTGTTTTTTCCTTGTTTTCAGTAGTTATTTTTAAGGTTTGCCCAGGAATAAACTTGAGTGCTTGTTGTAATAAATTTGTAGTTTTTATGTTGGAAACCTGCTCGTTTAGCAATGGTTTTGCATAACTGTTAAATTCATTGTTGTCAATTACAAAATGGTCAATAGGATAATCTAAAGTTTTTGACCCTACAGACGGAGTTGCTTGCAACTGAAAATGAATATGTGGATAAGGCGATCGCCCTGAATTACCAACCAAGGCCAAGGTTTCTCCTTTTTTGATAACCTGCCCTTTTTTAACCTTAAAACTGCCTTTTTTAATGTGACTTATTTGAGAATATAAATAGGTTGCATGCTTAATAATGATTGTATTTCCCCAATTGTTAATCACATCAGCGTCGCCAATGATATTGTCTTCAATACCATCTACAATTTCGACAACTGTTCCCGAAGCTGGTGCAATTATGTTCTTAGCATAACACAAATAGTCTTCAACAAAATCGCCTTGATTTTTAAATTCTTTATCGTTTTTATCCGTCACAATAAAATCCCATGCGTATTTCCAATTTCCTCTATGAGTATGTTCGCCATCTTCTGCTTGCGAAATTTTCCATTTGCCATGTACAGGAAGTGAAATAGTAAAATACTGCAACCATTTAAAGCGATTTTCTGCTTGTTCTAGGTAGTAAACATTCTTTTCTGGATTATTTAATTGGAGACTAACTTCTTTAAGTTTGCTATCCGTTTTTACACGAAGTTTTAAAATATACAAAAACAAAAGCACTACAATATTAAAGGGTAACGAATAAATAGAAAGTTGATAGGGCAATAAAATTTTAGTCAAACTCAACGTAAACAAAACAACTACGGGCAATAATAAAAGCACCCACAAAAAGGATTGCTTGCTCGCTACAACAAAATGGCCTCCTATTGCTATAGCAGTCAAAATAAAATTAAAACCAATATAAGTATAGCCATACTGAGCAATGTCTGCTCCTAAAAAGCTATAAAAATAATAAGCCGTTAAAAAACCGACTAAAGAAAGTAAAAAGGAGATACGAGAATACAATAATATTCCGATAGCAATAACAAAACCTGCTAGCAAACTATACTGAAAAAAGATAGCACCTAGAGAATATAAATAGGTGGTTATAACATGGGGAATCTCTAGGTTGTTTAGCCAAGTATACAAATTTACTAAACCTATTCCTCCTATTGCATGCAGTTCGTTTGCGGTGTAAATTCCTCGTTCGCTAAGACCTATATCTTGCAAATCTCTACTTGCCAATACGACAACCCACATACCTATAAGAAATGGAATACTCAAAAAAGGCAAAGCATATTTTGCAAAAAAACCTTCTAAAGCTAGTGTAATAATAAAGGTAATTAGTGCTGCAAAAAACACAAGCACAAATAATTCTATGCCAGGTGTAAAGGACAAACCTGTACCCAAACCCACCAAAAGGCTATTAAAACTATAACTTCCTTTTTGTATTTGAAAATGGCTAAACCCCAAAGCCAAGGCAATACCAATAGTAGTCAAAACGGCTAAAAGTCCTGAAATACCAGCCCAAATATCAAAAAAACTAACCACCAACAATATAAAACCAAACAACTTATTATCCGAAAAAAATACTTGCGAATAACTGTTGATTGTGGCTTCCCAAAACTGCTTGGCTGTAAATGAATTTGGTTTACTCATATTTATTGAATACTTTTTACACAAAGATACAAAGTCTAGTCAATAGACTGATTAACTTAAATGTTTAGGTAATCTCTCTTGTGTATTAAAGGTTTCGTTGGTTTCTTTTTCACGGATAATATGCATTTTCTTATCTGTATCAATTAAAACAATATTAGGTCTTAAGGTAATAAACTGCATCCATTGTGTCATGTTATACGCACCAACTCTAGGGATGATAACATGATCTCCTTTTTGCAAAAGCGGAAATTTTACAGCTGACCGCACTACGTCAATATTCATACATAAAGGACCATAAATAGTCGTATCTTCTGTTTGCTCTGACACTTGCTTTACAGGATAAATCTCATGTTCATACCAAAAACTGGTAAATAATAAATTTATACCTATATCAATAATAGTAGCTCTACGGCTACTTACTAAACGTTTATTGGCAAGTACTGTTCCTACTAAATAACCTGCATCATCTATCAAGGCTCTTCCTGTTTCCAAAATCAAAGTAGGTAAATTTTCGGGTGGAATCTCTGAATTAATTAAAGCATTGGTAATGCTTTCTGCATAATCATCAAAAGATGGGCAAGTATCTTTTCCTGGTAAATATGCCCCTTTTAAAGTATTGTCAGAAGCAAAACCACCACCCATGTCAATATAACTGACAATATGATTAAATTTTCGATAGACTCTTACAGCTAATTCAGACAATTTGCTTGCCGCAACTCCATACGCATTAGGGGTCAAAATATAGGTGCCAATATGTGTGTGCAAACCTACTAATTCTAAATGATCAGCCAGCATTATTTTATTTAATACCTTCCAAGCATCACCATTTTCATAATTAAATCCAAACCTATCCCATTGTGGATAAATACCTGTATCCATATTTACTCGTATGGCAACTTTGGCTTTTTTGTTTGATTTTGAAGTAATTTTAATAAGAGAATATAACTCATCAAAATGATCAATATGTATAAAAGAATCATTTTCAATAGCTTTTTCTAAATCTTTATCTGATTTATCTGGGCCGTTAAAAATAATATTACTTCCTTTAACACCATTGCCTATTGCTTTATCATATTCAAATCCTGATACAACTTCTGCCCAAGAACCTTCATCATGATAAATTTTGCAAACAGCATTTAGGTAATTTGTTTTATATGACCACGCAAACTGCACTTTAGGATAGCGTGTCGTAAAAGCTTCATTTGCTTCTTGAAAAGTATCTCTAATTGTTTGTTCTGACAACACAAATGTAGGCGAACCATAGGTGTCGATAATTTCAGAAACTGGGATACCATCAATGTTGGAAATTACCTTTACCCCTATATTCATCCCGAATTTATCGGGCATACCAGCCTGTAATTTATTTATTATTGGGCGTTCGTATTTTAATTTTTCCATCTATTTGTATATTTTTACTGTTAAAACATAAAAGTACTGAGAAAATAAAATGTTCTAAGCAGTAGTGTTTTTAATTATTATTCTTTGTTAATTAAGATCCAATTCTCCACTCATAGAGAGTTTTTCAAATTGCGATATATCGCCAATCATATCATACGAATAGCGAATAAACATTTTACCTACTTCGTATGATTTAAACGGCTGTACTTTTTTCCCTAAAGCTAGTTTAACCAATGCTTCAGGTATATTTTGACCTGCTGCTACCGCTAAATACACCCATGCAGGTATTCGTGGGTTTATCTCTATAAGATAATATTCTCCTTTTGCGTTTTTTATCATTTCTAATTCCATTCCGCCTCTCCAATGCGTGTCTTTGATTAATTTTTTTGTCAGGTTTAGTAATATTTCGTCACCAATAGCAATTCCGCCCCAAGCTTTACCTTTATCGGTAATATATTGCTTACGCATAGGTACGGCAGCTATCGTATTTCCTTCTCCATCACCTAAAGCGACTACATTTACTTCTGTTCCCCTAATAAATTCTTGGATGATAATAGGTACGCCCCATTTTACTGAAATTTTGTTAAAATGATTTATCACTTGATCAATATTATAAGCGATATACGCATCATAAAATTTACCTTTTACTAACACAGGAAAATCAAATTCACTTTTCAGCTTCTTAATATCATTATAATTGTCAATTGCCTTGCTATAAGGAACTTTAATGCCATATTTTTCACCATACTCTGGTAAATTTGTTTTGTCTCGTTCTTCAAATTGTTTAAAAGTAGGTAAAAAAGTTTTAATGCCTATTTTTTCTAAATATTCTTTTGACTTCATAAAAGTATGCAATTCCGCATCAAAATTTGGAATAATAATATCTAGATTTTCTCTCTCGTTAATATACTTTAAACGTTCTAAAAAAATAGCTTCTCCGTTAGAAGGATACGGAATTTGGTAGGTTTTATCAACAAGGTCTTTCATGTAAATTCCTGGTTCTAAACTTTCGTAAGCCAAACCTATAATCCTAACGTCAAATTCGTCAGAATCTCGCAAAGCTCTAATAACAGGAATCCCTGGACCTGGATTGTCTGTGTTATTTAAACCTGTAACGCCTATTGTTATTTGTGTTTTCTTCATTGATTTAGTTTAATAGGTAAAACCTTTAAAAAGTTTCTTTTTCAAAGAGATTATGGTGTCGTAACATCCCAATAAAATCAAAATAATTTTGCTCAAAAGTAGTGGTGTCTACATCGTACTTTTCTGTTATTTTTGCGGTTATTTCATCTTCTGTAAGTTGATCTTTTAAGAGTTGTAAAATCTCTAAACCTATTTTATTTAGGGTAAAAGATTCTCCATTGTTAGAATCAAACACAAAACCATTATCTGAAATAGCTATATTATTTCTTATTTTCATAATTATATATTTAATAAGTTTTCTAAACTTCTTTTTATTGATTTATCACTTTTTTTATATGTACTGACAGACATCCCTGTTTCTTTTTTAAACTGATTAGAAAGATATTGTACACTACTATAATCCATGATATAAGCGATTTCGCTCAAGGTATATTCGTCTTGGTCAATGAGTTCTTTAATCCGCTCAATTTTATTTAAAATCACAAATCGTTCTAATGTTATTTTTTCATGTTTTGAAAATAATTTAGAAATTTGTTGGTAGCTAAGTCCTAATTTCTCTACTAAATACACTGATTTTTGAACTACAGAATCAATATTATTAGAATAATGAATCAGTTCTACAATAGCTGTTTTAATTTCTTCAACTAGTATCTGATCACGAGATTTAATTAAAGACATCCCATTATTTTTTAGAATGCTGTCAATTTGCTCTAAGGTAATTTTAGCTGAATCAAATGAAATTTTCACAAAACCTTGCCTGATCAAAATAACATCTATTCCATTATTTTCAAATTCTAATTTAATTAGTTTCTGGCAACAGCCACAAAGCATGTTTTTGATATGAAACGTTTCTGTAGTCAAATGCTTATTAGATTACTGGTGCAAAGATAGGTGCCAAAAATGAAAATTTATTATACTATTTTGTAAAAAGTTAATGGTTTTTTGATTGTTTTGTTAATATTCTCTAAAATTAATAGAAAATTTTCTTAGTTAAGAGTCAGTTTAGTATCACATAGCTGTTTTGCCTCAGACAAGATTTTATTAATTTTAGTTGCAGATATGTGTAATTTTTCGAGTTCATCTCTTGACGTTAAAATGTCTTGTGTTAAAATAATGTCTTTTTCTATAAGTAAGGTTTTTCCCCTTTTGGTAAGACTGGTTAATGTAGTTATCGGATAAAGTCCATATTTATCAATATTCTTACTAATTCCGTTATTTATGGGGTAATTCCAGCTAATTAAAACTAGTCCGGCACTTTTTCCATACTTAAGGGCATCTTCTGTAAACCTTGTGTTGGTTACAATCCAGCCTTGTTTTAAAAAAGATGTTTTATTTGGATTGGCATTCCATTTTTTTTGAACATCTTTAAATCTGGAATTGATATACAACGGAACTTTTATATTGCTCACCGTCTTAGCATTGGTATGAAATTTACACTCTATTGTAAACGTATTACCCTCTTTTTCTGCTAAAACATCTATTTCGTGGGTAACGCACTCGCCCGCTACTAATACGCCTACTTGTGTTTTATATCCTTTTTCTTTTAGTAAAGCGCCCACTAATTGCTCAAAAGGATAACCTGTAGGTCCTAAATCAAAAATAGCCCGTTTTAAACTGTATTTTGAGGCACTTATTCTATTTGCTTTTTTCAGTAAACGAAAAGCTTTTTTATAGATTTCTTTTGTGGTAACACCATCATATAATTCTTGATATATTGTCTCTATAATCGAATCAATTATAATAGCATCTGCCCCACTTCTTTCTAATGATTTTCTTAATTTATCGGAAGAGAATAGCTCTAATTCTCCTGAATATTTTTTGACATAAAAAGGTGTGTTTTTCATTATAATTTAGTTTTAAAATCGTAATTTATCAGTCATTAGTCCGAAGCGAATCATCGTTCTATTTTCATCAAAATATACATTGTAGTAATCTTTTCCACTATATAGTTGCACAAAAAACCCCATATCTTCTAAGAATGTAGGGTAATAACTAAAAGTAAGGCTTGCTTGTAATCTGTCAAATGAAACAGCGTCTGTATCAGGTAAATTGCCAAATAACCAAGTCGTTTTAAGGTTGATAGAAATATCTGCTTTATCTTTAGTTTTGGTATCTCTTTTGGGTAGTTTAAAAACAGAGAATTCATTATGCCATCTATGCCTGCTATAACGTCCTTCTAAAAGTTTATGAACGGAATTTTCGGGATGATATTCATACGACGTTTTTAAAAATTGTATGGCATACGTTTTTCTATTTAACGCCGTGACAATTCCACCTAATTCAAAATAATTAGTGGCAAAATCTCCAGAGTTATAATTGACACTTCCATCTTCTAGGATTAGGTCATTATTTTGACCATTTGAGTGGTGTGCTAAGCGTCCAAATACAGTAAGTAATTCACTTTGCTCTCTGTTTCCTATCAAATAATAAGCTGTTAACATAGGCATATAGCTCGGTGTTTTTACAGGGTGCGAAAACTCGTTGTACATTCTTATCATTATTTGTGGCGTAAAAACACCTAGTAATCGAGAACTCTTATTCTGCCGCAACATAAAATTTGGAATAAGATTTCCTTCAAAAATTAAAGGCTCTATATTTCCAATATCCGTAGGAAAAGTAACATAGCTGTTTCCTTGGTTTGCTTGAGCTATTAATCCTAAATCAATATTAGGTTCAATTTCTTGAGAGTGAAAATTGAAAGCAAAAAATAATGCAATGCCTAGAAAAAATGTATTTCTCATGTTTATAGTTTGTTTAAGCTAAAGTTACATATAAATCGTCTTTATATTAATACTAATATCCGTATCTAACTTAAAACTAGCTTTAGAAAAGTTGGGTCGGTTAAATATATTTAATTTTTTAAAATTTGAAAAACCTATCCCTTCTTTGGGTAATAAAAAGCCCATATCTATTTTTCCGTTACTATTTTCATCATGAATAATATTAATAGCATATTTACCTTGTGGTAAACTATCAAAAGTAATTGTAGCTTTGTTAGATGCAATGCTACTTGAAAATTTCTTGTAGTATTTAGAGCGATCTTTATCTGGAATAGTGCCGTCTTCATTGTATAATAAAAACAAGACCACACCATCAGAATTACGAAGTGAATTTACAGTAACTGTTAAGGAATAAATTTCATTTTTTTTAGAAAAAGACAGTGAAATCAATCCAATAAAAATTAGGGTGAATAAATGCGAGTATTTTATCATTTAGTTTTTACTTTTAGATGTTTTATTAAGGATACTCGCCCTTTTAAAAACGAGCCTCCATGGAAATTAACCAAAACCAAGCTTTAATATTATAATTAATTAGTATTTATTTGAGATTGATTTCCTGTTATTTTATAGGCAGCTAATGATAATATTAGTGTAAAATAGATTCTAAAATACAATGCTCCAATTATTTTAGTTTCAAAATCACCTCCAAAATTTATATAAATCCGTAAGCCTATAAATGCTATTATTAAAATCATTGTAGCAATAAGTAAGAGTATTCCAGACCATTTTTTAATGCTAAAAAAATAGTATACGATTAAAAGATAAATAAAACTACTAATAAAATTTGCCCATACGATAATCGGAACATAATTACCTGCTTTTTCTCTAATTCCAAATACATCAAATAATACCGAACTACTTAAAAAAAGTGTTAGCAAGCCAAAAAATGCTATAATATATCGAAAGCTAAACTTCATTTAATTTGTTATTATATCTTTCTTTTTTTTGGTTATTTTAAAATAAGAAAATGCTAAAAAAACCAAGGTAACTCCCATTCTTAACCCAATTGCTTTTATCGTTTTTTGCATATAAACACCACCTGAATCAATGTGTAAATACAACCCAACAGCACCTATAATCAAAACTGCAACTGCAAAAATCAATATTTTACTTGTCCATTTTCTTTGTTTAAAAAATCCAAAAGCGGCTACTAAATACAGTAAACTAGCTACAAAGTTTGCCCAAATTACAGGCATTACAAAATCGCCTTGTTTGGCTCTCATTTCAAATAAATCGAAGATTACCGACCCACTCAAATATAGGGTTAGCAAACCAAAAGTAGCAAGTAATATGCCTAATAAATAAAAACTATATTTTTTCATGATGTTTGAAATATGATTAAAAACGGATAAGTTATTCCTGTTTGCTAGACCTAACAGGTTTTTAAAAACCTGTTAGGGAATATTGACTATCGCTCCGCGATTAAAATGCCAAACGCATTTCTAAACGTGCTGTATTAAAATCATTAGGCAATAAATCGGTACTTACGTGACTTCCTACTAAGGTAACTTTTAAATGGTTTTTAAAAAGCATAATTCCTGCTTCAATATTTTGTTCATTTGTGTTTGCTTTTTCTACTTGTCCAACGCCTTTTACGGCAATATGAAACTTCAATTTCCCTGGAAAACGATGCTTTACAGCAGCTTGCCAAAGTGGAAAATCAATCGCATCCATACGCATAATTTCTCCTAAAAAAAGGTTGCTAAATAAGGGTTGAAACAACGCATCTTCATCTATATTTAATTGCCCAATATAAGCAGCACTTACCTTTGTGTTAGACGCATCTTTCCACGTGAAATTTCTACCTAACTTTGCTATATAAGCTACCGAATTGTTGTTTTCCATGTTTTGGTAAATACCACCTGTTTGAAAAAAGAATTCTTGTGGTAATGTAAAATCTAATAATGAACCCACATAAATTTTATTTTCTGGTATAAAATCTTCTTGTCCAAATTCGTCATAAAGTATAAGGGCAACATTGTTTAAGACAATTTTGTTTTTTGTTTTACCTGAGCTACCAAACTCACTTGATTCTCCAAATTCGCTAAAATCGTGATTTTCGTGATTGGCATCGTTACTGTCTATAAATTCATCGCTAGAATCTTGAAATTCATCATCATTATCTTGAAATTCATCATCAGAAGCTGGTGATTTTACTGGTTTTACATAATGTGGATCCCAGTTAATTACCAAACCAGCCATATTGGTGTCGCCTGGATCTTCTCCAATTCTTTCCGTGTAATTAGGGTGAGTTACGCCATACAAATGTCTGTTAGAACAAAATTGCCCCATACGAGCAAAATTTTTCATCACAGTAGCACCTCGAAGATTTAGGTTAAACGCACCCATTTCGTGATCAATACTTGTACCTAAAACTCTTTCATCAACTAAAAAAAATTCGCCTAATCGGGTTTCGTGTAAGCCTAATTTTACTTTAGTATTTTCAGCTGTATAGGTGTAAAAAAACTGTCGTATTCCAAGATGTCTGCTTTTCTGATTATCATCAACTACTAGTTCTGAATTTTGCCAATTTTTATACCCACCTTCAATATAGATGTTGCTTTTTTTAGACAAACTAAACTCTAAGGCGCCGATTAACATCCCGCCGTTTAGTTTAGCATTGTCTTTATCATCCCAAGGGCTAGTCATCATGCCTGGCGCCATGGTTCCTTCTATTGCCCATGAAATAGGAATTTTTTCGCTAATCGGTGTTAGGTGCGCTCCAATCATACTTCTGCAATCCATTTGCGCATTGGCTTGATAACTACCCAATAATACTATTCCAATAAGTATTGAAATAATAGTTGATTTATTTAATAGCGTTTTTAACGCTAACTTTTTTGATTCCTTTAAGTGTAAATTTCCCATGATGTTCTTTGTTATTTGTAAATGGTTTAATACTTTTTATTTTGCAATCACTCATACATTCTCCACACATTATACATTCTTGATTGTCTAGTTTTGATGTTTTTCCTTCTCTAGTTATGGCTCTAATTTCGCAAGCTGTATCACATATTTTGCATCCTGCACAAGAGTTTGTAATTCCTAAGACTGAAGCTCCAGGTATTTTGGTTACCCAGCCAAAAATAAGACCGGCAGGGCAAGCTACTTTACAAAAAGGTCTGTGAATAAATAGCGAACTCACCAGTAAAATTGCCAATAAAATATAACCTGTATTGTTAGGGGAATACAAATTGAAAATCACTTTAAAAGGACCTATTTTACTCCATTCTATACTTTGCGAAAGGGCTAGTTGTACAAAGAGAATCCCTAAAATAACATAGCGCATAATTCGCATTATTTTTTGAGCTCTTTCTGTTTGTAGTACTTTTATTTTTCCAATATATAAAAATTCTTGTATGGCACCTAAGTAGCAAATCCAACCACAAAAAACCTTTCCTTGAAAATAAGTCAGCACGATTACACCTAAAAACAAGACCATTGCCGTCCATTTTGCATGTGTTCCTATAAAGAATAAAAAGGTGTTTTGAAAACTAGAAATAATCCCTGGTCCACCCCGATAAAAACCTAAAATAACAACAGCAGCTAACAAAAACAACGGACGTAGTTTTCGTGTCTTTTCGTATCTTACAAAGACTCCTGCTAAAAATGTAAAAAATAGAATTCCTATTGCCCAATTAAAACGATTCCAATTGGTTTTTGGTTTTGCAGGAACCATATCTTCTTCAGAAAAATCACCAAACTCATCTCCATCTTCTGCAAACTCATCTCCAGTTGAAAATTCATCTTCTTCAGCACCAAATTCATCTATTTCTTGTGTTTGTTTGTTTGTGTTTTCAAATTCATCGTCACTAAATTCATCTTTTTCTTGAACGTTTTCTGTTTTATTATTGGAATCATTAAATTCATCTTCTTGTGCAACAAGACTAATAGATGCTAATGCAAATACAAAAAACAGTATTCTAATATAAGTATGCATAGTATATAAACTTTGATTTGTAATTTCAATAATTTAAACTCGTTTTTAGACTATTTTTTTGGAACAGCTTCTAGCTTTAACGAACCAAAACCACCATCTTTATCACATTCTCGTATGACATTGATGGTTACTTTTCCATCATCAGTTCCTGTGATTGTAATTTTTAATTTTCGTTCGTAAATCATTGTCGTAATTTGTTTCCAACCTGTAGATCCTGTCACTTTCATCCCGTTCATTTTAAATTTAGTTTTTTTCAAAGCTTCAGGGCAACTTCTGTGAGTGAGTTCTACGATAACCTTAATAATAATTTGATCTCCTACTTGATACACATCTTTCTTACCTTTTATTATTTCAAAATCTATTTCGCAAGCCTTGGCTTCAAAATGAGAAAATGAAGTGAAAAATAAGGTTAGTAGTATGGGTAAAATGAATTTTGTTCTCATGATTATTATTTGTTTTTAGATTTATGTTTAAAGACTTAAGAAATATGTATTAATTGTTAGAACCAAGAGACAAGAATCAAGATGCTTTATCTCTTTTTTATGTGATTATTTTTTATCGCTCTTATATACTTCTATTCCAAACCAAGCTACCGCAGTTACTGCTGAAATAGCACCTATTAATACAAATATTGGTGGTACTCCTAAGGTAAATTCAGCAACAATACCCAAAGGCATCAAAAAAGCAACAAGTAATAGGATAGAAATCCATTTTTTAGCTATTTCTCTAATATTTAGGTTTAGTAATAGATACCCCAAAATAATGTTTAATAGGGCAAATAAATTACCGTGAACATGAGCCAATCTCGCTTCAAAATGTGTTCCTGTGTGTGAATTAGCAATCCATTCTACTTTATCGGGTGCAAAATCACGCATGTAAATTAGCCCAAAGCCATACGCCATAAATGTTGCTAAAACTAAAAGTCCTGTTGAAATGTTTTTTTTACCGTAATTCATGATGTTTTGTTTTAATTATTGAAATGAAGTCAAGAATCAAGAGTCAAGACCGCTTTGCTGCAAGAATCAAGACTGTTTCACTTTTAGACACGCTTTACTACAACATTCAACTTCTAGTCTCCCGTCTTGTTTCTTGGTTCTTGTTTCCTTTTTCTTCGTTACTCAAAAAAGTCAAAGAATTTACTAAATTTCTTCTTGATAATTTCTTGTTTTTCTTGCCCTTCTGCTACTGTTTTTACTTGTATAAGCTCGTGTGTATCATCTTCTATATTATGGAAAAAGGCTTGTAATTGATCAAATTTTTGATTTTCTATTGTTTTATCTAATATTAGTGTTTTGGCAATTTGAAACACTTCTTTTCCTAAGTTTTGATAGGCTTTTACATCATCTGATTTAAAAGCGTCTAACTTTTTAATGATATTATTTACATTGGCAATCGCTTCTTTATTGAGTTGCCATTTCTCACCATTATTAAGCTGTAAGTCTTGCTTTCTTCCGTGTCCACCATTACCTTGAGCTTTGCCCTGTCCACGACCTTGACCACGACCTTGACCTTTAAATTCAGCACTAAAGTCTATTTCAAATAAAGTTTCGGCTATCAATTGCACTTCTTCATCAGGATAAGGTAAATACGGCATAGTTTCAAATTTACGTGATGCTCCTGGCATTTGTATTTTCTCTTCTGTTGGATTTTTTACCCATTCTTTTATAGCGTTTACAAAATCTGCTTTATTAGGATAAGCAGGTTTGTAGTGCTCTTGAACTCTTAACATTGGTGGCGCAATCATCTCATCTCTTCTTGAACCATCTGGAACAGGGAAATGGCAAATAAAACACTTTTGTTCCATAAGCTTATAGCCTTCACTATCTTTTATGTTTTGAACTGTTTCTGTTTCAGACACTTTGTTTTCTGCTGTTTTTTTGGTGTCTTTACAACTTATTGTAGCTACTAATAATAGTACGCTTATAAAAAATATTTTTTTCATTCTTTTTGGTTTTGGAATTAGATTTTAGACCGTTTCACTATTAGATATTAGATGTTAGACGCATTTTCGTTTGTTTAATATTATTTAGTATTATCAAAAACCCGTCTAAAGTCTTGTGTCTTTTCGTCTTACGTCTATTTTAGAAACATACACATACGTTTTACTAAGTTTTCTCCTGTTTTTATTTTGTACATAACGACACCTGCAACATGAAGTGCTACCATACCTAATAGGGTGAATACAAATACTTTATGTAGTACTTCTAAGGTTTCATTAAAATGAGCATCTGTTGGAAAAGCTCCACCAAAATCATAGGCTAAAGCACCTGTTTTGTAAATCATCATAAAACCAATCATCGGTGTTACAATCAGTAAAACATAGATTAGTTTATTAATAGTGTTAACCATCATTTTATGTCCTGCACTGTAATATTCTATTTCTTTTGGCACATTATTTTTGTTTTTTCTCTTGATAAATATACGTATCAAGGTCAAAATTAATAGCACCATTCCCAGTATGGCATGTGCTCGAAAGCTATTCATGTTCTCTGCATTAAAATCAAGTCCTTCTAAGGCTTTTCCCCTTACAAAAACAAGAATTAATAATACGACTGTTAACCAATGAATGATAATCATGGCTTTTGGATACTTTGTTGTTGTGTTCATAATATATAGATTTGGTTAATAAATTTGACTTAAGACCGCTTCGCTGCAAGAATCAAGAATCAAGACTCAAGAGACAAGACTTTCAACTTTTCACTTTCAACTTTCAACTTTAAGTTGTTTTCCTATAACTCACTACTGCTAATGTGTTCATTACTACTGCATAAATACTTATTTTTATTAATTGTGGCATTATATCATTGAGCCCTGATCCTTTGAGCATTACCATTCGTATTACTTCTATAAAATAGCGAACAGGGTTGAATTCTGTAATTTTTTGTGCCCATGCTGGCATACTTTCTATAGGTGTAAATAGTCCACTCATCAAGATAAATATCACGACAAAAAACCAAGCGATAAACATGGCTTGCTGTTGGGTATCTGTAAAGTTTGAAATAAAGAATCCCATACCCAAAAATACTAAAATATAAATAGATGCAAAAAGTAAAATCCAAACAGGATTTCCTAGTAAAGGTACGTCAAAAAGGATTTGCCCTATATTCATTCCAAAGAATAGAATAAACATTCCCAACAACCAAAAAGGCAATAATTTACCAATGATAAATTGATGTTTTTTTATGGGTGTTACGTTCATTTGCTCTAGTGTTCCTATTTCTTTTTCTCGAACTATATTCATTCCTGACAAGAAAAATGTAATCATGGTTACTAGAATAACGATGATTCCAGGCACCATAAAAGTTTTGTAATCTAGGGTTTCATTATACCAAAATGAGGGTGTTGCTTTAATCATTTTTACAGCTTGTTTTTTGGCTTGAAAAGGCATTAATTCTGTTCGAATTTTTTGGTTAAAACCTTGTACAATTTGTGTGATATAGCCATTAGTAACTCCTGCTGCTGCTCCGTTTATAGCATCAATTTGTATCGACAAGGCTGCTTCTTTTTCTTTGATCAGATTGCGTTCAAAGTTTGTCGGAATTTCAAAAATTACATCTATTGTGCCTTGTTGTATGGCTTCTTCTGCTTGTTTTTGAGATTCATACTCGCCTACAATAGTAAAATAAGACGATGCCTTGAATTTGCTCAATAATTCTCTAGAATAGTTCGATTTGTCACTATCTATATACGCCAAACGCACATCTTTTACTTCAAAAGTTGCCGCAAATGATAGTATTACGATTTGAATTATGGGCACTATAAATATAATAGGTAACATGGCTTTGTTCCTAAATATTTGTAGAAATTCCTTTTTTACTATGATTAATATTGTTTTCATTTTTTAAAAAAATTTTGAATTTTGAATTGTTTTCAACGACATTTAAAACTTAAAACTCAACACTTAAAATTTATTTCATTTTCTACTCCAACCTAATTTTATATTTCTTTATACTCACAACAATAAACAGCGTTGTCATGCCTAATAATATCAATATTTCTTTCCTTAAAACGGCAATTCCGACTCCTTTTAGCATAATTCCTTTTAATATGATAATGTACCAAGTTGCGGGTATTATATTGCTGAAAATTTGTAAAGGTTCTGGCATGCTGGCAATAGGAAAAATAAAACCTGACAATAAAATTACAGGCAATAATAAACCCATTAACGAAATCATCATGGCGGTTTGTTGCGTATCTGAAATGGTAGAAATTAAGATACCCAAAGCCAATGCACTGATGATAAATAATACACTTGTTGCTCCTAACAAGAAGAAACTTCCTTGCATAGGCATTCCAAATATAAAGAAACCTAATAGTAAAATTACAACGGCATTAAAAATCGATAAAAAGATATACGGAAATACTTTTCCTAAGATTACTTGTATAGGTTTTAAAGGGGAAACTAGTAATATTTCCATAGTACCTATTTCCTTTTCTCTTGTGATAGAAATAGATGTCATCATTGCCGAAACCAACATCAAAATAATCGTCATTACACCAGGCACAAACATAAATACACTCTTGAGTTCTGGATTGTAAAGCATGCGTGTTTCTGCCTTTATTTGATAGGGCATTTTTATAGCTTTGTTTAA
>DQTL01000007.1 GCA_015662775.1 Lutibacter sp.
AACATTTTCAAATTATCACATTAGCTAATTTTTAAATTAATAAAACACAAGAGTAAACATTTTCAAATTATCACATTAGCTAATTTTCAAATTAAAATGAGCATAACAGTAAAAAACATATCAAAATCATACGGAAAAGTACAAGCCCTACAAGATGTTTCTTTCGAGGTAAAAGAAGGAGAAATCTTTGGGCTAATTGGTCCAGATGGCGCTGGAAAAACGACTTTGTTTCGAATCTTAACAACGCTGCTTTTAGCGGACACAGGCGAGGCAACAGTTGACAACAAAGATGTGGTAAAAGATTATTTAGAAATCAGAAATCACGTAGGTTATATGCCAGGGCGATTTTCGTTGTATCAAGATTTGAGTGTAGAAGAAAATTTAGATTTCTTTGCCACTATTTTTGGTACAACTATAGAAGCTAATTACGAATTAATCAAGGATATTTACGTACAAATAGAACCTTTTAAAAAACGAAGAGCAGGAGATTTATCAGGTGGAATGAAGCAAAAACTAGCTTTATCTTGTGCATTGATTCACAAGCCAAAAGTTTTGTTTTTAGATGAACCGACTACTGGAGTAGATCCTGTATCACGTAAGGAATTTTGGGAAATGCTCAAGCGTCTGCAACAAAAAGGAATTACCATTTTGGTTTCCACACCTTATATGGACGAAGCTGCACTTTGTGATAGAATAGCCCTGATGCAGGACGGAAAAATACTAGAAATTGACACGCCAGAAAATATTGCCAATAGGTTTCCAACAAAATTATACAATGTGAGTTCGGATAACACCTATAAATTAATTCAGGATTTAAAAGCCTATCAGCATCAACACTCTGTTTTTCCTTTTGGAGAATGGGTGCATTATGCCGATACAAGAACGGATTTTAATCCGATAGATTTACAAGATTATCTAGAAGAAAAAAAGCATACAAATATTGAAATAGAAATAACACAACCGACTATTGAGGATACTTTTATGGAGTTGTCGAGTTAATTTGAAAATTAGTCAATTAGCTAATTTGAAAATGGGGTTAATGAGATAATTTGGAAATTTTCAAATTAATATAACACAAGAGTAAACATTAACACATTTTCAAATTGACACATTTTCAAATCAACTAATTAATAAAACAGAAGAGTGAACATTAACTCATTTTCAAATTAGCAAATTAAATAATGAAAAACAAATCCATATCCGTACAAAATCTAACCAAAAAGTTTGGTGATTTTACAGCAGTAGATGCCATCTCTTTTGAAGTAGAAAAAGGAGAAATATTTGGTTTTTTAGGTGCCAATGGTGCTGGGAAAACAACGGCAATGAAAATGCTAATTGGTATTTCAAAACCTACATCAGGAGAAGCAAAAGTAGCGGGCTATGATGTATATAAAGAAACCGAAAAAATCAAAAAAAACATTGGTTATATGAGTCAAAAATTTGCTTTGTATGATGATTTGACCGTAAGAGAGAATGCTAGTTTTTATGGTGGAATTTATGGTTTATCTAGAAAACAAATCAAAAAGAAAACAGACGAATTTATAGCTGAATTGGGCATTGAAGATATAGCAAACAACTTAGTAGGTTCATTACCATTGGGTTGGAAACAAAAACTTGCTTTTTCAGTTTCGCTGATTCACGAACCACAAGTGGTGTTTTTAGACGAACCCACAGGTGGTGTTGATCCCATAACTAGACGACAGTTTTGGGAAATGATTTATAAACAAGCAGACAGTGGAACCACCATTTTTGTAACCACACACTATATGGACGAAGCCGAATATTGTGATCGTGTTTCCATAATGGTAGCAGGAAAAATAGAAGCCTTAGACACACCTGAGAACCTGAGAAAACAATTTGGAGTGGACTCGATGAATGATGTGTTTTTGAAGTTGGCAAGGGGTTAAAAGAAGTTTTGAGTGTTGAATTTTAAGTTTTAAAATATTCACTCAGCATTCAAAATTCAAAACTTAACATTTAAAATTTATAAAGTGAAACGATTTATAGGATTTATAAAAAAAGAATTTTACCACATCTTTAGGGATAGACGCTCGTTGTTTATACTCTTTGGAATGCCGATAGCACAAATTTTGCTTTTTGGTTTTGCGGTAACCAACGAAATTAACAACGTCAAAGTAGCCATTTACGACAAAGCAAATGATATTGAAAGTCAAAAATTGATTCAAAATATTTCGGCTTCTAATTATTTTGAAATAGAAAAAATGATTTATGATGAGTCAGAAGTAGCATCAATTTTCAAACAAGGACACGTAAAAGCAGTTTTGGTTTTTGAAGCTGATTTTGCAAAAAAAATCACGACAGAAAGCCTTGCAAATATCCAAGTAATTACAGATGCCACAGAGCCCAATACGGCGATGACTATTACCAATTATATCAATGCAATTTTGCAAAAATACAGTGCAGGTTTAAACAAAGCTATAAAAATGCCCTATCAAATAAAGGCAGAAACACGCATGCTTTACAATCCAGAACTCAAGAGTGTATTTATGTTTGTGCCTGG
>DQTL01000057.1 GCA_015662775.1 Lutibacter sp.
ACACTCTGTTCAAATTCTACTAAGTTCTCTAGTTCTTTAGTCTCTATCAACATATCAATCACTTATTTTTATTTTTTTGGGTTTGCTAAATGAATATATCTATTTATTTCACTGATAACAAATTTATAAGATGAATGGTTTGTGTTGCCTAACGCCTTGCTCAGCGGCTTTTGGTAATGGGCTGTTTTTGTGCTAAAAGTGCCAAAGGCACGCACAAAAACGGCACAGTACCAAAAGTCAGCTGGAGCTATTTGTTAGCTGCTTTTCGGCCTGCCATAATTGATAAATAAAAATACAGCCAAAGTACCCCTGGTAGTACAAGCCAAAAGAAACCATCATAAATGCATAGGGATGTTATCAATGTAGTTACGAATGCAAGGATAGCGTACCACCAATTGATGTTGTGATACCCCATATTACTAATTGACACGCCAGCGTTAAACTTACCATTCATTCCAAGCATGTTAACTGCTGCCCACCCGAAAAAAATCATGAATGAAACAGGAACCCCTGCTAGTGGTATTCCTAAGCTATCTGCCCAGTGGGGGTAACTTCCCCTTGCAAACTCCAAGAATAAATCACCTATATAGCCTACTGTAGTTAAGAGTGCCGCACTAAATCCAAGCAGGAAAATTTTCCAGTTTGTGTTGGGTGATGAGATATTCTTCCAACCTTTCCTAGTAAGAAACATTAAAAAGATACCTAATGACAACAAAGTGACACCATAGTTTTGATATTGAAATCTGTTTGTTAAGTACTTTTCTCTCAATGCATAAAAAGCTTCAAATGATTCTTCTCGGCCTAATTCGATACGATCTATTGCATGATAAGCATCGTCGTATGCTGATTTATCAGTATAGGTATCTATTGCAAATGAATACATAAATAAGATGAAACCGACGAATGTTATGTAATGGCTAATATATTTCATTTTTTAAGCTAACGCCGCATTAAAGGGCTTGCCGATTTAACTTAACTGAAGGTAAATTTAACACGAAGTTAAACAAAACCTCAGGCTTTGAAACAAGAAACCCAACTTAGGTAAGTCCTTGTTTTAAATGCCTTGTTATGTATTTTTTTATTTATATTTATCAACAAAAGCATCAACCATACCAACAAAGTTTTTATGTTTTGACATTTTTTCAATAGATTCTGCAAAAGTTGTACAGTTTAATAAACCATTAAATGAGCTTAAAAAGTTAACACAGTCATTTTTATATTCTTCATTGCTTTCTACATTCCATTTAACTCTTAATGTCTCATCGTCAGCGCTAAAGGAATTCCCATGAGAAAGCATACACATAAAGTCGTTAAGAGAAGGGGCAACCATGTCATATTCACCACTTGAACCTACAAATACTACAGGTGCTTCATCACTACTTATCTCATTATATTTCCATAAGTAATATTCACCACCTTCCTCAGTCGAAGCAAACCCTAAAAAGTCATTTTCAAACATTTCATAATCATCATCTGATATTTCTTTATCAATTTGAGCATCAAACCAAGCATCTATTTCAGACTCTTGGAACTCGGCTGAAGCCCAAAACTCATCGGACAAAATAAGCCTTTTTTCATTTTCAGAAATCCAAGTATTTAGTTTTTTTAAAATTAATTCACTATTCATTATTTATCCACTTTAAATATATTATTCATGTTTTAGCCTCGCAGAGACATAACGTTTTAATAACTTGCAACCAAGAGTGGAGGCCTGATTTTTAGGCCGTAGCTCTTGGTTGTCAATGTTGATTTTTTTGTTAGCTGATTCATAGCAAGCTTAGCGGCCATATTAAATTACCGCAGTAAATTACGGTCTTACATACTATAAGCTGGTTTGTTAGGAATCCTAAAAGTGTAACTATAAAGCCTATAGTGAATAATGAAATAGAGCTTAGTGACTTTTTCTTTAAATATAACCCTGCTAGTAAAATCCCTACAGCTAAGCCAGGTAGCGAAAAAAAATGACCTAAACCAAGCAAGCCTTCTGGACGCGCAGCGAATAAATTGTGATAAAAATAAGGAATGTAAGTTAGTAGTATTACTAAGCTAACCCCTGTTAAAAAATACTGTTTTGGCTTAAATGGTAGTGTTAATAGATACGCAACAAATGGTATTGCTATGTAATACCAAAGACCTATGTACAGTACATCCCCAATTATCAATACTGTGAAAATACTAATAAGCGATATTGAAATAAATAAAATTCTATCCATGTCGTCCTTATTATTCCTACGGCTAACGCCCCATTCAGCTGATCCACTGGAACACTAGCACGGAGATCTTTAAAACAACAAAACTATACCATAGTCTGAAGACTCCGAAGAAGCCCGACTTAAGTGGATCAGATGAAATGGCTTGTTATGTATGTTTATATTTTCTAATTGCAGAGTGCTGCTCTTAGCAGTTAAATCATTTTTTCCAGTGTTTTAATGCTCTTTTTATTTGTTCAGCATCAGACGTGAGTATTTCATTTCTACACCATTCCAAAAAAGCGATTACTATACGCTTTTGAGTCTTACTACAGCGCCACTTGAAATTGAAATAGTCATTATCTCTTATTTTTGTTCGCCCATATTCTGCTAATGCATTTATTGTGTGCATATCTACTAACTCGATATCTTTATTTTTTATACTCCAGAGCATATAAGCTGGCACCACTTTGAAATACTGGATATCGCCGCTTATTTCCATAATATTTTGGTTGTTTTCTATGAACTCATCACTTATTTGTGGTTTTTCTTGCACCGCTGGAAACAAAGTAATTATATCTTGTTCAAGACTCATTCTTTTATTCCTTAATTCAGAGGAGTTAAAGGCATATGACCTAATAAGTATATTTGCATATAGAATATTCCAAATTTTGAATAATATATTTATTAAAGCACACCCCCCCACTTTTACATGGTGTTTGTATAAGGTGACACTTTACCGTAATACTTGTTTATTCTTTTGCGTCGCAGACACATAACAGTTTATTAGACAGCTTCTGCCTATCTTTCAGAAAATTAACTTCATTGTTGCAATCTAAAAATCAATCTTCACTACAAAATCAATCATATACCGAAATTTCAGATAAGTGGTAAATATTTAGGCATCTTCTGCCTATATTTGATATTGCTGTTTCTGCCTAATTCTAATAGTATAGTTGTTCGCCTTTTGTTCTCTTTTATAGGGATAATACCACTAGTGTCCCAACGTTAAATCGAATAAATTCAATTGCTTAGAGTTGCCCGCATCATCATCTTTGTTTTCTAAATCTGTAAGCAATTGATCTA
>DQTL01000222.1 GCA_015662775.1 Lutibacter sp.
CACAATAACTCGTTATTCCTTAAAATTTATTCTTCAAATCTCACCTTTTCTTTGCATTCTGTATAGTAAAGCTTAGGTCGAACTCAGGTTATTAACCAATTATATAGTTAACTCCATATTATAAAAATATATATGGATTAATCAAAAGCAATTTTCAATCCCAAAGCAATTAATACGCCACCAAATAATTTGTTAAACCATTTTTGATAGCGGCTATAGACCACACGTATTTTTTCTTGTGTTAAAAAAGTAGCGACTAAACTAAACCAAAGCATTGTGTTTAGAATCATAATACCACTGATAAGATACAATGTCGTTTTTGATGTGTCTGGGGAAATTACCAAAGTAAACAGACTTAAAAAAAATAAAGTTGCTTTTGGATTTAATACATTGGTTAAAAAACCTTGAGAGATCGCTTTAAAATGTGAAATATCTTGTAGATGTGTTTGGTTTTTAACTTCTATGTTCGCTCCTTTATCGAGTAGAGATTTTATTCCTATGTAAAGTAAATAGGCAACGCCCAAATATTTTATAATATTAAAAATTACAATGGATTTAAAAATAAGTAAAGCCAAGCCAGCTAAACTATAAAAGATATGAACCCCAATTCCTAAACCAAAACCTATGGCAGTATAAATACCCGTTTTACGTGAATAAGTCAAAGAGTTTTTGATCGCCATAAAGAAATCTGGACCAGGACTAATCACAGCTAAAAGATGTATTAACGTAACGCTTGCAATTAAGGAAAAGTCAGTCATAAAGCTTGTTATTGATTTTTTTCGTAATAAATTATTGAAAACTATTAAAAAAACACAATAATACTATCGAATTGTTCATTTTTTCTAAACAATTAAAAATTGTATATTTGTTGAAATTAATACAAATATAAGATAAATGCAGTATCCTAAAAAAGTTACAATCGGAGATATTACCGTAAGAGATGGTTTTCAACACGAAGAACAATTTGTATCAACTGACGCTAAAGTGTGGATGTTAGAGCAATTGATACTTGCCGGTTTTAAACATTTAGAAGTTTCTAACTTTGGAAATCCAAAAGGAATGCCTCAATTCAAAGATGCAGATGCTGTTTTTAAAGGAATTAGGAACAGTAAACTAGTTAAAGATAAGCTAGATGATGTGGTGTTAACTGCAGTTACAATAAGAGAGCGTGCCATTCAAAGAGCTATCGAAGCCAAAAAAGAAGGTTATGGACCTGATAGAATTTTATTGATGGTTTCTACAAGCGAATCACATCAATTTAAAAATTCAGGCTTAAATCTCAAGGACTATTGGAAAATGAGTGAAGAATGGATTAAAAAGGCCAAAGATGCTGGTATTCTAGTCAATGGAACGGTTAGTACAATTTGGGGATGCCCCATAGAAGGGCCAACCAATATGAATGATGCTATTGATTTTACTAATCGTTGGTTTGATATAGGAGCAGATGATGTAGAGCATGCCGATCACGATGGTTCGGCTTCGCCTGACAGAGTTTTTGATTATTTTTCAAAAATGTTACAAGCTGTTAAAAACCCTAATAAACAAATAGCACATTTCCATACAACCAGAGGTTGGGGATTGGCAAATGTTTTAGCCGCTTTACAAGCTGGTGTAACCAATTTTGAATCTACCATGGGTGGAATAGGAGGGCAACCTGCCAATTTTGTTGATGGAGTGCCTGTTTCTGGAACAGGTGCTTATTATTACAATGACCCAAATATTGTTGGGCTAGTTTCCACAGAAGACATGGTGGTAATGATGGATGAAATGGGTATTGATACTCAATTAGATGTTGATAAAGTTTTAGAAGTAGGTCTCATGACAGAAAAGATATTGGGTAGGAAATTACGTTCTGAAGCTAACAAAAGCGGACGTATTCCTAAATTTTTAAAGGGTTAGTATCTATCAGAAAGAATAAAAACTTTTAAGTCATTAATAGTAGTATACTATGAATTTCATTGCAATTGATTTTGAAACAGCAACCAAGCACCACATCTGTGCGGTTGGAATAGTTACTGTTGAAAATGGCGAAATAGTAGATGAATATCATAGCTTAATAAAACCACCAAATAACGAATACAATTGGCATACGATACAAGTTCATAGCATTAGACCAGAAGATACATTTAATGCACCTTATTTTAATAAGATTTATCCAGAAATAGAGAGAAGATTAAAAGGCAAAACTATTATAGCACATAATGAATCTTTTGATAGAAATGTGCTTCTAAAAAAAATGAATGATTATAAGCTAGATTATTCTGAATTAAAAATTGCAGATAAATGGGAATGTACAATGAAAATATACCGTGCAAAAGGCTATAAACCAGCTACATTAAATGCTTGTTGTCAGATTAATAATATCGAATTAAACCACCACGAAGCACTATCTGATGCAAGAGCATGTGCTAAGCTTTATCTAAAAATAGTTATATAGTATATGCTACTCTAAAGAAAATTGTTTCTTTAAGAGAAGTTCTTTAGGTAATAACCTACCATATAACTAACTTTGCCATGTGCAAAACAAAGTTAAAATCATAGAATGTCCACGTGATGCCATGCAAGGTATTAAGGAGTTTATTTCAACAGAAAAAAAGTTGCGATACATTCAATTTCTCTTGTCCGTTGGTTTTGACACCATAGATTTTGGAAGCTTTGTGTCACCCAAAGCCATCCCTCAATTGCGGGATACCGCTGAAATAATCACAAAATTAGACTTAATCCATACAAATACTAAATTATTGGCTATTGTCGCCAATGTTAGAGGTGCATTAGATGCTTCAAAACATGATAAGATAACCTACCTTGGGTATCCATTTGCTATTTCTGAAATGTTTCAAATGCGAAACACAGGACAAACAATTTCACAATCAGTAAAAACGTTAAAAGAAATTCTTAAGATAGCTAAACAGACTAATAAAGAAGTAGTCGCTTATCTTTCTATGGGATTTGGAAATCCCTATGGAGATCCTTGGAGTGAAGAAATTGTAGAAGAATGGACAGAAAAATTAGTGAATATGGGTGTGAAAATACTTTCTTTGTCTGATACGGTTGGTACAGCTGACCCTAAGATTATTCATAGTTTATTCTCTAGATTAATTCCTAAATATCCGCAAATAGAATTTGGAGCACACTTACATACTCATCCTTCCAAGTGGCATGAAAAAGTGGATGCCGCATATAAAGGAGGTTGCCGAAGGTTTGATGGAGCTATAAAAGGTTATGGAGGTTGCCCTATGGCAAGAGATCATGTAACAGGTAATATGCCAACCGAAAAATTAGTTTCGTATTTTACACATAAAAAAGCAAATACAGGATTAAATGTATTACGTTTTGAAAGTGCTTATAATGAGGCTTTGGGCGTTTTTGGTGACTTGTAATAAATTACTTACTCAATTACTTCATCACCTTTTCCAAATTGACTTTTCAATTTACCCTTTAAGTTTAAATCCATTTCAATTTTGTCTTTAGTTGGCTTTTGAAAAAACAAATACACTAACAGTACCGAGCTTATCAGTATGTAAAATACATTTCCATTAAGAAAAGAGGCTAAAATACCTAATAAAGCGGGAGCTTCTATAGTGGCATATTTAATTATCGAAGCAGTTTGAAAACCGACTAATTTTTCTCTTAAATTATCTTTATTAACGAGTGAAGTCAGTTGTTTTTTATATAAAAAAGTTCCGAAATAAACACCAAAAATTGCGAAAGCGGGTACTATAAAAAAGAAAATATCATTCGTGTCCGAAAGATTTAAAATCCATTCTGTGTTTTGAGTATATACAAATATTAAAAAAACACTTACTCCAGTAACTAAAGCAAGATGAAGAATACGAAGTGTTTTTAAAAATCCGTTTGGGGTTAATGCTTGATCGCTATGGTTCATGTCTGTTTAGTTTAAGTTTTTAAAGATAGAAAACTTATTTAAAATAAAAAAAACCAAACTCCAAAAAGATGTAATTGGAATTTGGTTTGATATAATTAAACTTTAAAAGCTATTTACCCATGCTTTTCAGTAACCAAACGAATTACTTCGTCAGCAACAACACTTTGAATACCTTCGTCTAAATGACTGGTAAAACCAACACAAGAACAGTTTATTTCACCTAGTACGTATTTGTCTTTTCCATTTTCATCCCAATCAAGCATAAAATCACCTGTCCAAATTAAAGGCACATCTAAACCGCCAATTTTATCACTAATCATCGGTAATGATTCGGTAAGCATAGCGACTAAATCAGGCCATTTGTCTGGTTTATCGTAACGGTATTTGGCTCCTGAGAATAAGGTTGCAGAAAAACTATCAGCTCCTTCGGCTGGTTTTTTATGAACCACAAATATTGGAGTACCACCAACCATTAAAATACGTATTTCTCCTTCTTTAATACGAGGCATAAATGGCATGTCAACTAGCATTCCGTTATCTCCAACAATATATTGTTCGCAAAATTCCATAAATTCACTTAAAGTATGGTATTCTACATGGTTATCAACAGCTTCAGTACATTTTAATTTGGTGTCTAATGGAAGAGAGTCTCCTGCTTTGTAAGGTCTTTCATCAATCACAACAACTCTCCAAATTCCTGAACCTGTAGAGCCTCTATTTTGTTTTAAAACACGTTCTCTATGTGATATACTTACAGGGAAGGTCTTTTTAAATTCATTAATAGTATAATAAGCATACGTATCATCAGGCACTAGATCAGTAGAAGCTAATTTTACTAAGGCATCTTTGGCACCGAAACTCGTCATGGCTTCTGGTGTTGACATACCTACTAATCCTTCTTTAGAAAGTTTGGTTAAGACTTCAAAATATATTTTTTCACCATCTGGCAAGTTTCCTGGGTTGATACGACTGATATAACCATCAGCTTTTTCCAAAGCATAGTCATAGATTACGTCTTTCCATTCATCTCTAAAATATACGACTTCTGCCGTCCATCCTTTGGCTATAATAGCATTGATAATAGGCATTGTGTCTTTACGATGTCCGTCAATCCACTTGTCTGAACCACCTTCAGCTTCAAATACAATAATGTGTTTTTTCATTCTTAAATTGATTTATAAAATTGATATAATTTGCAAAATGCGAAGTTACTATTTGAATAAATGCTTTATCGTGATTTATATCATGTTTTGATGCTTGATTAACGTGAAAGTTTGCGGATGAAGATTTGAAATGTAAACCCATAATTTTTTCTTAATTTTGTTATCTTACTAATTTAAAAAAAAGTCAGATGCGTTTATTCAAAATAGTCTTAGTCGGTTTAATGTTTAGTTTCTTGTTTTCCTGTGAGAATAAGGAAGGTGATAATCAAATAGAGGTTACTTTATTGCAACTCAATGACGTTTATGAAATTGCACCTTTATCTGGTGGAAAAGAAGCAGGTATGGCACGAGTAGAAACGGTTCATAAAGAATTGTTGGCTCAAAACCCCAATACATTTATGTTTATGGCAGGTGATTTTTTAAATCCGTCATTAATTGGAACTTTAAAATATGAAGGTGAAAAAATACGAGGTAAACAAATGATTGAAGTGATGAATGCCATGAATTTTGATTTGGTTACTTTTGGAAACCACGAATTCGATTTAAAAGGAAAAGATCTACAAAAAAGACTTAATGAATCTACTTTTCGATGGACTATTGCCAATGCAAAATATAAAATTGATTCCATTACAGGTCCTTTTTATTCTGAAAAAAATGGGCTAAAAACCTTTATTCCTGAAACCTATACCATACAGGCAAAAGATGCAGATGGAACAAATTTAAAAATTGGTTTTTTTAGTGTTTGTTTACCAGTGAATAATCCCGATTATGTTGAATTTACTGATGTTTTTGAAGCAGCAAAAGCAGCTTATGAAAAACTTGAAAAAGAAACAGATATCGTTATTGGTTTAACACACCTAGCCATTGAAGAAGATAAAAAACTCTCGGAAATGCTACCAAATGTGCCTTTAATAATGGGCGGACACGAACATTACAATATGTTAGTCCCTGTAGGTAATTCTGTAATAACAAAAGCTGATGCCAATGCTCGTACAGTTTATATTCATAAATTACATTACAATAAAAAGACAAAAAAGGCGACTATTAAATCCACTTTAAAAGCAATTAATGATTCCATAAAATCAGATCCTAAAGTTGATAAAATTGTTACTAAATGGCAAGTAGTACTCAATGATAAAGTTAGTGAAGTGGTGAGTTCACCAAATGAAGTTATTTATGTTACCAAAGAACCTTTAGATGGTCGTGAAACAACCATAAGAAGTGAGCAGACTAATCTAGGTAAGATGATTGCTTCCTCCATGCAAGTGGCAACAAAAGCAGATTGTGCTTTTTTTAATGGCGGTTCTGTAAGAATTGATGATCAAATACATGGCGATGTAACAGCGGTAGATTTATTTAGAGCCTTACCTTATGGTGGTGCTGTTTTTGTCATAGATGTCAAGGGAGATTTCTTGAAAAAAATTCTTAATTTTGGAAAAGATAGCAAAGGAAAGGGAGCTTATCTACAACGTGCTAAAGCCGATTGGGATGAAAATAAAAAGCAATGGCTTATTAATGGGAAGCCTTTAGTAACTTCAAAAAAATATTCAGTAGCCATAACAGATTTTTTATTGACAGGTTATGATGTTCCTTTTTTAACACATGAAAATAAGAATGTGTTAAAAATACACGAACCTGCTCCAGAGGATTTAACTTTTGATATTCGTAAGAGTTTGATTGTATATATGAAAGGCTTGAAATAATAATCAATTGAGATATTAATGATAAAAGTTTTGTTGTAAGATATTTTAGAATTTTAATTATTATGGCATGCTTATCAAGAATTACTTAATAATTTCTTTGTGAAACTTTGTGAGTACTTTGGGTAACTCTATGTAATAGCTATTACACAAAGAATTACAAAGAATTCCGCTGACTTGCACAAAGTCCACAGCAATCTACAAAAGAACTGTGATAAATTATAGATGTTTTATATGCAAATGAGTATTTCTATTTTTTTTCATTATTTATAACCTGCGTTCGACCTAAGCTTTACTATACAGAATGCAAAGAAGAGGTGAGATTTGAAGAATAAATTTTAAGGAATAACGAG
>DQTL01000219.1 GCA_015662775.1 Lutibacter sp.
ATAAATAAGCATAAAACCGTAGTTATTGCGCTAAAAAAATCTTTTGAGAAGTTGTTACCAACGACTTGTGTAAGAATAGTAAGGGATTTCGAAGGACTGAATTTTCGGTTTATCACTTAGCCAAATTTACAATTTTTTCTTTATTTAATAAACTCGCAAAATTGTAAATTTTGCGGACTTTGTTCAAGGCACTTCACTTTGGATTAAGCACCAAAACCCTTATTATTTTTACACCGTGTTATCTGTATTTTTTTCTATCGGAATATGTTTTTCTTTACAATACTTTTCGCTTTCCGTTTCACTCATAAAATACTTGTCGCAAAATTCGTCAAGTTCTTTTTCAGTGGATTGTATATATTTTTCGTCAGCAGTTAGTAACTTTTCAGTTTGCTCAATAAACTTTTCAAAATCAGGGTTTATTTTGCTTAATTTATCAATAGTTTTAAAGTCAAGTTCCTTGTATTTCGCTTGTAAAAGGATTTTACTTTCAAATGGATTTGGATTTAATTCTATAACTCCTATTCCGAATGATTGATTAAGTCGCTCCATTTCGTCTTTTAAACTGTCACTTATTTCAAAAGCAACTAAATAACCATAGTTAGCCCAACTTGAATTAGAAACTGCCTGAAAGAAGGTCTTTTTTAATTCATAATCAGTATTTATTTCTCGTTTCAGTTCATAAGAAGAAATCTTAAACGTGTCAGTTCGGTTAACTACATTTAAAAAGTTCTGAGTAACCTTTGTTTGTAATTTTAAGAACTTAATTCCAACCATATCTGGATGTATCCATTTTTGATGATTATCCTTACTATTCTTTGAACTCTCGTGAAAAATTGTTTTTGGAAAAACGTCAGTACTCTTTAAAAAAGTACTTAGTAACATATGTAAATCCCTTTCACCATATGTTTTTGATTTCGCAGATTTCTTAGGTTGTTCTTCTTCCGTTGGAACTAATTCGTTTAGGTTAAATTCTTGTTCGTCTTTTGTTAAATAATATGAGAATGTTCCGCCT
This sequence comes from Lutibacter sp., assembly GCA_015662775.1. Lineage (GTDB taxonomy): Bacteria > Bacteroidota > Bacteroidia > Flavobacteriales > Flavobacteriaceae > DQTL01. The sequence continues at coordinate 1,013 of DQTL01000219.1, forward strand.
TTTCCTTTTATTCGTTTAATTCTTGTATCTCCGTTACGGATAAAATCACCAAGTAAAGCAGATACAGTAGAAGCAGGTGTTTTCGCTTGTTTAAAATCATAATAACCATTTTTAGTCATATGTTCATAAATTTCCATATAATTTGAAACGGCATTTAAGTCATTTAAACTTTGTAAAATTGCTTCTTTTATTGTCATATTTTGATTTTTTTCTGAATTACAGATAACGTTTGGCTATGCGTAGTGTGGGATTTAAAAGCTCTGAACTTTCAAATTAGCACTTAGCCAAATCTTTTTATTTTGTTTTATCTTTTCATTTTAAAGCCAAATCAAAAGATTTGGCGGTCTTCATTAGTTGCTCCAAACTTTCAATTCGCTACCTAAACCCGCATTACGTATAGGTTTTGTTATAAAGCGTTTATTTGTTATTTCCCCATTTGTATTCTCTCTTATAGGGTTGATGAATATGACGACTATCATTTTGTAGTATTATTTTTTGCCATTCTTCCCAAAGTAATGAATCTCTTTCTATCGGACTTTCTATTCCTTTTCCAGCGTTGCCAATTCCTTTTTTAGTAAGTCTTCGCATTAACCTATCGTAATTGTCTACAAATAAACTTATACTGTCTTCAAATCTCATTTCAGGGGTCACAATGTATTCTGTACCTTCTTTTGGAGGTTCTCTATCCCACGAAGGTTCTGTGGATTCATTTATTATTTTATTATTTTCTACCCCTATAGTAGTGTCATTAGTTGGGTGTGGTATAACTGCTACATCAATACCCTTGTCTATAGTGTCAATATAAAAATTTGAGGTGTCGCTTTTTTTTATTGCTATCTTAGGTTCTTTGTCCTTTAATCCACTTTTTTTATTTTGTGTATTGCAACCGAAAAAAGACAAAAAAACTAAAGTAATTACATTAATATTTAATAAATTTCTGAGAGCCATAATTTTTATTTTTTGAAGTGATTGAAATAGTATAAATACCCTGTGGTAGATGAGATAAATTTAAAACTGATTTTGTTTGATTTGATTGTTCAATTAAAACCGATTGTCCTATTTGATTGTGAATTTTGATTGCTACCTTATCTTTGCTCATTGAATTTTCAAAAGATAAAGTGATATAATCAGTTGTAGGGTTAGGAAAAATAGTAAAAAAGGTTTCGTTTTTTGTTAACTCATTTATTCCTACTCCTACATTTCCTATTTCTGCAATCCAAGCATTTAGCCCATAATTTATATTTCCTAAATTGGGTCCTACACCAAAAGAATATGAACCTACAAGCCAACAAGTAGCAGGATTACTATTATATCTACGTTGAATATTTGTATAATCTCCCCAACGCTCATATTTTTTTGGAGTGCCATTATATACCCTTAAATTAAGTAAACTATCACCTTGTTTTACTATAGTTTCGCTACTCCAAGTTCCATCATAGTTTATTATACCTATAGATGGGTAATCTGATGTTCCTACTTTTAAAAAGCAAATCATAGCATCTTCTGTTGTATCTGTATCTCCAAAATGCGCAATACTTGGATAACAATAATTATTAGGGCTTCCGCTACCGTAGGTTGCTCTTTCTTCAGTATTGGTTGATGTATTAATTTTACTATAAACAATCTGTCCCCAACTACTATTGCTACGCATATAAACAAAATGAAGTTTTCCATTTTGATAATAACCGCCATTTACTCTACATCTTCCAACATTTATTCTATCTCCTGCTTGTCCTGTAGGTTGAGATGCATAATTAAAATAAGTATAAGAAGTTGTGTGTAATGAATAAGGATTAATTGTTTTGGTGGTATCATTTAGATTTCCTGTTAATTGATACCAATATAAACTATCTGCACCACTTCCATCTACATCTATAGTGTTTACAAGATAAACTCCTGTATTATAGGAAGAATCCTGCATAGCATCTGATAATGGAAATAGACTGCCATTGACTTGACCTCTTGTATTATGAATAGATTTATAATAATCCCAAACTAAAGTATCATTATCGTATCCTTCTTGTTTGTTTATTTGAAAAAGTATGTTATCTTTAAAAACGCCATTTGTGTCAAATACATTTAGGGTAATAAATAATTCATCTTTATTTACTGCAACATTTGGATAGTCAAACCAATAGTTCATACCTGGGTATAAACTATCCGTTTTTATTTCATAATGTATCCAATCTACAATGTTTAAATCTGTTGTGTTAGAAAAACTGATTAGAAGCTTGGGGTTAGAATAATTTAGCCCTTTGTTTAAAATAACATTTATAAACTTGTCATTATGTTTATCGTAAACACATTTGGGGTCAAAAAAGCCGTCACCATATAGAGATAACCCTGAAAAGACAAAAAAGATATGCCATTGATTAATAAACTGATCAATAGTATCTGGAATATCTTTGTAAGCATCAGCTCCATAATTATCTACACTAAAGATATTGCCATCATTTGAAATAGCAAGAAAATTGTCCGCTGGCGTTTGTTTATTTCCTAAAAGAGAAAGTCCAAGATTATTTCCCCCAAAGTTTCTTCCAATAATTGGCGTTATACTTTTTTGTTGAGAAGAGGAATTGTCATTATAAATATTGAAAGGGTAATCACTTTGTCCATAAGGTTTAGGAGGTAAAATTTCAGTTGGCATTTCCCCAAAATCTTCTACAGGTTCATTGTTAAACGTTGCTAAGCCACTCGAAGGATAGGATTTCCCACTGCCATGAATGTAGTTTGTTGTTTGTGCCGTCATTATATTTACTAATATCAATGATAATACCAAGGTTATTATTTTCTTCATAGTTTGATGTTTTTCGTTTTTTCTTATGCTTTATAACATCAGATGTATGATTAGTGCGTTAAAGATACAACAATTTAAGGAATGGCAAAATATTAAATAAATACACCTAAACTCTGAA
>DQTL01000073.1 GCA_015662775.1 Lutibacter sp.
ATTATGAACTATTATGAAAGTCTTTGTTTAACCGATAAATATTGAATTTGTAAGATAATTAAAAACTTTAAATGAGTTTAAAATAAATAATTTTAATAAACTATCTTTGTCGCCCAATTAAAAAAGATTATGATAAACAAATTTAGCATATTTTTTATACTAATTATAGTAGTATCATCTTGTGTTCCTCATAAGCGTATTGTTTATTTCCAAGGAGATTCTTTAACTGAGAATGTAATCAAAGAAATAAATAGTAAACCTTATAGGCTTCAAGTTGATGATATTATTAAGGTAGATATTAAAGCCCCAAACGAAGAAATAGTCAGTGTCTTTAGAAATAATTCTACAAGCCAAAGTCAACAAAATGAAAGTTCTTTGTATTTTTCAGGATACACAGTTGATAAACAAGGATTTATACAGCTTCCTTATTTAGATAAAATAAATGTTTTAGGCTATACAGCTGATGAAGTTGAAAAAAAGATACAAACAGGTTTCAGTAAATATTTCAAAAATACAGATGAAATTTTTATTTCTGTAAAATTAGCAGGAATTAAATATACGATTGTTGGTGAAGTAGGATCAACAGGAAGTAAGATTTTATTTCAAAATACGGTAAATATTATTGAAGCAATCGCTAATGCTGGAGATATTGATTTGACAGGAGATAAAACTAATGTAGAGGTGATTAGAATTGGAATCACTGGAGTAGAAAAATTTCATGTTGATCTAACTCAAATGACTGTTTTTAATTCAGAAGTTTTTTATATACAACCCAATGACATTATTAATGTGCCTGCTTTAAAGCAAAAAACAATCGGTACTGGCGTAACTGCTACACAAACGCTATCAACTGTTGTGTCTGTACTTTCTTTGATTAGTACTATTTATTTATGGACTAAAATATTGTAATGGAAAACCAAAACGCACCTTTTAATTTTAATGAATTTTCCACACTAGATATAAAAGCACTTTTATTAAAGGTTGTTTCTTATTGGAAATGGTTTATAATCAGTTTGTTAATTGCTTTTTTTGCAGTAAAGTATATTAATGATTACCAACAACGTATCTATTCAATTGATTCTTTTATTACAGTTAAAGATGAACAGAATCCTATTTTTTCATCAAGCACAAATATTGCATTTAATTGGGGAGGAGCAAGTGACCAAGTTGAGACTTTAATAACTATTTTAAAATCCCGTACACATAATGAAAAAGTTGTACTGGAAGAACAATTTTATATTGATTATCTCATCGAAGGTAAATACCGACTTGAAGACGTTTATGGAAAAGTACCTTTTAAAATTAGTGTAGACACAACCCATTTTCAACTCACAAACTCATTATTTAAAATTGAGTTTTTATCTGAAAGTAAAGTGAGGTTAAGCATAGATTTTAAGGAAAATTTCGAAAAAGAACTTCTAAATTATCACACTTCTAAAAAACAGATCTATACAATAACAGGTGGGAATTATGTTGAAGAATTTCCAATAGGTAAAATTCAAACAGATTTTTTTAGTTTTGAAATAGAACTAGTAGCAACTCCGCAGCTTAATAAAGAGTATTTTATTCGATTTAATGATTTTAACGCTACTGTTGGTCACTACAGGAACATTAAAGTAGGTACAGCAAAAAAAGGAACCTCATTGATCGAATTAAAATTAAACGGTTCTAATAAAACTCACTTGGTTGATTATATTAATTCTACAGTAGAAGTCCTAGCTAAAGATCAAGTAAAAGCAAAAATTCGTTATGCCGTAAAAACCAAAGAATATATTGATACCTTGTTTGATGCGATGTCAGGAAATTTAAAAACTATTGAGAAAGATTTAGGGGATTTTAAAAAACAACAAAACATTTACAATTTATCAAAAGAAGGTACGGCTCTTTTTGAAGATGCTATGAAGCTAGATGCAAAATCTCAGCATTTAAATGATAGACTTGATTATTTTAATAGTTTAAAATCGTATATAGAAACACATGAAGAATTTGAGACAAATAGTGTTCCAGTACCTGTAGTCATTGAAATTGAAGATGCCAAAATCTCAAAAAGTATCGGAGCATTAATAGCAAAATATAAAGTTAGAGAGCGTTTATTGCAAACTGTAACTTCTGATTATCCAGCAGTAAAAGGATTGAATTCAGAAATAGAACTAGAAAGAAATGCGTTATTGGAAAACATAAGTATGTTACAACTTGAAACCAAGAAAAACCTTTCTAAATTAACAAAACGTTTTAACAAAAGCCAATATCAATTAAAAAAATTACCTCAAAAAGAACAAAAATTGTTGAGTTATCAAAGAAGATATGCGATAACTGAACAAAATTACAACTACTTGAAACAAAAGAGCTATGAAGCTGGTACAGCTATAGCATCTAATGTTTCTGATATTAAAATTATTGATACAGCGAAGGATGTTGGTCAAGGATATTTTAGCCCAAATAAAAAAATGAATAAGCTTATTGGTTTGTTGTTGGCTCTACTTTTACCGCTGGTTTATATTCTTATTCATGAATTCTTAAATAATAAAATACATACGGTTGAAGAAGTTGAAAACGGATACAAAATTCCTATTCTTGGAGTCATTGGTACAAAAACAGAAGAAACGAATTTAGTAGTTTTGGATCATCCCAAGTCTGTTTTGTCAGAGGCGTACCGAGCTTTAAGATCAAATTTGCAATTTATGCTTAATAGAGATTCAAAATCTCATATTTTGCTTGTAACTTCCTCTGTGAGTGGTGAAGGTAAAACATTAACTGCAATAAATTTGGCAAGTGTTTTTGCATTGAGTGGTAAAAAAACGATACTTGTAGGTGTAGATTTGAGAAAACCCAAATTAGCAGAAGATTTTGATTTGACTAATAAACTTGGTTTATCACATTTTTTGATTAACCAAAAAACACTTGGAGAAGTTATTCAAAAAACAAAACACGAAAACTTAGATGTCTTATTATCTGGTCCTGTGCCTCCAAATCCTTCAGAGTTATTATTAGGTGATGGAACCGCTAAAATGATGGCGTATTTAAGAGAACATTATGAATATATAATTCTTGATGCTCCGCCAATTGGTGCAGTTTCAGATGCTCAAGAGCTTTTTCAATATACAGATAATATACTGTATTTGGTTCGACAAGGGTACACAGATAAAGGATTATTAAAAATGATAGAAACCAAATATGAACGTAAAGAAGTAGCTAATGTAAGTTATGTTCTAAATGATTTCACTTTTAGTAAAAGACATGGCTATGGCTATGGTTATGGAGGTTATGGCTATGGTTACGGATATTATGAAAAAGAAAAAAAGCAATCTTTCTTTAAACGTTTATTTAATAACCTGAGTTCGACCTAAGCTTTGTTTACAGTTTGAACGAATTTTTAATCAATTCGAAGTTATATTTTTGAAGGACTAACTAGTTAATTTG
>DQTL01000032.1 GCA_015662775.1 Lutibacter sp.
GACAAACACGTGTACGCAAAATTCAGCAGTACACAAAAGATTTTGGAACGGTTGAGAAAAGCATCATGTTTTTTATGTCTCCTGCTGATGTAAAAAATACATCTTTTATGAATTGGTCTTATGATGATGAAAATAAAGAAGACGACCAATGGATATATTTGCCTGCCTTAAAAAGAGTAAAACGTATATCCAGCGATAGCAAAAGTGACTATTTTATGGGTTCTGACTTTACTTACGATGATTTAGGCGATCGTAAATTAGATGCCGATGTACATAAATTATTGAGAGAAGAAACCATAAACGGGACAAAATGCTATGTAGTACAAAGTGTTTCAAAAGACGAGGATTATATGTACTCAAAAACTATTACATGGATACGTAAAGACAATTTTGTAGGTGTGAAAAAAGAATTTTATGATGAAGATGGTGAATTATTGAAAATACTAAGTATTAAAGAAGTGAAAAAAATATCCGGTTTCTGGATAATCACAAATTCTGAAATGAAAAATGTTCAGAACAATCATAAAACCATTATAAAACTAAGCAATATATCCATAAATACAGGTGTTTCTGCATCAAAATTTACCGAGCGAATGATGATGAGAGGTATATAGTTTTTTAACAAAGCCGGTTTTGCTAAAGCATATTATGTATAAGCCTAACCGGCTATTTCAAAGCATAAGAATAAATCAATTGAAAGCCATTAAATATTAAAAAAAACAGTTTGATATGAGCAAAAAACTAACTTTAATAATTTTACTTATTAAGAGTTTATTTCTTATTGTATCAGCTCAAAGTAATCCTGCAAAAAACAATTTGGCAACTAAGATTGATTTAAGCACAATTATTCAAGTAAACCAAGGCAACAGTTATATAACAAGCCCTACTGACATTGGAAACATTGAGCCCCTTATGTTTGAAGCAAACATTATTCCTAATTTTCTAATTAGAACAAGTAAAGATGCACGCTTAATGGGTGTTTTAACAGCTCAAATAATTATACGTATGTACAACGAATATTCTCACCCTGTACGCACACCAAGCTATATGCCTCATATAACAATTTATTACAGATTAAGTGATAAAGAAAAAGTAAAACGTATAACAACCTTTGCCCGTTACGAACATCATTCAAACGGTCAGGACGGTGATTTTTTTCTGGACGATGGTAGTCCAAATTTGAAAACAGGTGATTTTTCAACAAATTTTTTTGAAACCGGATTTATAAAAACATTTTATAACCAAAGGTTAAAAGCCGTTCAATTTTTCAGTTCCTCTTTTGAATGGCATCCGGAATCACTAACAAACAATGATTTAATTGGGAGTTACAGTTTATATCGATGGAACAACAGCTTTTCCGTTTTTAAACTGCCTGAAACATCAAAAAACGGAAAGAAAAAAGCAAGGCTTTCAGTAAAAGCTGATGCAAGCTGGATGTTTGGTGATTTATTTGACTGGAAAGCTACTTCTTTAAACCGGCTAAACATAGGACTAACCGCATTTTACAGCCCAAAATTTCTCGAAGATATAGGTTTTTTTGTGCACTATTATCATGGGCTTGACTACTATAATATGTATTATAGTCATCAGTTAGACGTACTTAGATTTGGAATTATGACAGAAATATTAAGATTTTAAAAAAACAAGGATAAATATAAAATCAATTCTAAATAAACAACAAATTATAAAAAAATGAAAAATAAAACATTATTTACATTACTATTGCTTACAGTGTTCGGCATGTATTCAAAAGCACAGGAAACAGTTAATATTTCAGGTTTTGCACGAACATACGAAGGAATTCAATTTAATAATGGGGATTTTGGAATTATACAACAAACTTTAAATCTGAATTTTGAAAAAATAGGAGATAAAGTAGCATTTAAAGTTAACCCAATGATATATATGTATAATTCAAACAGCCTTGATTTTCGTTTACGCGAAATTTATCTTGATATGTATTTCAGCAATATTGATATACGTATTGGAAAACAGCAAGTTGTCTGGGGCAAGGCAGATGGCGTATTTATTACCGATGTTGTTTCGCCACTTAATTTAACTGAATTTTTACTGCCTGATTTTGATGAAATCAGAACAGGAATTATATCCACTAAAGTTGATTATTATGTTGGAAACAGTACTTTTGAAGCCATCTGGATACCACAATTTACACCTACGGAACGCCCGGCACAAGGTTCTATTTGGTATATTCAACCGGATTTTCCGGCGCCACCAACTTTTAATTGGAACAATAGCGAAATTACACCTTCATTAGAAAACAGTGAAATATTTTTAAAATATTCATTTATGGGTTCAGCTATTGATTTTGATATTATGGGAGGCTATACATGGGATGATAATCCTGCTATGCATGTTCAAAAACTAATTGACCCAACAACACAACCACCAACATTAACCGGCTTAAATATTACTCCTGAATATCATAGGCTCTATTTAACAGGCGGTTCGTTTAGCACTGAAATCAAAGGTGTTATTCTGCGCGGTGAAGCGGCTTATTATGACAGTAAATATTTCCAAACAGAAGACCCTTTGGCAACAGATGCTTTAATACAAAAAAATTACCTTAACCATGTTATCGGTTTAGACTTTAACATTGGTGATGTAAAACTCAGCGGGCAGTTTATTCAAAAATATATCTTAGATTGGGAAATAGGAATGACTGAAAAAGAAACAAACAACATGGCTACTTTTTTAGCTCGTTACGATGCATTTCGCGAAACATTGCATTTAGAATTTTTCTCATACATAGGTCTGACTGATGGCGATGCACTGATTCGTCCTAAAATCACCTATGATTTTGAAGATAGTTTTTCCATACTTCTGGGTTCAAATATTTTTGTAGGAGATGAAAAAGGTCAGTTTGGCCAATACGGAGATAACTCTATGATATATATGAAAATAAAATACAATTTTTAATATAAATGATGCTCTGACAAACATAGAAATGTTCAGACAAATTAAATTTTTATTATGATAAAATATAAGCAAAAAATTATTATAACAACACTCTCCTTATTTGTATCATTAGGTGTTTTTGCGCAAAAAGCAGATGATATAATAGGAAAATATCACTTACCTAACAAATTAGATATAGAGATATATAAAATAGCTAATAGCTATTTTGGAAAAGTTATTGCTTTAAATAATTGGGGAAATGGACAAACAAAAGATTATAAAAATCCGGATATCTCAAAACGAAATGAGCCATTAATAGGAAAAGTTATCATCAAAAATCTTAAATTTGATGCAAATAAAAAGGAATGGATTAATGGTGAAATGTATGGCCCTGAAAAAGGTATGTTTTTTAACTTGAAAGTTACAAAAATTTATGAAAATAAAATTGAAGTAATAGGTTCAAAATTTTTTTTGTGGAAGACTCTTATCTGGGGAAAAATATAAAACAACAGACAGCTAAAAAACATAGCTCTAAAACAAATTTATTAATTTGAAAATTCCTAATGTTTTATTTTACAGATTAAGCGCCATACAAAAAAATATTCTCAATAAAATTTATCATGTAAACAAAAATTTTGAGCCCAAACACTGACTTTATAGACAGAGACACTATTTATACCATTTTAAAAGCAAAATTTCCGGTATAAGATTCTATAAACAAACTCTTATTAGGGCGGCTACGGGCTTTCCGCTTGTAGGCACTCTGCCAAAAAACCACAAAAGCAACAAACGCAAAGGAGCTTCCGCAGGTCGCTCTTTCCGTTTGGCTTTTGTAGCTTTTTCGGCACAGTGGCTACCGCTGCAATCCCTGCCGCACACCGCACAGCAAACCGGCAAATGCTTTTGCAACTTGAATCTGCCCACAAAAAAGAAAGAGACAAAATTTATCATAATTTACAATAAATTAATTTATTTTTGTTACAAGCTTAATATACATTCTTTTAAAAAAACAGTACTGCCATTAGTAAAGCAAGAGGAATAGTTTGGCATATCTAACTTTTAAATTTGCACAAAAACAATATGGATATGGAAAACTTAAAACAGAAACAGATCGCTCTCTATGAAAAGTGGGTAACGGCAGTTTGTCTAAAAACCTCCGAAAGTTATAACTATTTTTCAAATATAAGGCGTTTTAAGCGATTGTAGTTTGTAACTTAAAAAAATGTTTTTAAAAATTTTAAA
>DQTL01000297.1 GCA_015662775.1 Lutibacter sp.
CAAAAGAAACTAATTAATAAGGAGTCAACCGAAAATCCAGTAATAAAAAGAGTAGGTAAAAAACATATTGATTATGAAAAAAATACTTTTATTATGTCTATTTATTTTTTCAATAGGAATAACAGCACAAATTAAAAAAGGCTTAGCATTAAGTCTTTCATCAGGTATAACAATGCCTACTGGAGATTACAAGAAATATACTAAAGATGGAGGAATTGTTGATATTGGGTTTCCTTTAGAGTTTTATGGTTATTCAAAAGAAAGAACTGGTAAACTACAATTTAATATTGATGCCACTTATCAATTTGGAGCACTTGGAGCAGGTATTAGTTATGGGCAATTTACACATGAAACGAACTCTTTAAAATATGAAATTGATTTCCCTACACTAATTCAAGGAGGTGATATAAAGGGTAACTATTATGGTTTAGGACCTAATTATGTTTATTCTCTTGGAAAACTAGATTTTATAACTTCTGCTAGAGTGGGAATGATGAACATAGATATAACTGATTTTACAGCTAGTTATAATGGTACAGATACAGTTACACCTATAGAAATATTATCAACTACAACAAATTCAGATGCTAAAAAATCATTAATGTATAGCTCATTTGGTATTAAATTATCTTATCCAGTATTCAAAAACTTAAGTTTATTTGTTAAAGGAGATTATTTTACAACATTTGGAGATGGGATAAAGCTTGATGATAATTTCTATTTACCATTTGATGTAGGTAACGATCAAGAAATTTTAATTGGAGACGTAGACCATTTCACACTAATAGACTATGAGAAAAATGAGAGTAGATATATTAAACCTCAAATGTTAAATATAGGTGCAGGTTTAAGCTATACTTTTGGTGTTAAAACAAAAATACCTAAAAAAACAAATGAATCTTCAATAGTTGAAAACATAGAAGAAGAGATTAAAGAGACAAAAATTGTTTTAACCTATCCAGAAAATAATGCTCAGTTTGAAACAAGTAAAACTTTTAAAAACTTTAAATGGGAAGTAATTGGTGAAGGATTTAAAAATCCTAAATATGTTATTGAAGTAATACCATCAGATAGAAAAAAAGGAACTTTAATTGCATTTAGTCCTAAAGAGAATATCGATTTTAAAAAGGTTTTTAAAGATATTGAGCCTAATGGCTTGTATACTTGGAGAGTTGTAGAACAAAATTCTGGTTCTAGTTCTGATATTAGAACGTTTGCTTTCACCAATTGTGAGTTTACTATGAATGTATATAATGTTGAAGTAGAATGTCTAGGATATGAAGGCTCAGATAGAAAGTTTGGAATATGTTTTGATGTTCAATACATTAGCCCTACAGGAGATTTAACATATAATGATACAACGAGTGGATTAAGTGTTTACGATCAAGCTAATTCTACATTAAATTACAACTTAACATCAACTAACACATCTCTTGTGTCGCAAGCAGCAGGTACTAATACTACAGTACATTATTGTTTTGAAACATTAATAGATAATAATGTTACTTCAATTGGTTTTGCTTTACAAGGAGATGATTTGGGCTCTAATCCTAATATTACATGTCGGCCAGGTGTAAGTAATGGGGTAGATGAATTGCCAAGTTGTTTGTGTGATGAGTGTGATGAAATAGAAATAGAGTTTAATGAAAACTCAATTGCACAAACTAGTAATCCGTCTATTTTTGCTTTTGATGGAATAATAAATGTTAACGAACCTATCTATGGTATAGAATTTCAAATAGTTTCTCTAAACTATTCTTCAAATCCAAGTGCTTGTAGTAATGGAATAACAAACGTAGAAGAATCTGGAATGTTTTTACAAGCAGGAACTACTATCAACAATTCATCAAGCATTCAATTTAATAATGAAAATGCTTCGCAAGACCCTAATTCAAACGGTAATGCATCAAAGAATATTAAATATTCTAGTAATGTTGTATTAAACGGAAATACGCCATTTAATTTAAATATAGGTTTACCACAACCATTACAAGGTTTAGATACTGGTTGTTGCCAAATTGACTATGAACTTTGCATAAAAGTAAATGTGTTTTACGAAGACGGAACATGTAAAACATGTACCATTACTAAATGTTTTAATTTTAACAATCAATAATAAGAATTATGAAAAATATATATAAAATAACACAAAAAATTCTTTTAGTAAGTATATTACTAATTAGTTATATAGCACATGCTCAGTTTACGCCAATTAATGTAAATACTACACCTAATACTAGTAGCTGTAGTATAAATGGTGGTGATTTTATTGTTAGTGTACCAAGTGAAGTGTTAAGCGGTAATAATGTAATGTTAAATATAACCTTACCTCCAACAGGATGTGATGTTGACATGAGCATAGCGTATTCTAGTCCTAATAATAAAATTGAATACAAAACATCAACAAGTCTTATAGACTTTTCTGATGCAGCAAATACTACATCTAATGATAACCCTATTACAGTTAGCGCAGGCAATGATGGTCTTAATTTTAATATAACTTATAAGTTTCCTAATTATACAACTTGTAATGGTGAATTAGGAACATTTGTAGTTACCTTTACTACTTGTGGGGCAACTTGCACAGCAACAGTTTCTACTACTGCAAGAGCGGAGAATTATTGGACAATTAATAAAAGCTTTGTGAGAGGTAATATGGTTTGTGGTACTTCTGACTGGAGGTTTTATATAGAAGATAATAACCCAAACCCATCAGGTTATGGCGGTTATAAAATTCAGGGGAGTGTTACAGAAAATCCTACAGCACCTATTACTGTTGTTGGCAATTCTGTTTTAACTACTGGGTCTAATTGGACACATGGTGAGTATAACCTATATACCTCTTTAAATAATTGTAAAAATGTTGGTGATATCATAACGAATACAGCTGACTACAATTTTACATTAGGCGGTGGTTGTGAAACAATGATAGGTACTTTATCCGCAGACTCTACTGTATTAGAAGAACCAGCTCCTTCTTTATATTTTACTAAATATGTATACCCTAATACTGGAATAAGCCCAGGTTGCTCAGGAAGATATAAAATTTACATTTATAATAATGGAAATGTACCTTTACAAATTAATTCTGTTACAGATGTAATTCCTACAAGTGATATTACTATCACTTCTGTTGTAAGTACTGGGTTTGTAAATAACAATCTTATAACTAGTACTAATTTTAATTTTACAACAAATTCTCCATTAATAATAGCACCTGGTGAAGAAGAAGATATTTATTTTTTCTTTACAGTTAATACTAGTGCGACTATTGGATTAACAGTAACTAATACAGCTCATATAGATTATAACGCTATTGGTATTAGCAGTAATAATAACACCACAACCTCTTGTCCAGGCACTAATTGTCCTCCAGTAGATGAAGGTATTTTAAATGATGAAGACTCAGTTGAGTTTACTGTTATAGCGCCACAATCTAAAGAGGTATTTTACAAGTGTATAACTAGCCAACCTATAGGTAATATTTATAATTTAGGAGAAATAATACATTTTAGATATATATTAGGTAGTGGTGGTTCAGCAAGTTTGACTACTAATATAACAGATGATTTAGGTCTTCCAAATCAAAATTTACAAGTGGTTCCAGGATCCATAAATTATACATATTATGAACATATATCTTTTTTAAAAAACTATTCTAATTGCAACTTAAATGATTTCACAAACCCACAACCAATAACATTTGGTCATACAGACAACATATCAAATCAACTACAAGATTTAAGTATTGATATTACTAATATGCCTGGAACTTGTGATTATGGTTATGGAAATTTC
>DQTL01000323.1 GCA_015662775.1 Lutibacter sp.
CAAAGATAACATTTATCTATTGTAACAAGATTATTATGTTTTAAAATTTGTGTTAAAACTAGGTTTTGTGTTTGGGGATTTTTCAACAACTTAAAAGGTTGTGTAAGAAAAGTTTCTTCCCTTTCTTTTAGAGGGATAACGAATAACAAATATTTAATAAATTAAATTTTAAAACAATGAAATTATTTAAGAAATTAGCATTTTATGCTATAACAATTGTAATGATAAGCTTTGTAAGCTGTCAAAAGGAAAGTACTTTTGAAGTATTAGATGAGGTGGCAGAAGCTCCCATTAAGGTAATTTACTATAATAATGGTAAAGGAATAGATGCGAGTATGTTGGCTTTTAAGAATTTGGAAACCTATAAGGAAACTTTCCTTAGGTTGGAAAAAGAAGTTCTAGAATGGGATAATGCCTTTGTTGAAGAATGGGGACATCTAGATGAAGAAGCTATAAATGCTAAAGAAGAAGAGATAGGTTATAACAAAGATAAACCTTTAGAAAATTTTGAAAAACAGTATGGGTTTAGTAGTTTAAGGTTGAAATATAACGAAGCTCTTAATGAATGGTTGAGTCATGATGAATTAAGTGAAAAAAATGACCCAGATGTTAGGTATCCTTGGGAAAGATTTGAGATGTCATTAATGGGTACTAATGGAGAAGTGCAAATAGGAGGTTCAATTTATAAATATGAAAGTAATCGACATTTTGTGATAAGAGATGGTGATATTCATAAGCTTGTGAAATTAAATAACAATGAAGAAAACGTAGTGGATAATAAAAATGTAATTCTACACGATTACTATTTAGAGAAAAGTAATTGTATGACCTATGGAATTAGTACTTGGACATATACTAGTGGAGATTTTAGAATTAAGACACAATGGAAAGTAAGCCAAAATCATCAATGGTGGGGTGATTATGTAAAAGCAAAAACATGGTCATATCAAAAAAGAAAAGCATGGTGGGGTGGGAAGAAAAAATGGCTTTTAACTAGAAGGCATATTGAAGTACAAATATTTGGTACACTACACCCAGATAATACGGCAGGTACATGTGATTATCCAATTAGCATTAATGTAGATAATCATGAATATGGGCATGATGTATATGTTAAATATAGTAGTCAGAACTCTGGTAGTCCTCATTCGCTTCTGACAGTTGGTCAAAACCAATTACAAGCAAGATATGAACAGTCGGGTTACGGCACAGAGTATAGATGGTTTACTCCATAATATTAATAGATGATTATACAAGATGAGGCGAAAGTTTCATCTTGTTTTTTAATTTTTTTTAGATGAAAAAGATAATTTTTTTATTTTCCATACTATTTCTAAATAGCTGTATTAAAACTGTAGAAATTGAAATACCTAAAGACAAACCAAAACAAGTGCTAAATTGCTTGTTTACTGCTAATGATAGGATTAGTGCTAGTATTAATAATAGCATTCCCATATTAGAAGAAGATTACAGTATAATTGACAATGCAAACATAATCTTATATGAAGATGATATAGAGATAGAAACTTTAGTCTATGATGATGGGGTATATAAATCTACTACACATACACAATATAATAAAGTATACAAAATAGAATCTAGTGTTTTAGGTTTCGAAACCATAATAGCAGAAGATGTAATACCTAAACAACCCACAATAATCAATATTGGTTTTGTAGAGTGGGCATATTATGATCCCAACTATGAAGGGTTTTTTGGAAAAACGAGTATAACAATAGAAGATAATGGAAACCAAACTAACTATTTTGAAGTCCTAGTTGTTAGGAGGTTTTATTTTAATGATGAGATTATAACAAGACCCACTAGCATTGAAGTCACTTCAGATCCTGTAGTATCAAATGAGTTAGATGTGCAGAATTATCCTACGCATCTAGTATTCACAGATAAATCATTCAATGGTAGTACACATACAATAACCTTTGATTTCGTTAATCATTACAATGAAGAAGACTCACCAATTAATTATAAAGTAATCATAAACAGTATTAGTGAAAACTATTATCTCTATAAAAGACGTTTAAATAGACATACAGATTTTCAAAAAGGTTATATTGGTGATATTTTCATAGAACCCATACAAATGTATACCAATGTAGAAAATGGGTTTGGCATCTTTGCAGGGTATAATGAGTATAGTCAAATGTTTTACCATTAAATGAATCTAAAAATATGAGAGCATCTATATCAATTATATTGTTTTTTTTATTCAACACTTCTTTTGCTCAAAATATTACGGTAAGTGGCTATGTTACCGACCTAAATACAGGAGAAAAACTAATAGATGCAACTGTTTACAACGAAACGACAAAAGATGTTGTACTCACTAATAATTATGGATTTTATAGTATGAAGATCCCTAAAAATAGTAATGTAACAATAAGTGTTTCATATGTGGGTTTTCTATCAATCAATAAAACCTTTAAAATTAATAGTAATAAACATATTGATTTTGAATTACAATACGACAATGAATTAGAAGAGGTCATACTTATAGCCACCAAAGAAAAACCCATTGAAAAACGTGCTGAAATGAGTGTAATCTCAATACCTATAAAAGAAATAAAAAACTTGCCCGCAATAGGTGGTGAATCAGATATTATTAAATCTTTACAATTAATGCCAGGAGTCCAATCTGGCGTAGAGGGAAGCAGTCAACTCCATGTTCGAGGTGGTAGCCCAGATCAAAATTTAATGTTACTAGATGATGTGCCTTTGTATTATGTAAGTCATTTAGGAGGTTTTGTTTCTACTTTTAATACTGATGCAATCAATTCTGTTAAGCTAATAAAAGGTGGGTTTCCAGCCAAATATGGAAATCGTTTGTCGTCAATCGTTGATGTTAGAATGAAAGAAGGAAATGCAAAAAAGTTTGGAGGAAATGTTATGGTCGGTATGATTGCATCTAAAATCTCTATAGAAGGTCCTATTAAAAAAGACACAACTTCTTATATTATATCCGCAAGGAGAATGTTGTATGATATTATTAGTAGAGCAGTTTCATCGATTTCTAGTAAAGGAAAACTCATTCAAGGTTATCATTTTTATGATATCAATGCCAAGATTAACCATAAGTTTTCTGATAAAAACCATATATATTTGAGTGCTTATTTAGGGAATGATAATAATTATTTTAAAACCAAAGATAATGAAAGAGACGTTAATGAAATCAATGAAACCACAGATAAAATTAATTGGGGAAATAATTTAATTGCTTTTCGTTGGAATCACCTTTTTAGCCAAAGGCTTTTTAGTAATACAACTTTGTCCTACACAAGATATAGATTTTCTTACATAAATGAATTTAAAGAAGTAGAAGAAAATCAAGAAACCAAAAGAATAAGCAAATTTAACTCAGGTATTTATGATGCCAATGCCAAAATAGATTTTGAATTTTATGCTACTAAGAATTACCATTTAAATTTTGGTGTTTCTGCAACACATCACACCTTTAATCCAGGTGTCTTATCTTATAAAATTAAAGAATCAGAGCAAGTTAAAGACACAGTATTTGGAAGTAAAAAACTAAAAGCAGTTGAAACAGCTGCTTATGTAGAAAATAAGTTTGAGTTAGGAAAGCGTTTAAGTGTTAATTTAGGGCTACGCTACAATAGGTATCAAGTCAGTAATAAAGATTATGAATCTTTTGAGCCACGAGCCTTAGCAAATTTCTTAATAACAGATGATATGTCTATAAAAGCTTCGTATGCAGAAATGCAACAAAACATACATCTATTAACGACTTCAGGTGTCGGAATGCCAATAGATTTGTGGGTTCCATCAACAGAAGAAGTAGCGCCACAAAGATCCAAACAATGGGCTTTGGGTTTGTCTAAAACACTTAATAAGGAGTATGAACTAAGTATAGAAAGTTATTACAAAGAGTTAGGTAACTTAATATCTTATAAAGAAGGAGCAACCTATTTTAGTTCATCAAATGATTGGCAAGAGAAAATTGAAACAAAAGGCAAGGGTATTTCTTTTGGAGTAGAGTTATTAGCTCGTAAAAAATATGGCAAAACAACAGGATGGCTGGGTTATACTTGGGCGAAGTCAACACGTCAATTTTCGAATATCAATTTTGGTAAAACCTACCCTTATCGCTATGACAGACGACATGATTTTAGTGTTGTAGCCAATCATAAACTAAGAGATAATATTGATATCTCTGCAACTTGGGTTTTTGGAACAGGAACTGCCATTACTTTAGCAACATCTAAATACAATATTATCAACACACCTACTAGTGGCTTCACAGAAACAGAATGGACGTCTAATTTTTCAGAAGTACGTTATTACGGAGGCAAGAATGCTTTTAGAATGCGAAATTTTCATAAACTTGATATAGGTATTCGTTTTCATAAAGAATTAGAACACGGCACAAGAACATGGAATTTGAGTATTTACAATGTGTATAACAGACAAAACCCGTTTTATTACTTTTATGAAAATCATGGTGATTATGATGAACAAGGGCATTTTATAGAAGGCTCAGTAAGGCTGAGATTAAAACAAAAGAGTTTATTCCCTTTTATACCATCGGTGAGTTATAGTTACAAGTTTTAATCGCAGAGCAATAGTCAAAAAGGTTTAAGTTTTTTATCTCTATTTATTGCCTAAACAGTAAATTCCCCCATCTTCACAACCAACCCATCCAACAAGTTTTGTAAAGGTTTTTTAAGCATCATTGCCATCATAGCATTAATTTCACCTTCAAAAAAGAGTTGGGTTTCACTTTG
>DQTL01000157.1 GCA_015662775.1 Lutibacter sp.
TAGAAGAAGACTCTTTGTAAAATTCTTCAAACGTAATATCATCTGTTTGAATATCATGAATAGTTTCATTTGTATAGTTTTTTGTTTTTTCCCAAGATGATTTTGATACTTCAGAAATATCTGAACCATACTCTTTTGTTTTATCAATAGCATTTTTAGCTTTCTCTTTTGTACTATCTACAACTGTTGAAGCATAAGCTTTAGCCTTTTCCTGCCAAGTTGAGTTATCCTCTGCATGTAATACAACTACGTTATTTATGAGCAATAAAACCACCATTTTCATCATTATTTTTTTCATAAGATCTCCCCTAATAACTTGAGTTGTTCTATCTGTTCTTGTGGATTACCAAATATTAACTGCACACCCTTTTTCTCAGCTATTTTTTCTAGTTGCTTTAATTTTAAAGCATTCTTCGGCTTATTCGTCATAGAAAATACTGGTATTACTTTTTTTGACAAGTTTTTGTTTTTATAACTTACTAAAGTGTCCATATCTCCCCTAACTTTATCTAAAGGAATTTGAGTTTTTGAAGCATAATCCTTAGCTTCAATCGCAAAGGTTTTATTTTTTCTTGTCAAAAGCACATCAATATCTGTTGCTGATTTTTTTATACCATCAAGAAAAGGTTCGCCTATCCCTTTAACTTTAAACCCACTTTTCGTAGCATTATTAGCAATCTTCAGTTCATTTAAATGACCTGCTGTCTTTTGAGAACTATTTCCAACTACTTTTTTTAATGTTGACCGAAACCCTTTACTTCCACTAAGATTAATAAACATCTCTTTAGCTTCAACTTTATCTATTTTATTTCTATAAATTGCCAATCGCATAAAAGTATCTTCAAGTAGCTCATTTTTTAGATTCATTTTTCCTAAAACTTGACCTAACTTTTTAGTACCTTTTATCTCTTCTAAAATTTTGGCAAACTCTGATATCTTTTTTGGTGAAAAAGCTTTACTAGATTTAATAAGTTTTCCAACTCTAATTACATTATTTATTGCATCAGCATGAATTACTGAACTAAACAATAATACTACCAATATTATATTTTTAATTATTTTCATTTTAATCCTATATTTTTAATTATTATATCAACCAAGCATGTAAGGTCATGTCGTTTTTAAAATTTCTAAAAATTATTTTATACATTTAATATTTAAAGTTACAAGAACAGATTTTAAATATTAAAATAAATACAAATTAAAACAATGATTGCAATGTTATTTCTTAGATAAATAGACCTCTAAAGAATTCTCTAATTTATCCTGTAAAGTACTAGGTGAAACAATCCAAATATAAGGAATCATAGAACGAACAAGTTGTAAGACCTCATCTTCAAAAGTCATTTGAGTAGAAATTAACAAAGAACCATCTTCATACTCTTCTACTATTTTTTGAGATACCAGTACTTTTCTACGTTTAAAAAATTGAGCGATGGAGCTATCTATCTTTAATATGACTTCTGTTTTACTATTAGAGAACCAAATCGTCTCTTCATCTTCTATACATTTCAAGATTGTAGAGTCAATGGTGAAATTACTATCTGTAATATGAAGTTCTCTAATCTTAGAAAAAGTAAACGTCTTAATCACCTCATCTTGCAAAGCAACTAAATACCATATACCTTTGACATTCGCAAACTTATATGGATGAACTCTACGTTCTTGATTACGATAGTGTAAGGTTATGACTTTTAAATTTAATATTGCCCTCTCTATAGCTTTAAAGTCATCTAACTTATGCCCAATATCTTCAAAATTATGTGTTTTAATAAGATATGCTTTTGATACATTTTTCACTAAAAGATGTTGAACAAACTCCTTACTAAAAGAGGGAAACATCTTGTCTAAACCACTTAAAGTAGCTAAGTTGTTTATATCGTCAAATGTTATTTTACCTAAGTATTGTGCTTCTAAAAAATAAACTCCATCCTCTTTCTTTAAAGGAATGTCAGTAAAGCGTTCATTTAAATCACGTTGAATAGTTCGTTTAGTGACATTAAACTCTTTAGCGAGTTCATCTACAGTAAACCTTTCAGCATTGTTTAGCTTGATAAGAATAAGCGAGAGTCTTGTTGCTAAAGTATCATGTTTTTTCATATTTAGATGATAGCCCACTACAACAAAAAAGCCAAAGGAACAGCAAACAGTTTTTCTCCAAAACCGACTATGTGTTCACCCGAATAAAAGACAATGCCAAGTATCTCTTTAGAGCTTCGTTCTTGAAAATCTATGATGTGTTTAAAGTCTTCTTTTTTGACACTTTTGGAAGACTTTACCTCTATGGCTAAAATCTTTTCACCCTTTTTAACAATAAAATCTATCTCTTTTTTGTCTTGTGTTCGGTAGTAAAAAAATTCCATAACATTTTCAGAATAATTAATGTGTTTTAACAGCTCTGCAAAAACAAATGTTTCATACACATCACCTTTGTAACGAGAACTCCCCAACTCTTCAACAGAAGAGATATTTAAAACATGACTTGAAATTCCAGAGTCTGTTAAGTAGACTTTTGGGGATTTAATAAAACTTTTACCAATGTTTTCATAATAAGGCTTTAAAAGATGAATTTGA
Organism: Lutibacter sp.; assembly: GCA_015662775.1. Lineage (GTDB taxonomy): Bacteria > Bacteroidota > Bacteroidia > Flavobacteriales > Flavobacteriaceae > DQTL01. The sequence continues at coordinate 2,575 of DQTL01000157.1, forward strand.
TACACTTTTTCTAGTAAAGAAAGGTAGTTATCTACGGTAATATTATTTAACTTTGCATCATTGGCGATATTTGACTTATTTAAAATATTGGCAGACCTTGGAGCTAAGATATTGAAAAACCGTATAAAGTTATCTATGTCTCGTAACTCACCAATCGAGCGAATATCTCTTTCAATATAAGTGCTGATATAAGAGTTAAACCACATAAAACGGTCTTTAGCTCTTTGCATCATAAAGGCTAGAGGGTAAGAACCCTCCAACACAAATTGAGGTACTTTTTCTACCATTTTTTTATCATATTTTAAAGAAGTTGTAGGGATTGTAAAAAGCATGTCAATTACATTTGAACTGGCATCTTTATTTTTTTCTTTGGCTGTAAATGGGTACATCGTTAACTCAATCAACCGACCAGCCAAAGACTCATCTGCTCTTTTCAAATTTAAAACATTGGCTGAACCTGTTAATAAGAAATCACCATTTGTTCGTTTTCTATCAACAAGTAATTTAATTGGCGTTAAAAGTTGAGGAATTTTCTGAACTTCATCAATGGTAACAGGTTTAACAACACGTTCAACGTAACCTTGGGGGTCGCTTATCGCAGCATCTAACTGTGTAATATCATCCATAACAATATATTCTCTTTTGAGTTGAATGACCGAAGTACTTTTACCAATTTGTCTTGCCCCTGCAATAAGCACTACAGGAGAAATTTTAAGTGCATTTTCAATTAAACTATCTATTGTTCTTTTTAGCATTTTATCTCTTTAGTATATAAATATTACATAGTATACTATATAAATTTTAAAAAGATTTATAATGTAAAAGAAAAAGTAGAACCTCTGTCCTCTTCACTCTCTATTTCTAACATCGTATTATGCAGTTTTAAAACCTGTTTCACTATGGCTAA
>DQTL01000018.1 GCA_015662775.1 Lutibacter sp.
GAAAGTTTTTTATAATTCTCTTTAGAAATATATCCATCAATATGTGAGTCTTTTATATATTTTGCAACTGTTGAATAAGGAGTTTTACTAGGAAGCAGCCATACATCATTATTTTTGTAAACTGGGAGTTTTCTGTTTTGATAACCATAACCAATGGGATGCGTTATATCTAAATCTACTTCAAAAATAGCTCCTCCAACTCTATTTTTTCCATAATTTTCCTTGGCATTAGTATAGTCAATTCTTTCTGTACTACCATTTTCTTTTTTAGGAGATTTTAATAGTTCTTCTTGCACCAAGCCTTTTCGAATCACCCATGAAGTTGCACCTCTTGAAGTAATAAGTGTATTTCCATCTGCGACCCATGCTTTTATTTTTTCTCTTTTATTATCGTCTAATTGATAGTAACTCCCAGAAACTAAAATCATCGTATTAAAATCACTCAAGTTCACTTTACTAAAATTATTTAATGCAATTTTAGAAATTGGCATTTCAACACGTGTATCCATCAAGTGCCATACTTCACCAGCTTCATAAGGTGAAATACCATCACCAACCCACATCAATACTTTGGGTTGTTTTAATGTTAATAAACTTCGACTTCCTAAATTTATTCCTGTTCCATTAGTCCCTGCATTTATTGCTGTAACTGGTATGTTGTATTGTTTGGCGTATTTACTAACTACGGAGTAGATTGAATCTTTAGAAAGCGTTTGTAACCCAATAGGAATCATTAATGTACCATAACCAAACTCTTTTTGTTGGTTTTTAATTGCCATTTTTTTTGTCACTGCTTTTACCTGAATTCCAGATTTTTGTAAAGCATAGAGAAATGAAGGAGCATAATAGTCTGTCCACGGGATGAGATAAGCATAATCAGCTTTGGTTGTATTCGTAACACTTGAGAAATCATCTAAAGAGGCTTCTTTATTTAAACTAAATTTCTTTTTACTGGCATGATAAGGGATGTTGAAAAAATTAGCAACTGACCAAGCAGAAGCATCGTAGAAAACGCTATCTCTATAGGTGTTAAAAGTTTCAAACACAGATTGCACCATTTTATATTGATTCTGATCAGTTGGAACAATAAATGATTTGTCTTTTTTATAAGTGTTCCCATTTTCTGTTAAATCACGGTCAGATTTGTAAACTTTAATTTGATGTCTTTTTAGAAGTTTTATAAATTCTTTAATAGCATTGTTGTCACCATTATTAGAAAAAATATAGGACTTTGTAGACTTTTTTTGAGCTTCTTCTTTAATTTTTCTGAAAAAGTTTTGTTGGTAATCATAAATTCTATCTTTATTATTAACTGCTGTTTTTACAGTTGTCATACCTGCTACATATTGGTTTAATATGGCTTCCTCAAAAGTGAGTGTGCCAATATCCATCTTTTTTAAATGTCCTCTAGTACTTGTTTGTTCAAATAAAAGGGCTAACGAACCTTGTAAATCTCCATAAGTAGAACCATAACCTGGGTAAGTTGCATCATAAAGTTCAGCTGTGAAATAAAAGGTGTCTAAACCTTCCATATTAGTTGCGAATTCCTTAGCAAAAATATTATTTAGCTGTTTGTTTTCTTTAGTTGCCATCGGAATCACAGAGCCTGACATCTTTTCTGGCTCAAAAAAGAACGTATTACTGCTGGTTCTCATTTCATGAAAATCAGTAATAATATTAGGATACCATTCATGAAACCATTTAAGTTTTGCTTGACTTTCGGGATGAACAGCAAGCAACCAATCCCTATTTAGGTCAAACCAATAATGGTTGGTTCTTCCTGTTGGCCAAGCTTCTGTATGTTCAAAATCAAGCGGATCTGCAACTAAATTTTTAGATTTTTTAGAGTTGACCCATTGCGTATGTCTGTCTCTACCATCTGGATTAATAGTTGGGTCAATAAAAAAGATAGCTTTGTTTAAATACTCTTTTATTTCTGAATTTAATGAAGCTACTAATGTGTATGCAGTTAGCAAAGCAGATTCAGTTCCAGAAGGTTCATTGCCATGTACATTGTAACCTAAATGAATAAATAAAGGCAAGTTGGAATGGTTTTTATTTGGAATATTAGGGTTGACAAGAGCTAAATGTTCCTTCTTTATTGAATTGATATTTTTAATATTTTCTTTAGATGCTATTGTAAGCATTAATAGTTTTCTATTCTCGTGTGTACGTCCGTATTCTGTTAAAATAACCTTATTTGATTGTTTGGCTAATAATTCAAAATAAGAAACAACTTGATCGTGCCTTGTATGTTGTGTTCCTATTTTATATCCTAAAAATTGTTCTGGTGAAGAAATTGAACTATCGAAAGCTGCATATTCTTTGTAATAAAAACTTTGCCCAATTGCTGATAAGCTAAATAAAAACACACTAAGATATAAGGCGATTTGTAACTTCATGATAAAGAAATTTAATGAAATGCGAATATACAAACTTTGTTTAAGTTGTGTTTAATACAATTCGGTACTCTAATCTGACAGTTCAATATTTTTTTTTTTGCAAACAGAGGCTAACTTCAGACTTTTGGGGTGTATTTAAAATGAATTATTAATTATAAAACAAAAATTATGACACGTATTATTATCACATTATTAGCAAGTATTTTAAGCTTATTAGTAAACGCACAAGAATCACAGCAAGTACTTTCAAATTTAGAAAAGGGTATAGATATAGCTGTTTCAGTAAACAATATTACAAGTAACAAAGGAAAAGTTTATTTCACCTTGTATAGTTCTAAAGATAATTTTTACCAACGAGTGGCTTTTAGTAAAGAAACAGGTGAAATTAAAGAGAATAGTACAAGAATTATTTTTTCAAATGTGCCAAAAGGTACGTATGCAATTATTTGTTTTCACGATGCCAATGACAACAATCAAATGGATTTTGATGGGTATATGCCAGTTGAAGATTATGGTACTTCTAATAATTCAAGATCCATGGGACCACCACAATTTGAGCCAGCTAAGTTTGAAGTGGTAGATGTGGATTTGAAATTTGAAATTATATTTTAGAGTGAAAAAAACTTAAACACCTATAATTAGATTACATTTGTGAGAACACACAAAACTAAGCGAAAATAATGACAAAACTATATAAGTTTTTTAAGACAATTTTAATCATTACTCTAGCAATATACATTTTTGATAAGACAAGAATGTTGGTATATGGTTATCAAAATACTTTTGACTTTAAATTAGAATTAGCAAGGTTTTCAATGTATTTCTTATATAGTGCTGTTATAGGCTTTGCTAATTATTGGGTCGTTGCACAGCTAGATAAAAGGTTTTCTTGGAAAGAAGAACCAAAAAAAAGAGCCATTTATGGAGTACTAGGAGCTGTACTAATATCAATGCTTGTTGTTGTGCTTTTAAGATTGTTTACTGTATTAGTTATTGAACAAAAAGATTGGATTTATTTTAAAGAACATGAAAAATTAGCAATTTATTTCTTTTCACTACTTGTCACTTTAATTGTTGTGCTAGTTCTTTATGTAGTTCACTTTTATAAAGCAATTACAAAACGTGAAATAACAGCACAAAAGACTATAGCCAAAACAGAAATCGCAAAATATGAAAGTTTAAAAAGTCAAATTGACCCACACTTTTTATTTAATAGCCTAAATGTATTAACTTCATTGATAGAAGAAAATCCAAATCAGGCAGAAAAATTCACAACAAAACTCTCAAAAGTGTATCGATATGTATTAGAACAAAAAGAAAAGACTTTAGTACCACTTCAAGAAGAGTTAGATTTTGCAAAAGTATATATTGAGCTGTTAAAAATGCGTTTTGAAGATTCTATACAATTTACAATTCCTGATAAAACTATCAATTTAGATTATAAAATTGTACCCTTATCTTTACAATTATTATTAGAAAATGCAGTAAAACATAATGCAATAAGTGAAGATATTCCGTTACAAATAACTATTGAAATAGATAATGGAAGTTTGGTTATTTCAAATAATTACAACGAAAAAAAGCACTTAAAAAAGGGAACTGGCGTTGGGTTACTTAATATAATTGAGCGTTACGGACTACTTACCCAAAAACAAGTATTAATAAGTAAAACAAAAGAGGCTTTTGTAGTCACTTTACCACTACTAACACAAAAAACAAATATCATGAAAAATATTAGTAATAATTCAGAAGAAAAAAAGTATTACCAAGCTAAGAAAAAAGTAGAAAAAATGAAAGATTTTTATGCCAACTTAGCATCTTATGTCGGCGTGAACACTTTCCTTGTTTTCCTAAACTATTACACAGGTTGGGGTCATAAATGGTTTATATATCCATTAATCGGTTGGGGAATTGGGTTGTTATTTCACTATTTTGAAGCCTTTGGTCACTTTCCTTTCTTAGGGAAAAACTGGGAAGAGAAAAAAATACAAGAATTAATGGATGAGGATTCCAAAGAAATGTGGGAATAACTCTCAAGAGGGAAAATAAGTCTAACAAATAATTTGTAAAAAAATGAAAAATTACAACCAACAAGAACAATACAAACAAGCAAAAAAAGAAGTAAAAAAAATAAAATCGTTTTACATTCACTTTGCAGTTTATTTAGTATTAAACACATACATGGCAATTCATTCCTTTATATTTGATGGCTTTGATGGAGTAAGAAATAGCCTAATAGGCTTTGGCCTTTTTTGGGGAATTGGTGTATTTTTCCACTGGTATGGTGTTTTTGGAAAGAACTTTATCTTTGACAAACATTGGGAAAAGAAAAAAATCAAGGAACTTATGGATAAGAATACAAATTTGTAAAAAATATTGATTGTCTATATTTTGTCTACACGATTTATTTAATACTAAGCATTCATTTACTACTTTTGCCACGTTGAAATATTATTAGATTAGTATTTCAACCCCAAAAGGGGAAAGGGTAGAGCCTACTTAACTTTTTAAAGTCTAGTAGGCTTTTTTTATGTAAAAAAGTTCTATATTTATACTTTCAAATATCCCAAAATAATGAATGTCAAATACTTTTCTTTTCTTTCAATATTGTTTTTCTTCTTTATTAATGGTAATTTTAAACTCTCAGCTCAAATACAAAAAGATTCAATTACCTATTACGAGAATAAATTACTTTCTATAAATGAAGTCTCTATTGATAAAGCTCTTTATTATTTTGATCAATTATGCAAAAGAGTTTCTGGTAAAAAGAAAGTAAAAGTATTGAGGAAAAAAGCCAAATATTTAGCAGAATATGGTAGTAAAAAAGCTTTCATATCAACATATGAAAAAGCTTTAAAATTATCAAAAAATAATAAATACAAACTACTTGAAGGTGTGCTTTACCATGATTTAGGGTTTTATCATTATAATTATTTTAATAACAATGCACTAGCTTACAAGAATTTCTTATTAGCTAAAGAATTATATGAAGAAATCAATAATCAAAAGCAACTAAATATTATTAATACAAATATTGCTACTTTTCTTGCAGATGCTGGAAAGTATGAGGAAGCCAATACTATATTTAAAGAAACTCTAGCCTATTACGAGAAAAAAAAAGACACTTCAAATATCGTTTTTGTTAAAATAAATATGGGAGGTTTGCAAAGAGAAGTGAAAAACTATGCTAAAAGTAAGGAAATCTTTAATAAACTATTACAATCTAATTATTTAAATCAATCAGACATTTCTCTTGTCTACTATAATTTGGCAATTAACTCAATAAAACAAAAAAAATATGAAGAGGCTAATGCTTTTATTAATCAATCAATAAGCATATCTAAAGATTTACAAGAAGATATACAATTAATAGACTTGTATTTTTTAAAAGCCGATGTAGCCAAGCAAACAAAAAAGTATAAAAAAGCAATTAACTATTTTACAAAATCTCTGGTCTTGGCTAAAGAAATTGAAGATTATCCCTTTCAAAAAGAATTACTAAAAAATATTATAAGTGTCTCTATTAAAAATAAGAATTTTACAGGTATTGATTCTTTAAATAATGAAATAAACAGTATAAATGATAGTATAAAAAATAGAGAGAAAAGAAACACACTTAATGAAATTTATCTAGAAAATGCACTTAGCAAAAAAGAAAAAGAAATACGAATACACCAATCAAGTATAAAAAAAGAAAAAGAATTGACAAGACTATATGTGACTATAATAATTTTGAGTTCATTGTTTTTATTAGCCCTAGTTGCCTATATTATATCTTATAAAAAGAATAATCATAAACGTTTGCAATTATTACAAAACAGTATTAAAATAAAAGAAATTGAAAATAAAACAAAGAGAAAATTCGAATTACAAGAAACCAAAAGAATTCAAGAAGATCTTAAAGCAAAGAAAAAGGAATTATTGTTAGATTTATCCCTTGGAGCAAAAAGAGTAGAGAAAGTAGAACTGGTTTTAAGAAAAATGAACGAACTATCTAAAAAGAGTATTATTGCTCAAAAAGACATAGTAGAGTTAAAACAATTTACACAAGCTAAGTATGAACAATTGTTAATTTCGGAAAAACTCCGAAAGGATATGATGCATGTCAATAAAGACTTTTATAATAGCTTATTAGTTGATTTTCCAAGTCTTTCAAATACAGAATTAAAGGTAATATCATTTTTGGGAGTTGGTCTTGAGACCAAGGAAATAGCAATAATACAAAATGTAAGTGTCGATGCAATTAGGAAAACAAGATATCGAATTAGAAAAAAAATAGGATTAAAACCTGAAGAATCTTTAGAGAAATTTATAATTAAATATCAATAATTAAAAAGTTATGATACGAGTAATTATTATTGAAGATGAAAAGCCAGCAGCCAGACGATTGCATAGGATGCTAGAAAGAAACAATCTAGAACCTATCATTATGTTACACAGCGTTAAAGAATCAATTCATTGGTTAAAAAACAACCCCAATCCTGATTTAATTTTCCTTGATATACAATTGTCAGATGGTTTATCTTTTGAAATCTTTGAGTTAGTTACTGTCGAAAGTGCAATCATTTTCACAACCGCCTACAATCAATTTGCACTAAAGGCATTCAAGTTAAATAGTATTGATTATTTACTAAAGCCAATTGATGAAGAAGAATTAGTTCAGGCAATAAACAAATACAAAAAACAATATAAAAGTGTTGAGAATAAAACAATAGATATTGACCTAATAAAACAACTTCTTCAACCAAAAGAAACTATTTACAAAGAAAGGTTTACCATACAAATTGGGCAACACATAAAAATCATTGAAACCAAAAATATCGAATGTGTATATAGTGAAGACAAAGCAAGTTATGTGTCTTTGTTTAGTGGTAAAGTCTACCCACTTGATGGAAGTCTTGATACGATATTATTACAATTGCACTCCACTACTTTTTTTAGAGTCAATAGAAAGCACATAGTCAATATCAATGCAATTGTTGATATAATATCCTATACTAATAGTCGACTACAACTCAAATTAAAAACATACAAAGAAGAAGACATTATAGTTAGTAGAGAAAAAGTAAAAGATTTTAAAAATTGGTTGGCTTAAAAAAAAACTGAAACTTCCTCAATTACTTGCAGTTAGGTAAATAAAAATGACTAAATTTGCACTCCTTTTTACGAGAGCAGATTTAAAAAGGACTATTTATTATAAATTTAATCTAACTTCTCTTGGCGTTTTTATCGTTTAAAAATCTGAAAAACAACAAGATACAAATTATTTGACAATGTCAAAATTACAAGAAAAAATCGAGTTTTACTCACAAGAAGCTGACAAGCTAGGAATCAAATTAGATGCTGATCTATTTGGAAAAATAACCAAAGGATTAGGTCCATCAATTTACAGAAAAGATGCCGAAGTGGTTTCTTGCTCGCAAGCTGACGAATTAGCCACTGTTAAAAAGAATTTTCTAATTAAAAAATTAGGATTAGAAGACAGTGAAAAATTAGATACTGCAATAGCTGAAGTCTGTGAAGAATTGGGTAAATCTAATAAAAACAAATACCGTTCTCTTTTCTACTATCTATTAGTAGTGAAATTTGATAAAGCTTCTCTTTACGAAGAAAAAAAAGAAGATAAAAAAGAAGCAAAAACGACAACGGAAAAAGCTGAAAAACCTGCTGTTAAAAAAGTAGCAGAAAAAGCTAAACCTGTTGAAGTAAAAGAAGAAAAAATTGAAGCACCTGTTGTTGAAGAAACAAAAGAAGTGAAAAAAGAAAAGAAAGAAGTGAAAGCTGAAGCCCCTAAAGTTGAAGAAACTAAAGAGGTAAAAGAAGAAACTAAAGAAGAAGAGGTTGTAGAAGCTGCAAAAGAAGAGCCAAAAGAACCAAAAGTAGATCCTCAAGAGTTTTTAGATAACTTTGATTGGCACATGTATGAAGAAGGTATCGAAGAAATAGATGAAAAACATTTAATTGAGTTTGAAGAAGCTTTAGTTGGTACTGTTGGTTTCGTTAAAGAAAGAGAAGTGATAGAAGGTACGGTAATCCGTATGACTGAACGTGAAGCTATTATAGACATCAACTCAAAATCTGAAGGTGTTATCTCCTTAAACGAATTTAGATACAATCCTTCTATGAAAGTGGGTGACACTGTTGAAGTGTTAGTTGACAAACAAGAAGATAGTACAGGTCAATTAGTTTTATCTCATCGTAAAGCTCGTGTGATTAAAGCATGGGATCGTGTTAATAATGCACATGATACAGGTGAAATCGTTACTGGTTTTGTAAAATGCCGTACAAGAGGTGGAATGATTGTAGATATATTTGGTATTGAAGCTTTCTTACCAGGTTCTCAAATAGATGTTAAACCTATTAGAGATTACGATCAATTTGTTGAGAAAAATATGGAATTCAAGGTTGTGAAAATTAACCAAGAATTTAAAAATGTTGTTGTTTCTCACAAAATCTTAATCGAAGCAGATTTAGAAGAACAAAAAAGAGAAATCATTGGCCAATTAGAAAAAGGTCAAGTACTAGAAGGTTTAGTGAAAAACATCACTTCTTATGGAGTATTCGTAGATTTAGGTGGTGTTGATGGATTAGTTCATATTACTGACTTATCTTGGAGCCGTGTTTCACATCCAAATGAAGTAGTTGAATTAGATGAAAAAATCAATGTTGTAATCTTAGACTTTGATGAAGATAAATCTCGTATTCAATTAGGTATAAAACAATTAGAACCACATCCATGGGAAGCCTTGAAAGAAGACTTAAAAGTTGGTGATAGAATCAAAGGAAAAGTAGTTGTAATTGCTGATTATGGAGTATTTGTAGAAGTATCTAAAGGTGTGGAAGGATTAGTTCACGTTTCTGAAATGTCTTGGTCAACTCACTTACGTTCTGCTTCTGACTTTGTAAAAGTTGGTGATGAAATAGATGTAGAAGTATTAACTTTAGACAGAGAAGCTCGTAAGATGTCATTGGGTATGAAACAATTAACTCAAGACCCTTGGAGTAATATCGTTGATAAATTCCCTGTAGGTTCTACACATACTGGTAAAGTTCGTAACTATACTAACTTTGGAGTATTTGTTGAATTAGAAGAAGGAATTGACGGTTTAGTTTATATTTCTGATTTATCTTGGACTAAGAAAGTAAAACACCCATCTGATTTTGTCAATGTAGGTGACGAACTTTCTGTAAAAGTAATTGAGTTAAACACTGAAGAACGTAAACTTAACTTAAGTCATAAACATACAACAGAAAACCCTTGGGATGTTTACAAGGAAAAATATACTGTTGGTTCTAAACATGAAGGTACCGTAAAAGAAAATGTAGATAGAGGTGCTATTGTAATTTTTGATGAAAATGTTGAAGCCTTCGTACCAGGACGTCATATGACTAAAGAAGATGGTAGCAAAATTGATAAAGGTGATACTATTGAATTCTTAGTACTTGAATTTAATAAAGAGTATAGAAAAATTGTAATTTCTCATACAGCAACTTATAAAGCTGAAGAAGAAAAAGCAGTTAAAGCTCAAGCTAAAAAAGCAAAAGATGCAGATCCTACAACATTAGGTGATGTAAATGAAACTTTAGCAGCACTTAAAAAAGCAATGGAAAAAGGAAACTAATCCATTGATTTTTATATTTTAAAAGAGTCCGTTTATTTTAATGAACGGACTCTTTTTTTGTTTTAAACCGACAACCGTCAACCGACAACTGAAAACCGACAACCGTCAACCGACAACTGAAAACCGATAACCGACAACCGATAACCCACAACCGATAACCGATAACCCACAACCGATAACCCACAACCGTCAACCGTTAAACAGGTTCCCCAATCAAATCAAAATCAGTAGCTTCTGTAATACGAATGTCAACAAACTCACCTAACTCAACTTTATGTTTATTTGCATCGACAATTACCTCATTATCAACGTCAGGTGAGTCGTATTGGGTACGACCTATATAGTAAGCCGTTTCTTGTCTGTCGAAAATACAACGAAACACTTTACCAACTTTTTGTTGGTTTAATTCAAAAGAAATACCAGCTTGCAATTCCATAATCTCTGCAACACGTTCTTGTTTTACATCTTCTGGCACATCATCATCTAATTTTTCTGCATGTGTGTCTTCTTCATGTGAATAAGAAAAAACACCCAATCTATCAAAACGGGTTTCAATAACCCATTTTTTAAGCTCTTCATATTTCTCTTCTGTTTCTCCAGGATATCCTACAATTAATGTAGTACGTATTGCTACATCTGGCATGGAATTTCTTAAATCAATCAATAGATTTTCTGTTACTTCTCTGGTGTGACCTCTTCGCATAGATTTTAAAATCTCAGAATTGATGTGCTGTAATGGAATATCGAGATAGTTACAAACCTTAGTTTCATTTTTCATCATAGTAATCACATCCTTCGGAAAATTAGTAGGATAGGCATAATGCAAACGAATCCACTCCAAACCCTCAATTTTTACTAATTCTTTTAATAAATCTGCTAAACGTCTTTTCTTGTAAATATCTAATCCATAGTAGGTTAAGTCTTGTGCGATTAGAATTAATTCCTTCACACCATTTTCAGCAAGTGTTGTCGCTTCTTTAACTAGTTTTTCAATAGGTTGCGAAATATTTTTACCTCTTATTAAAGGTATCGCACAAAAGGAACAGGTGCGGTCACAACCTTCTGATATTTTTAAATAAGCATAATGCTTTGGAGTGGTTGTTACGCGTTCTCCTATTAATTCTTTTTTATAATCGGCTCCTAAAACTTTTAATAGATTGGGTAAATCATTGACACCAAAATATTCATCTACGTTAGGTATTTCTTTTTCTAAATCGGGTTTGTAACGTTCGCTTAAACAACCCGTAACAAATACTTTCTCAACATTTCCTGCTTCTTTTTCATGTATATAATCTAAGATTGTATTAATTGATTCTTCTTTGGCATCACCAATAAAACCACAAGTGTTTATGACAACAATATCTGACTGTTCAGCACTTTCATGTACTACTTTCTTGTCGCTTGCTTCTAATTGTCCCATTAAAACTTCACTATCGTAAAGGTTTTTTGAACAACCTAAAGTAACTACATTAATTTTTTTTTTGTGAGCTGATTTTGTACGCATCGGCTTAAATATTTTTGATTGACTTTATTAGTTATAGTTTTTGCAAAAATACTATAATCATTGAATCAGGTAAGTTAAATATATACAAACTTTATTGAGAGCTTTCAGAATGTCATCTTCACAAAACTAACAAACTTTCAAACGCTCTAATTTTTAACATTTTTTTTAATTATCGTAACCTAAACAGAATAGATAACTATATACATATTCTACAAGTGGCTAATCTTAATAATTTACAACTTACACATTATCAATACAATACGCCCACCCCTTTTCAACTTTCTAAATATTTTGTTAAATTTATTGGATTTTTCCCAAAATTATTGTATATCTTTGGTCTTGTTAAGCGAAGAGAAAATTTTACTATTTACCCAATAAATTCTAAAAATACCTTCTTTTAAAAACACATTTATTGTTATAATACCTTTATTGGGTAATACAAAAGAGTTCAACTCTATTAGTAAACTATTTTTCATTTATATAAAAGCCGTTTATTATGAGAAGAGTATACCCTATTTTAACACATGAATGCCTTTTGCGTCATCACGTTCTGCGTGATAAGAGAATGTGTAATAGCGAACCTGCCTTGCTGGCAAACAGGCAGCATTTAGCCTGTGCTGAACTTGATTCAGTATCACCTATAAAATATTAATAATTAGACAAATGAAAAGACTTCTACAAGTATCAATTATTTTTTTCTTTATATTTTCACTACCCATTTATACTTATACTCAAGAAATGGAAGTCTTATACACCCTTGATTATAAAGTAAAAAAAATAATACCCAATAATGGCTATCATGCCTGTTTTTCGGATAACGAGACAACAGGCAACGGTATCTTTGACATTTACCAAGAAGAGGGTACATTTGTTTCTTCTAAAGAGTTTTTAAAAGGAAATTACACAGCTAATCCTTCCGTAAACCTGATTAAAGCAATAGTTAAAAATCCAAACAACTCAATTGCAACAGGAACAATAGATAATGAAACAGGTGGTTATTGGTCGGCTTTAAGACAGTATGATACAAATAATAACCCTTTTCATGAAAAAATAGCATATAATACAGGTTGCATACCCTATTTGGTTGATGGAGTTTTTTATGGGGTTTTTTATGTCCTTGAAGATAATGACATGATGGATACAGGTTGGAGTTTTCCGTATACTGGTGGTATACAAGAATTGTTTATTGCACCAATAAACAACGACCTAAGTCTAGATATATGGGTAATACCAATTTCAGATTTACATACTAATGCCAACAGTGTGAAAAATATCCAAGCCATGCCTAATGGAAACTTAATGATTAGTATTCTAGGAGATTTTTCACCTCCAATTACACGTACTTCACTTGCAATCGAAGTTGATAGTACAACAGGCAACGTAATAGATATACTCGCAGAAGGCTATGGTGGAGAGTATGATTTTTATAGATATGACAATACAACGGGTGATTTATATAGCTTTAGTTTTAGTGCTCAATCGATTTATAGAACTGATACTAGCGGAAATATAACCCATGTAAACTTTCCTACTCATATGGGATCACTTTTTTCTAACCATCTAACCAACATTCAATTCGTGGATGACGAGGTAGTAGGTATTAATTTATTTGAGTTTGGTCAAACCACACATTTATCGAAAAGTCTTATACAAGGATATACTACTCCTAGTTTTAACTTTAACAGTAATTTTTCAATTAATTCGGGTTGGATGAATAATGATGGTTCACAAACACTACCAGTTGCTTATACTGGTGATGGCATGCAAATAGGCACTACATCTTTACCTAATATCACGGATTGGAATACGGTTGTTTGTAAAATGACCAATACCGAACCTTTAGCTTTAAGAGGCACATTAAGCGATGTTGACGAAAATATAATTGCTGTTAAAAACCACCAAATCTATAATGGTACGGATTGGGTGGACGGCTACTATCAAAGTACTCTTATTTTTTCAGAGATTAATTTGCCTAATGATGGTGATATACCAAATGAAACTTGGGTAGAGGCAGCAATTGGAATGGAAATTCTTTACACAACATGGGTTGATGAAATTATTAGAGATGGTGAAATCTTAAAAGTGTTTGTAGTCTCGTTTAAAAAAACAGGTGCAACTGGAGTAGATCTTGTAGAAGTAGCAATGGAAGTTATCTTAAAAAGCACTAATGAAGTAGGTATGGCAACTGGGGATTTTATAATGGGAAAAGAAAACACAATCGTCTACCCCAACCCCACAATAGATTTGATAAAACTTAAAACAACCGATCAAAAAGCAACTATTACAATTTATAATACTATAGGACAGCATGTTGCCAAATACAATTGGTCACAAGATAACAACACAATTGATATATCACATTTAAAAAAAGGTACTTATTTTGTTACTATCAAAACAAACAAAGGATTAACTTATCAGAAAATTATAAAAAAATAATTTTTATACTAATCTCAAAAAACCCACAGCCAATGAAATAAAGTTATACGATATATTAAAGAAAAGAGAGGAGCCCGCCTTCAACAGCATCAAGCCCCTCAATTACTAAACCTTACAGCTTAGACTTTACAAAAGTAATGTTTTTTTTACAACATTCGTTGTAGCACCAATTTAACAATACCGTTTTATAATATAGTTATAACCCACTCATTACCAAATAAATGCCCCCCCCATTTTTAAAATAATCACTTTTTTATAGGGGTTTTCCCAAATTTTTTGTATATCTTTGGTCTCGTTAAGCGAAGAGAAAATTTTACTATTTACCCAATAAATACTAAAAATACCTTCTTTTAAAAACACATTTATTGTTATAATACCTTTATTGGGTAATTGATACTATTTTTAACTCTTCTTATGTTAATTTTTAAAATGTATTAGCAATGAAAAAAATGCTACTCCTTTTTTTACTTCTTACAATTTTAGCACCTACCCAAGCTCAAACCACCAAAGACCCATATATACCCGTATTAGGTGAAAACAAAGTTTGGTACACCGCGGAAAGGTGGGAGTTTGGTGAAGTTGTTTCCACGGTTTTTTACACAAGCACAACTGAAATAATAAATGGCATTGAATATACAAGAATAATTAACCAAGAAGGTACAATTTATGCTTATCTAAGAGAA
>DQTL01000281.1 GCA_015662775.1 Lutibacter sp.
AAGATAATAAAAATAGAGTTTTAGGCAGATCGAAATTGTGGCAATACAAAGATATTATTAAGGACTTATTAGAGAATGATTATCCGATAGTATTAATATATGAGTACTTAAGAGATTATCATCAAATCAAATATTCTAAAAAATATATTTACAATTTTATCCAACGGAACAAAGATAAAATCCTAAACAGTCAAACAGAACAAACTATCACTCAGCCAGAGCCAATAAAAGAAGAGATAAAAGAAGAGCCAGTAAAAGAAGAGACACAACAACAACCAGAACCGAAACCAAAACCACAACCAGTAAAACCAAAAGAACCAGAACCAAAACCAGAACAGAAAGCTAAAACCACTCCAGCGGATAGAAAAAAAGAGTTTAAGCGATATTTAGGACACTGGGACAAACAACCAGAAAACTATTTGCAATATATAGAAGATAAACTAAACAAGAAAGAATTTAATGCAGTAATGAATAAGCTAATAGAAGAAAAATTGGTTACAGGCTTTGAAGATATAGAAAACTTTTTCAAAGAGCCTTACCAGCCAGAAAATATCTGTGAATATCTTAGAACTTGCAGAGATAAATTAAGAGATAAAAAAGATTTTAAAGCATTCACTCCAGCGATGTTTAAGCATTATGCGGAAGATAATTTTTTTGCAAAACCACCGCCAGAGAACTTAATATAGATTATAGTTTGCAAAAATTAGAATTTTTTAAACACTTTATAAATTTATGCACATCTTCTATTTTTATTATTTTGCTTGAAATCAAATTATAACCACGATACATATATTTGCTATTAATTTTTACACCAACCCAAGGATCTGGATATTGCTCGAAAAATTTAATAAAGTCATCTTTTTTGTACACATTAGTAATATTTTCTGAATAAATAGCAAATATACTCCCATGAGTATATTTTACCTTTCCTCTGCTTATAGGGTTTAATATTTCCTTTTTCCCATTTTTTACACCTAATATATTAAACCATTCAAATCTTAAATAAAAAGGTTCAAGACTTTTTGGAATTCCTGTATCTATATTTGGACGGATATAGTTATTAATTTTAACTTTTACTTTGTCTCCCTCTGCATTAAAACTTATAAAATAAGTTTGAATATCATTGTTTTTATACTTTAAAGTTTGGAAATTAAGTTTTGGTGTTCCTATAAAATAAGACTTTAATCCATTTTTTGATGTAGAAATGTGAATAAGTTTTCTTGGAGCGCAGCCATTAAAACCAATTACTACCAAAAATACCATTGTTAGCAACATATAGCTTTTTATTACTTTGTTAACAGTAGTCATTTTTCTCTCCTTGTATAGTTTTAAGACAATCCTTACAATGTTACAAAAACATAACTTAGAATTTTATGTATATAGATAAGAAGATAGAAATATCTTCAAAAATCTATATATAAGGAGATAAACGATGACTATCGTAGTTGCAAATACTAAAGGCGGTGTAGGTAAAACAATTATATCACATCATATTTTACCTGCATTATTTGTAGAGGATGATGTAGAAATCAATGTATTTGAAATTGATGACAACAACAGGTCGGTTATAAATGACAATAGCAAAAAGGTCAATTACAAATCCATCAAGATAAATGAAATGGAAGATGATGTTGACAAAGTAAAAATGGATGATCTCTTCAATGGTGATAAATTTGTAAATATCATTGATTGTGGAGGCGGTAATGACACTATAGCAATTTTAAATCATCTTGCAAAAAAACATGGATAACATCACCTATATCATACCAGTAAACAGTGATATAGAACAGGTAGATAATGTTATTCAGACTGCTGACTTGATTAATAGCTATAGCGAAAATGCAAAAATTATCTTGATTTTCAATCGTGCAAAAGATTTGAACAATTACAAAGAGCAGTTCGCAGGTTTCTTTGGATCTAATATCTATGATGTTACAGGTCGAATGGAAGAGGTTAAGGATAAGATAGATGATTTCTTTGTTTTAAAAGAGACAATTTTATACAACATCATAAAAAATGTCTATAAAACTACATTTGCGGAAGAGTTGCCTAACTACCAATATACCGTAGAAAATAGCAAAGAGTTAGAGAGGAGGTGGGCAAAGCAAGGTGTTGAATATTTTAAAAAGCAGATGAAATTTTTTAGACTTGCGAAAGAATCACTTGCATTGTTTGATGAAATTAAGCCTTTAAAAGAGTTATTGCAAAATCAAAACAAAGGTAAAGATAATGATGAATAGTAAAGATGTTGCAGTAATAAATACGAAACAGATCGAAGAGCTAATAGATGAACTTAAATTTATTGAAGCGAAGCTACTCCCTCAACTTGAGGGGGATTCAAAATTATTTAAAAGTATTAATGGTGTAGTGGAACATCTACAAAAAGCAAATGAGAATCTTGAAAAAAGAATCGAAGATGCCTTTGAAAACAATCCACACGGAATTGATCTTAAATACGACATCCGATTTGTTAGATATGCACTATTAACAGATTTTGAATCCGTCAAAGATGTTTTGCATGTTGCAAGAAAATTAGATGATAGAGATTTTATCTCTTGGATAGCAAAACAAGTAGAATTGCTTAATCCTGTTTGGACTAAAGATTTAAATCTTAAAAAAGTACCATTTTTAAAGGAGGTGCAAGATAGTCAGCAAAAATTCGATGAAATATGTCATCAGACGATCCAGCAGAAAAAAGCTCAAAAATCGGAGAGTTAAATTATGTATATAGATAGAAGATGTAAATCTTCAAATTTAATCTTTTAATGGAGGAAAAAAATGAAACATAGCAGCAGTTAATATAAAAGGTGAAGCAGTTAAAAGCTGATTCAGGCATAAAATAGGTGTAATGTATCTGCTATTTTAATTACAGATATCATTATTGATTTTGAGTAATTATACAAGGAGGACAAGATGAAAAAATCTTTAATAATGGTTGTATTGAGTGTAGTATTTGGTGTAGTGTTGGCAATGGCTGATGATTTTCCTAAAGGTTCTTTATCTGAAAAAATGTTAAGGAATGCCTATATGAAATCTTTAGGTAATGCAGCAATCTTAGCTAATGGTAAAAAAAGCGATGTCGTTTTTTTGAAAGCAGCTGCAGAATCATCTGCTGGAGTATTAAGAATGGAGCTTGGTTCTATTAATTTGTATACTCAAAAACTTAATATATACGGTAAGACATTTGAAAGTACAATTACTTGGAAAAACATAGTTTATAAGCTTGAAAATATACTTAATGAGCAAACCAATCATAAAGATTTGTTCATGGAGATGTATAAAATTATAACATGTAGATTTGACCCAAATATCATGGACTCTACAATAGCTTTTGCATTAAATAGTCGTCTGCTTATTGAAGAAAAGGACAATAAAGCATTATTGGCAATATCTGCTCTAAAGTTGTATTTAATGGGTAATGATAATAAAGAACATGCAATTAGAAATCTTGTAATGTATTATCT
>DQTL01000181.1 GCA_015662775.1 Lutibacter sp.
CTTGTACATTTACTTCCATCTCTTCTTCTGGATAAAGATAAATTACCGGCTTGCCCATCTCTGCTGGAGAAACTATGTCCTGCCTAGTAAAAACTAGTAATCTGCCAAATGGATCTTCCCAAAAAATTTGCGGTCGCATTTTCAAGAAGTCATGTATATTCTTTTTTGGTTCGTCACCTTTCACCCAGTATTCGTCTTTGTGCATTTTTTGTAAATCGGGATGTGTCGTATCTTTGTAAGTGTATATCTTTCCACCCTGATCCATTTTTCCAACTATCTCCAGATTGCTTTTTTTAATTTCTGCTGTTTTATCACAGACATATTCTCCACAATTTAATCCATATTTAATAGTGTTTTTCTCACCGTCACTCCAAACAGCCTGCAATACTCCGTGAGTAGTCTCTGGTTTATCAAATATACTAAAGTTCATTTTGTAACTGACGGCTGTTCCGTCTGGAGCTTTTATATAGAAACCATTTTTGTTAAATATGTCTATGTACACTTCCTCAATTATTTTAGTCTTATGATTGTATCCTAGCCGATGGTTTAACTTAAATTTTGTTGGCTTGCTGTCCCTACTTAAGTTAGTGTCTGTTGTGAATATTTGCCTATATGATGGATGAGTAAATGCAAGTCGTAATTTGTCGCTAGTAAAAAATGCTTTGTCATATTTATTTCTAGCAAATGTTATCGCCCCTCCTTTCTCGTCATTCCATTTAAGTTTTTTTGGATAAGTTAGCTCTTCTATGGATACGTCAGCCATCACCTTATTTATCTCTCCTTGAATAAATATTTCATTCAGCTGATTAACCGTCCATCCATCCTTTTCATCTACCATAAATATCACATCCTCTCCAGTAACTAACGCTCTTGTTATGTCTATACCAGTTCCACCTGGTCCGCCACCATGTATAGATGACTTAATTACAACAATGTCACGATCCTTAAACTCTCCTTCTATAATTTTTCCCACTTTGTAATACTTTATACCCCCAGAGGTAAATCCTTTAATATCACATTCCCCGAAGCATCCCTCGTACATTTTTTTACTCGTAAATCCAAGGTCTCCTATGTCCTCTGGTTGTTGCCATTTTATTTCTCCTTTTTTTATAATATTATTATCATATTTTTTCCTCTTCATGCCCTTTTTAAAAAGTTCTGGATATTCATGGACTGTCTCTGGTTTTATCTCTTCTCGCCAATTAGCATTACTATCATCGGAAATATTCCCGTTGTCATATTTAGTATATGAAACACTTCTTGTCTTGCCATTATTGATGGCAGTTTTATTTTCGGTCATAAAATGATACATCGTACTTCCGGTGATTAGGGCAGAAGAAATAACTGCCACCAGAAGAACTATCACTATTGTGGATGTTTTTAGTCTTGCAGATTGGCTAGTCTTGCCTCCCTGTGTGCTAAAATTAAAGTTTGCTTTTTTAGCTGCAGACGCTGCTTTTTGTTTTTTGTTTTTATTACTAAACATTGTTGTTTTAATTACGTTTTAAATATCGTAAGGTATTAATACCCTTTCTAGTTATTATTATCATCCTCCATCATCTTATTATAATATAACTGTACATCAGCAATCCATTTTTGTGCGCCAAATCTAGCAGGCCCAGTACAATTTCCACACTTCCAAAGCACCATTTCTCGCGGAGTATCAATTCCCTTGGCTACTAAATTTTCGATTCTACTCGCCACCGTTTTTACAGCGTCTTCTGGACCATCAAAACAGGTATGCCCACCTGAACCCATTAACAATCTTTTACGTCTAAATCCCCAGTAATTATAGCACTCCTCTCCTTTTAGTTTTGGAGTTCTTTTTCCCCAAGCACTTTCCTTCTTGGCAATTGCTACTAAGAAAGCTGCTACTTGTTCATCTTGTTTGGCTATTTCACTCGCCATGTCTTTTATGGGATATCCCTCCGTTACCTCTTCTATTTTTTGCTTTAATTCTAAGTTAACTTCTTTGGGTGGTACAAAATAATTATGAATTATAGAAACCATTCTTCCCAGTTCTTTATGAAAAATTAAACTGCCCATGGTAATAATAATTACTGTCATCAAAACCATTTTGATGAGATGTCGACGATGGATAATTTCTTTACTGTGTTTAATAATTTTCTTTTTCATTTTTATTTTTCCAGTTTACTGGTCCGCCTAGGGCGGATTTTTTATTATTATCGCCATACTATAAGAATTCTAAGTCACCTAATAATTCCGTAACCCCTTACACACGCAAAATTTTAAGACGTTTTTATTTTTTCTTCGCTAGTCTATGGAACTCACTTTTGGAATTATTTAACAATTCTTGATAGTTTCCACTTTCTACAATTTTACCGTTTTTGAAGACATAAATTTTATCGACATTCTCCAGGGTTGTTATTCGATGGGCAATAAAAATTAAAGTCTTCTTTTTTAACTCGCTTTCTATGGCACCCTGAATTAAGGCTTCAGTATTATTATCTAACGAAGAAGTCGCTTCATCAAATATCATTATTTGAGTGTCTCGATAAATAGCTCTGGCGATGCCTATTCTTTGTCTTTCTCCTCCCGATAAATGATATCCTTTCTCTCCGATGAATGTATTTTCCCTTTTCGGTAGCCTTTCAATAACTTCTCGTAGTTGTGCAATATCAATCGCTTTAGAAAACAACTCTTCGTCAAACTTGTGCATCAAAGTAATGTTATCCCTTAGGGATAAATTAAACATCTCTGATTCCTGTAAGACAATTGAAATATTTTCTAGTATGCTTTCACTTTTAATGTTATAGAAATTCTTCCCGCCTATCGAATACTTCCCCTTGTCGATTGAATAAAGACCAACTAACAATTTAGCCAATGTTGATTTCCCGCTACCTGTCTTACCAACTAAGCCGACCTTACCATACTTTTTAACTTCAAAATTAATACTCTTAATTCCTGTGTGAAATTTATCCTGTTCCTCTTTTTTGTATGTAAATTTTGCATTCTCTATTTTGATAGAACTCCAATCTTTAGGAAATTTTTTGCCAGCCTTGCAACCTCTTTTATTATCTTTCTCCCAAAAAATCGGCATCATCCTAGCAACCCCATTTTTTGCTCCTATAAATTCCTGATAAAGACCTATCACTTTGTGTGCACTTAATACTAGTTTGTCAAAATAAGCAAATACTACCACTATGACCCCAACTGTAACCACCTGATTAACGACATCAACTCCCATCAACAATAAAAACAAACCTATTGAAATACTATTCAGGACATGAAACCATCTCCATTGTGTTATTATTATACTAGCTTCTTCATTCCCTATCGCTTCTGATTTTTTCTCTTTCTGTTCTAAAACTTTTTTAAATGTTTTTTCTGCATTAAAAACTTTTAAACTAAGAATATTATTTAACCCTTCTATAAATATTCCACTGGCATCCTCCTTGGCGATGTTTCGTCTATAGTTACACTGTTGTATCTTTTTATAATATAGAACAAGGAGAATCCCAAAAATAATACTGTACGCAATAAAAAATAAAACATATTTTGGTTGCAAAAAGAAAAAGACTCCAGCAACTCCAATGAAAATAGCTACTGTTTCAAAAATTCTATTTTCCAATATGGACAACCCGACTTTAAGTGAGGCCATGCCGTTTTCAATTTTTTGAGCCTTGACACCAACACTACTATTCTGTGTATTTTTAAATTCCAATCCTGCTAAAGACTGAAAGCTTTCCGTTCTGATTCTACGATAAGCTGCATTTCTAATGGCGAGCAACTGTTGCTTGCTGATTGACCTAACTATCAACAACACCCCTGAAGTAATCAACACTACTACATACCAGTAAAATGTACGTAAGGAATCTCCTTGCTCATGTTTTGTAAAAAAATCGACGGATCTCCCTAAGATAAATGGCGGAATAACAGCATAGAA
>DQTL01000290.1 GCA_015662775.1 Lutibacter sp.
ACAATAACTCGTTATTCCTTAAAATTTATTCTTCAAATCTCACCTTTTCTTTGCATTCTGTATAGTAAAGCTTAGGTCGAACTCAGGTTAATAATAAGCAAACCTTCTTACTTTAGCTATATGTTTGGCTAATCGCATCACTTGATGACTGTATCCATATTCGTTATCATACCAAACATATAAAATAATTTTATTGTTTTCTATAGAAGCTATGGTTGCTTTACTATCATAAATAGCAGGAGCGGCAACGCCAATAATATCTGAGGAAACCAATTCATTATTCATGGAGTACTTTATTTGTTCGACCAAATCACCTTCTAAAGCATATTGTTTAATTACCTCATTAACAGCCTCTACACTTGCAGGTTTTTTAATCTGTAAATTTAAAATAGCTAAAGACCCATTTGGGACAGGAACACGTATAGCGCTAGAAGTTAGCTTGCCTTCTAAAGAAGGAATGGCTTTTGAAACAGCACTTCCTGCACCCGTTGAAGTAATGACCATATTTACGGCAGCACCTCTTCCACGGCGGTATTTTTTGTGAAAATTATCTACTAAATTTTGATCGTTAGTATAAGCATGAATGGTTTCAAGATGACCATGTACAATGCCAAAACTATCTTCAATCGCTTTTAAAACTGGTGTAATAGCATTGGTAGTACAAGAAGCAGCAGAGTAGAGGTGTTCTTTGTCTAAATCAAAATTATCTTGATTAACCCCAAAAACTATATTAGGGATATCTTCTTTGGCAGGTGCAGTTAGTAATACTTTTGCTACTCCTTTAGATTTTAAGTGTAAGCCCATTCCTTTACGGTCACGCCAAACTCCTGTATTGTCTATTACTAAGGCATCTTCAATTCCATATTTAGTATAGTCAATTGTATCAGGTGCATTTGATGAAATCATGTGTACACTTATTCCATTGATTATTAAAGTACTTTTTTCAACATTGATGCTTACCGTTCCAGGGAAATCGTCATGTACAGAATCATCTCTTAAAAGAGAAGCTCTTTTTTCTAAAACAGTTTCAGTGAGTTCTCCGCGGGTAACAATGGCACGTAATCGTAATTGTTTTCCGCTTCCTGCTTGTATCATTAACTCTCTTGCTAATAAACGTCCAATACGACCAAAACCATAAAGAATTACATCTTTTGGCTTAATCTGTAAATTTTCATCAGCTCCTTTGAGTTCCTTTTTTATAAAAGCTCCTTTGTCGATGCAAGCCTCTTTGTTAGAAAGACATTCGTAGGTGAGTTTTCCTACATCTATACGAGCCGATTGTAAATTACTACTTCTGATGCTACGAGCCATATCTACAACATCAAATATTGAAATAGGCTTATTTACAAACAAACTTGCCGATTTTAAGATATGTAATATTTCGGATACACTTTTGTCTATCAGTTGATTCCGAAATATAATTAGCTCAATTTCTTCATCATACCACAAATCATTGATAATCTTTATGAATTCGACTGTCGCACGATTTTTTTTAGTTTGGAAATTGATTTCTTTTTCAAAAGCGGCTTTTATAGGCATGGTTTCTGTTTTAAAGTTGTCACAAAAATACCTATTTCAATCGATTTCGTAACACTAACTACCCTAAGAAATTATACACAATTATTACGAAGTTATCCACAATTATTTATTAGTTTGTGGTTTTTAGTCTTTGGTCTTTGGTTTTTAGTTTGTGCTTAAGAACTGACAGAAGTTAATCATCTCGGCTACGCTCGATGAATGACAACTGTCAACCGACAACCGACAACTGACAACCGACAACTGACAACTGTCAACTGTCAACTGTCAACCGACAACCGTCTATAACTTCAAAGAAACATATTCAAGTTTCCCGTTTGTATTGAGTATTTGTAAAGTTACGTACTCATTGTTTTCATAATGACGCATAAGTTGTTCGACATCAGTAACTGATTGAATTTTTTGTCTTTCAATGGCTAGAATAATAGCATTTTCCTTTATTCCGTACCTGCTAAAAGATACATTGTCAATTTTTGAAATACTAACGCCATAATCAATTTGATATTTTTGTTTTTGCTTTTCAGAAATTTCTTGAAGTTGTAAACCTAAGACATTGTCAATAAAATCTGTTTCACTAAAAACTTCCTTACCAAATTTGTTTTTTAATATTACTGGAAAAACTTTTTCTTCATTGTCTCGTAAAACCGTAATATTCATATTTTCTCCAGGTCTTGCCGCATTCAATTGTCCTTTTAAATCAGAGAATTTGGTGATTTTTGTACTGTTTATCTTTATAATAATGTCATTTTCTTCAATACCTGCTTCGATAGCTGCACCGCCATTTAGTACTTTAGTTACGAAAATACCTTCTGAAATTGGTGTGTCTAATTTTTTGGCATTTTGCCCGTTAAGTTCTACAAATTGGATTCCTAAAAAAGCCCTTTGTACGTTACCATATTCTATTAAATCTTCAACTACTTTTTTTGCAATATTTGAGGGAACTGCAAAGGAGTAACCTATATAAGAGCCTGTTTTTGAAGAAATTGCAGTGTTAATTCCTACTAATTCACCTCTTGTGTTTACCAAAGCTCCACCGCTATTTCCAGGATTTACAGCTGCATCTGTTTGTATGTAAGATTCAATAGTATTGTTGCCATCTAAATCTCTTCCTTTTGCACTGACAATACCTGCAGTTACAGTCGAAGTTAGGTTATAAGGATTCCCAACTGCTAGTACCCATTCTCCAATTTTTATAGAATCAGAATCAGCAAATGTTATGTGTGGTAAATCAGTTGCTTCAATTTTTACAAGTGCAATATCATTGTTTTCGTCTGAACCAATTAATGTGGCTTTGTATACTTTTTTATTGTTGAGTGTAATTTCAATTTCGGTCGCATTAGCTACAACATGGTTGTTGGTAATTATATAACCATCTGGCGAAATAATAACACCACTTCCTGTACCTACTTGTTTGTATTTTCTGCCGTTACTACGACCATAAAAGTATTCGTCTAAAGGATTGTGAACTGTTTTAACTGCTGTGTTTTTAACGTGGACTACGGCATCAACTGTCGTCTCGGCTGCATGTATAAAGTCCGTTGTTTCTGCAGCATAAGGAGTCATTTTGTTATAATTAGTTTGAACAATTTGAGGAGCTGATTCTTGAATTATTTCAAGTTCTTTTTCTGAATTATTAAGATAGTATTTTGAACCAATCAGCGTAAATGCACTGGCAATCAATGCAACAAAAGTATAAGTGGCTATTTTTTTCATATTAATTTGGTTTTATAGATTTTTAGATATAGTTCAATATTCATTGTCATTTTAAAAACTCAAAATTAAAACTTTATTGTCGCATTCCCTTAGCTTTTAAGGGTAGTTTAACATTTTTAACGTTACTTTAGTATTAGGTGTTGTCGGTTCTCGTTTGTTTGTAAAATTCTTGTTTATCATTATTTATTTTTAGTTAGCTTTGCCAAAATATAATTAATCCGATAAATTTTGACTTTTCTAAGTAAAGACAACATACGTTTAAGAGCATTAGAACCAGAAGATTTAGATTGGTTATTTGCTATTGAAAATAATGAGTTGTTTTGGGAAATAAGTAGTACGATTCAACCTTTTTCTAAAGTTTTATTAGCAAGGTATATTGAAAATGCGAATCAAGATTTTTATTCAGCCAAACAATTACGATTAGTAATTCTATACAAAGAAAAACCAGTAGGCTTGTTGGATCTTTTTGAATACGAACCCCAAGATCATCGTGCTGGTTTAGGAATTTTGATTTTACCTGAGTTCGAGTCTAAAGGAATTGCAACTACTGCCATTGAAATAGGTGTAAATTATGGGTTTAGCATATTACAATTACACCAGATTTATGTAAATATCACTGCTGACAATACACGAAGTATTGCTCTTTTTAAAAAGCTAAACTTCCAATTAGTAGGAACAAAAAAAGAATGGATTTATACCCAAGGAACATACAAAGACGAACTTTTATTTCAACGCATCAACAATGATTACTAAAAAACACCTTATTTATGCTGCTTTTCTCGTTTTAATAGGATTTGGAGCAATTTTTGGAAACCTGTACTACGGTAAAATATACAAGACAAATGTACTTAAAACAGGAACAATTTACATTCCTACAAATGCGTCATTTGATGAAGTAGAAAGTATTGTAAGACCTTTTTTAAGACGTGTTACTGGTTTTAGATGGGTTGCGAAAAAGAAAAAATATACACAACGTATAAAATCAGGAAAATACGAAATCAAGAAAGGAATGAATAACAATGAGTTAGTCAACCTATTACGAAGCGGTAATCAAACAACTGTAAAAGTACGCTTTAACAACCAAGATAGTTTAGAAAAACTAGCAGGTCGTATCGCCCAACAAATAGAACCTGATTCTTTAGCTTTACTACAAGTCATGAAAGACGAAGCTTTTTGGTCTGATAATGGATTTTCAAAGGCAAATGCTTTGAGTATGTATATTCCTAATTCGTATGAATTTTATTGGAATACCTCAGCCGCTTCCTTCCAACATAAAATGCTCAAAGAGTATAAAAAGTTTTGGAATGAGAGTAGAAATAAAAAAGCAAAAAAAATAGGTTTATCACCTGCACAAGTAATAACATTAGCCTCAATTGTACAAAAGGAAACAGCCAATATTCCAGAAAGAAAAACAGTGGCAGGTTTATACCTAAATCGCTATAAAAACAAATGGCCTTTACAAGCCGACCCTACTGTTATTTATGCATTAAAACTCAAAAATGGCATGGATAAAGAGTATAAACAAGTACTCTATAAACATTTAGAGATTGATTCTCCTTATAACACCTATAAGCACAACGACCTGCCTCCAGGACCAATTGGAATGCCTGATATTTCTGCCATTGATGCAGTACTAACTCCTAGTAATCACGATTATTATTTTATGTGTGCCAGCGTATCTGATTTTGGAAAACATGTGTTTGCTAAAACCTTAGCACAACACAATGTCAATGCTCGAAAATACCAACGTTGGTTGGCTAAACAAGGATATTAGCTTAATTGAGTTTGTTAAATTATTTTAAAAACTTTCGATTCTTTTCTTTTTACAGCTTCTGCAATTTTTTTATATGCAGGACTATTATTTTTAAAGCCTCCTAACAATAGAAAAGCTTTGTCAAATTCTTTAAGTTCTCGATGTATTTCTACTAATACTAAATGTTCTTCTTCAGTTTTAGGTCGAACTCAGGTTTTAAATCAGTTTAAGGAAGATAATTTACAAATTACAGTTATTTATGATATTTATTCTTTTTTGTATATGCCTAATTATCTAGCAGAAGCTGGGTTTGAACTTATTCCGTTGAAAGATGCTAGTACGAAATAACTACATAATCTCAGTTAGGTTTACCAATAGAATAAGTATTGCACCCATACATAAGGTAATACAGAAAGTCAGAAAAACTGTTTGAAAATGTCTAAAGTAAAATTTCCATATCGCTTTATGACCAGGAATCCAAAGGATAAGCATGGACACTAATCCAAAGACAAAAGTATAAGATGCAAAATCTACAAATTCTTCTGTTGCTGGTTTATCTTTTATAGTGTAAATTAAAGCTGCTATTGCCAAAACAGCTGTTGCTGCAGTAAAGACATTTCCTAATCTTGCATTAATTGGATTAAACAATTCTTCTTCTTCAGAAACCTTTCCTACGTGCCAATGCCTTAAATTTAAAATTAAATTTCCTATTAAATAAGCTAGACTAACCAAAAAAGGTAACCAGAGTGTTTTGTAGTCTGTTTTCATTAGCCTATAGCCATCAAGAGCTTCCCAAAAAAACAACCAAAACAGTATTGAAACTAAGTAAATAAATGCAAAATATATTCTTTGTTTTGTAAGTATCTTCATTATGATTTTATTTTATCATGTTCATCTTGAATCGTTTTATGGGTCAAGTAACCACATATACCATCAGCGTATAGGTTTTGTTTTCCTTGAAAACTTTTTAGTGATTGGTATAGTTCCACTGTATATTCATTTGAGGTCTCAGATAAATCGTAACCCAATTTTTTTAACCATTTTTTAATGTCAGAAATACTTATCCCAGTTTCTTCAACATAATATTTTGAAAGTAATTTAACTTTTTTATATCTCTCTTCTGGAGCTAAATTTTCCAGATAGATATGATATCCTTTTATCAATTCTATTCTTGATTTATTAATTTGAGTAGAGATTAAATGATTCACGTCATCTGTTAACGAATTAATCTTTCCTTGTGTATTTTTAATTTCTTTTAAAAGCTTGACATTAAATCCTTTAAAAGTCACTTCACTAATATACGGAATAATAAAAGTAGCAAAGGATAATACAAACCAATAGATTTGATTTTCAATTCTTATTTTTAATCCAACACCTTCAGGTAGAATAGAATTAATACCAATAATTAAAAATAATAGGGAAAAGAACCAACTTATTACTAATAAACCTTTGTTTGTTTTTGTTTTTTCTTTTTGATTATTTGTATTGTTCGAAATTTGAGACATAGTATTATTCATTTATTAGATTGGTTCTTTACTTTTTGATAAATTATCAAACATGATTTGTATTTAAATTCACTACCTAAACCCTACACTTTTTCTTCCACTAATCTCAATTTTACTAGCATCAAACTCTAATACATCAGCTAAAACCAAAGTAGCCATAATCTTTTTGGTTCGTTTTGCTTTATCTAAATTTGCCATACGTAATTCTTGATTTCTAAAGGATTTTTCTACCATTTTACGAATAGATCTTGCGTTTCCAAAGAATTTACTTCTGTTTTGATATAAGTGTCCTATAAATGTTTTAACATGTTTAGTAGCTTTTGCATCCGTTTTTAAACCTTTACTAGCAAACATACTAACCGCAATTTCCCAAAGTTCTTTTTCGGTAAAATCTAGGAAGTGGAAGGTACGATCAAACCTAGATTTCATGCCTGGGTTAGCTTCTAAGAAACCTTTCATATTATCGGTATAACCTGCAACGATTAAACCAAATTCACCACGATGATCTTCCATTTCTTTGATTAAAGCGGCGATGGCTTTTTTACCAAAATCATTGTTGCCCGAACTACTTTCTGTAATGGCATAAGCTTCATCTATAAAGAGAATACCGCCCATGGCTTTTTTAATTAAATCTTTGGTTTTAATGGAAGTTTGCCCCACAAAACCAGCAATTAAATCACCACCATCTGCTTCTACTAGGTGACCTCTTTCTAATAAACCTAAAGCTTTATAGACTTTACCCATAATACGTGCTACAGTAGTTTTACCTGTGCCAGGATTGCCTAAAAAGACAGAATGCATAGAAAATGCTTTTAGTATATCTCTATCACTTTCTCTATAATATTTGGTTAGGCGAATGAGTTCTTCTACTTCTTGTTTAATTTGTTCTAATCCTGTTAAGGAATTCAATTCACCTAAAGCTTCTTCTAATAGTGCGTTATCCACTTCTAATTTAAGTCGTTCATTGAGTCCTTTTTGAGATAAATCTTCAATATCTTGTTCTTGAATAAGTGTCAATAATTCTTTGGTTATTTCTTCTTCTTTGTACTCTCTTACGAGTCGTATTCCCAAATTCATTTTTGCTTCATCTACCATAGAATGAGCTAACCTTGCGTTTCCAAAGGTTTGGTCACGTTTTCTAAAAGCTTCAGTTACTAATTTTTTTAATTTGATTTCGGCATTTTTATTGAGAATAACATCTTTGTTTTTAGCAGCATATTTAGCAATTTCAACTAATTCTGTTGGTGTGTAATCATCAAAATGATAATAGTTTCTAAAGCGTGATTTTAAACCAGGGTTAGAATTGATAAAACTTTCCATTTCCTTGGGGTAACCTGCTACCATAATGGCAATATCTCCAGGACCATCACTCATTTCGGTAATTAAAGCTGCTATGGCTTCTGGTCCAAAATCATTGGGTGAATCGGCTTTGTATAGCATGTAGGCTTCATCAATAAATAAGATGCCTCCACGAGCTTCTTCAATTTTCTTTTTGGTGTTTTCACCTGTTTGTCTGACGTAACCAGCAATTAAATCATTACTAGCAACCGTAAGCACATGCCCTTTGGAAAGTAAACCCATAGAATGATAAATCTTTCCTAATAGTTTTACTACTGTTGTTTTTCCTGTTCCTGGGTTTCCTGTAAATACACTGTGTAGATTAATTTCTTCGGCTTCTTCAATACCTTTTTCTTTACGGTATTGTAAATAGGTTACATAATCGGTATATTCTTTTATTTTGGATTTTATTTTTTTTAGCCCGACTAATCGTTCTAATTCTTCTAAAATTTCTTCGATGGGTCTGTTGTCAACTTCATATTCTTCTTTAGTTTTTGTTTCTTTTTTAGTGGTTTCACTTTTGTTTTCTAGCTTAGGTTTTTCTTCATCAATTTTAGTGGTATCTGTTAGTGTTTCTGTATATTCTGAACTGATACTAGCTTTATAAAATGTAGTTGCTTCTTCATTGATTAAAGCTTCGTATTCACTGAGACGTTCTTTTTCTTCTGTTCCTACTTTAAAAGGAATCACACCCACGACTGTATCCATAAAAACCACTTCTACACGATAGTTGTCATATAACCACATATTACCATCTACATTTCCCCAACCTGCGGTAAGTATAGATACTTCATCTGTGTTGACATCTGGAGTAATAATATTATGTATGTCTGACACACCGACTAAAAGACCCGTATCATCATAAAAATTGAAAAATAATTCGCAATTAAAATCAAAGGATAGTTTAGAATGCAATTTTAACTCCGCCATTATATAGCGTGTGCCTTTTTTCTTGAATTGTTTGAGATAAATACGTTTGTCTTCGTCAACATTTCCTCTAGGTGCTTCATAGGTTTTAAGAGAGGTTATTTCAAAATAAGGATTACTTTTATTACTTACTTTTCCTACATCTTCTATATGAAATTCAGTGCTTCCTACTAATACATCATCAATAGTTACTTCCCAGAGGTAGGTTCCTTTATCCCAATAATTTCCATATTTATCACTTCCCCAACCAAATTCGTATTGTAGTATGTTGTTTTCTTTTGAAACGGTATATTCTTTTGTATTAGTGCAATGTTCTTTTCCTTTTTTACCATCTTTATATGTAAAGGCTTTAAAGGAAATGGTCGTTTCCCAATCTTTTTCATCAAATAACTTGTTGTACAACTCAAGAGAAACACTTAAATAGTTAATTTCATTACGATCATATACTTGTCTGTACTTTTTTAGGTTGCTTATACTTCTATCCCAAGCGAAGGTATTTAAGCTTTTTAATTTGAAACGTTTTTCTGTTTTGTCGTTTTTAAACCAAGTCATACTTGTATTTTTATATAGTATTGAGAAATAATGAAGTTTATACCAATTTAATTTCAGAATACTCAATATAAATCATTTCTATTTTCCTTTTTCTTCGTTAAAAACTATTTCCGTAACTATGGCTATGCAAAGAA
>DQTL01000328.1 GCA_015662775.1 Lutibacter sp.
ATTTGAAAAATATTTATAACTTTCGGAGGTTTTTAGACAAACTGACGTTGTGCGTAAGCGGAAAATTGAACTAAAAAGAGTATTAAATGAATAAAACTTCAATATATACAACTCGAAAACTTGAAAAAACAGTTAATGAGTTTATATCCGAAAACGAGCAAAACAAGAATGAATATTTAGGAGAATGGACTGCTACTCTATTTTATGTGAGCCATAAAAAATGTTGGTTAATCATTAACAAATTGACCAAATATTTATTGATTTTAGCAGATGTTAAAAAATCCGATTTGAAAAACATATCAAAAAAATTCAAGGAGACTTTTTATGCTCAATTAATTTATGACGGAATTGTGATTGAATATGAGCTAATTGAAAAAATAATAGGAGAAATTAAACTATTAGAAACGAATAATGACAGAAGTACAAATGGTTCTCTTAATAATTGCTTGCTTTATCTTGATGATTGGAAATATGAATTTGGAGATTTCAAAAATATGCCGTTTAGAGATTTAAATAATCGACTAAATAGTTCACCGAATAAAATGTTGAATTGGTTATACCCGAAAGAGAAAATGGATGAATTGATAAAAGCCTACGCACAACACCGCATATAATTTATGCTTACATTTAAACTAAATATTAACCGACGAACATTCAACAAGCGATTTGCTTCAACCGAAAAATCTCCGATTTTCCAGTCGCACAAATCATATTCAAACCCGTTGTGCGTCATACAAAGAAACAGAATTACGAACATTAGAATTACGAACATTAAAGGAATAGAAAAATAAATGCTTTTTAACTCAATAGATTTTGCAATATTTTTACCGATAGTATTTTTATTATACTGGTTTGTTGCAAATAAAAACCTAAAACTTCAAAACTTATTAATTGTAGTTTCAAGTTATGTATTTTATGGCTGGTGGGATTGGCGATTTTTATCGTTGATTTTATTTAGTACAATAATTGACTATTCAGTTGGTCGAAGATTATTAAATGAAGAAAATATATCTAAAAGAAAAGTATTGCTTTGGATTAGTATTTTAGTAAATCTTGGATTTTTAGGATTTTTCAAATACTACAATTTCTTCCTTGACAATTTTGTTTCAGCCTTTTCGTTTTTTGGAACATCAATAAATGCAAACTCACTGAATATAATATTACCTGTTGGCATTAGTTTTTACACATTCCAAACTTTGAGTTATACGATTGATGTTTACAAGAAAAAACTTGAACCTACAAAAGACTTTATTGCATTTACTGCATTTGTAAGTTTCTTTCCTCAATTAGTTGCTGGACCAATTGAACGAGCAACAAATTTATTACCACAATTTTATAAGAAAAGAACATTTGAATATGACAAAGCAGTAGATGGATTAAGACAAATTTTATGGGGATTATTCAAGAAAATAGTAATTGCTGATAATTCAGCAAAGATAGCAAATGAAATATTTAATAACTCGGCTGATTATTCGGGAAGCACATTAGTATTGGGTGCAATATTCTTTACTTTTCAAATTTATGGAGATTTCTCAGGTTATTCTGACATTGCAATAGGAACTTCAAGACTATTTGGGTTTAATCTAAAACAGAATTTTGCTTTTCCGTATTTTTCAAGAGACATTGCTGAATTTTGGAGACGTTGGCATATTTCCTTATCAACTTGGTTTCGAGATTATTTATATATACCATTAGGTGGTAGTCGTGGAGGAACTTGGATGAAAGTGAGAAATACTTTTGTAATATTTATAGTAAGTGGGTTTTGGCACGGAGCAAATTGGACTTTTATTGTATGGGGGGCATTAAATGCACTTTATTTTCTGCCATTACTTTTATTAAACAAGAATAGGACAAATACTGATACGGTAGCACAAGGAAAATACTTGCCATCTTTTAAGGAATTATATCAAATAGGAATTACATTTAGTTTAACTGTATTGGCTTGGGTGTTTTTTAGAGCCGAAAATATAGGACACGCTTTAAGTTATATATCTGAAATTTTTTCTAAGACGCTTTTTTCAATTCCACATTTTACAGGAATGAGACACGGATTAACAACCTTAATTTTAATATTTGGTTTTGTTATTATTGAATGGTCTGGAAGAAGTGAACAATATGCAATAGCGAGATTAGGATTTACTTGGAAAAGACCAATAAGGTATGCAATGTATTATTCAATAGTACTTGCAATTTTTTTATTTATGGGTAAACAGCAACAATTTATTTATTTTCAATTTTAGGGTTCATATGAAAAAATTTATTTATAGAATATTGTTATTCCCATTACCATTAATGATTTTGGTAATTCTCTTAATTCTATTTTTGCATAAAAATCATAAGTTCGCTCCCTCTAATATGTATTATAATCAAGAATTCAACAACGCATATAAAGAAAAGGATTATGAAGTTATCGTAATTGGCAATAGTAAAGTTTTGTCTGCTGTAGATAAATATGAATTAGAACAAAAGCAAAAAAATAAAGTTGCTATACTTGGATATTCTTCTTCAAATATATCTGTTTCTAAATTGATTTTAGAATCTTACCTTAATATTTGCAAAACAAAGCCTAAACTTATTTTATTAGAAGTTTCTTGGTTTACTTTCAATAACAAGAGAACAGCACTACGTAGTATTGTTGGAGATTTGTTCTTGGAAGATTATAAACTTTGGGTAAATTATTTAGACTATGGAAGTCAATTATATCCCAAAATAAAAAATGCAAGTGTTAAAATAATTTTATCAACTACAGGTCTTATTTCCCTGACTGACAGGGTGTCTTATGCAGATAGGTTTAAGGATAAATCTCCATTTACGAAAGACTATGAGTTTAAAATTGAAGAATTTGAAGTGATTTTTCCAAAACATATCGCAGGTATAGATGCTTTGCTTTTAAAAGATTATAAATCTATTATCGAAATTTGTGAAAATAATAAAATTGATTTAATAATGTTTACGGCTCCTGAAGACAAGGATTACAGTAAAAATCAAAAAGATATTAAATCAATACAATCAATTTTTTATCAAACAGCACTATCTCGTCCAGGTGTATATTATTTAAATTACAGTTTAAATGGTGAATTATGGGATGAAAAATATGAAAAATGGTTATTGAACTCCCATCATATTAATGAAAATGATTTATTTACAAAAGAATTGATAAAAGATATAAAAGTACGAACGCACAACAAAGTATATAAAAAATAAGCGGGATAGCAGTAGCATCAAGGTTTGTAGCCCGTTTAAACTTTCTTCTAAGTTGAAATATTTGTGCTTTGAAATCGCTTACTTTTCATATACCAACCGTTGGCAACCATTAAAAAAACTGGCAATTCCTGAAATAGGTTGACTAAAAATTTAACAATTAAATTAGTCCCTTATGAAAACACAAAAACAAGTCTGTTCAAAAATTAAGTATCA
>DQTL01000015.1 GCA_015662775.1 Lutibacter sp.
TAATGATTCTATTTTCCTGTAAATAATAGCCATTAATTATGTCTACTTATTATTGTTTTTCATCATTTTTTAATATTGCCCAACGGTCTTGTATATGGTTTGTTGCATGTTTAAGCACCTAATTTAGTAAATAAAAACCGAATAGAAAATCTGCGAGGATTTTCGTAAGGAGGCAAGAACTAGCAATAAATTATATACGGTGTTACCCAACGTTTTTTTTAATCCGCAACATAGAAATTCAGAGGTAATTTATAAGAAACATTAATAGGTTCTCCGTTCTTTGTTGCTGGTTTTAAATTTGGTAGGATACCTATAACATCAATTGCGTTTTGATTCATAATTTCTGGTCCACCATTGGCAGTTATATTTATCGCTTTTCCATTTGTGTCAATTACAAATTCTATCATTATTTTCACTTTTCCCGTTAGACCTACTTCGGCTGCGAGGTCAGTATTAAATTTCCTCATTACGTGTTGTTGAATAAACTTGTTTGTACATTTTTTTTGTTTTTCAATATCCCATTTACTTTTGCAGTCAGGAGCAAGAGGTGGGTTTTCAACATCTTTAAAATCTACAATTTCACTTATTCCAATTTCTTTATTAATCAGTTCAATATTTGAGTAATCAGGTTTGGTTTGTTTTGTGTTTTTTGATTTTGAAATTTTAGGTTTAGATGGTTCACCATCTTTTATCTTTTCCATTTCTAAACGCATCATTGGAAGTAAAAAGTAAGTTTTTCCGTTTGTCTTTTGGACAGTTATATGCATTGTCGAAAATCCGTTTCCATCCGTTCCGATTTTAATTTGGTCATTTTCAATTACCCAATTCTCACCATCAATAAAGAACAATTCTTTAATTCTACTATCCGCAGTTTTACCAAATTTAATTTTAAAAACTGTATTACCCTTAAAGTTAAACTTTGCTCCTGTAAAAGCATCTATCATAAATTTCACTGCTTCTTTTTCTGGCACTTCATCTGGAATAAAAACGCTAACCGTATTCCATTCGCCCATTATTTCTTTTTCATTCAGGTTTTGAGCCTTTGTGAAAAAGGTAAATAATAATGTTATTACTAATATTAATTTAAATCTCATATTTTTTTTTCAAATGTTGGGTAACGGTTTAGCTATGCGTAGTTTGGGATTTTGAAACGAATAACTTTCAAAATACTACTAATTTTATTTAATGCTAACAACTTCAATATTAGTGTATTACCCAAATTACGTATAGCCTTTGTTAGGCACTGGCATTCCTTGTTTTTAGTCATTTTATCTTCCAAATTTGCTACAATTTTCATTTCTTTCTGTGCGTTGGCAAGACATACTCTTTTGCAATTTTTGGTCTTAGCGTTGGCTCGTGTGAATTGCAAATGTGTATGGCTTTATGAGGTGGCAAATATTTTATTCTTGTCATAATGTATAAAAATCTCTTTTTCATTATTTGTAGTAATCAGAAAGTCAATCTCCTGCATATGTTTATTGCACTTTTCAATTTCTTTTTCCAATTCAGGAATACCAATGCCGTAGTAAATAAATTGAATATTAAAACCAGTTAATAATTTGTGAAGAGAATTGGAATAATTTCCTTCAATTTTAATTTCCCTCAATTTTTCAAAGTCTGGTTCATAAAAACGGTCTTTATTTTCAAAGAATAATGCAATATCATTTTTAACAGCTATAATATCAGGAATAATTCCACCTTTATTTTTTTCTGTCCGATTGGAATTATTCAAATGAAGTAATACTCCTGTACCACTTTGCGGAAAATCATAACAAATAATTTTCCAATCATTATCTTCAAGCCAATCTAATATGTTTTTTGTTACTTGTTCTTCTCTCATTACGCATCCCTCCATAAAGCTCCATCTGGAAATAAAATTGCATCTGCAAAATATGAAAATACTCTAATATGTTTTACTTTTGAATAGGTAGAACCATATCTAACCTGCATATAGTATCTTGAAATTTCACTATTTGAAATTTGATTGTAATCCTTTGATAATATATTTTTATTCTCACTTGCTTGTACTGATTTAACAAAATCATTAATCGTACTTTTTGTACTCACAATACTCAAAGTTTGATTAGTATTATCGATTGTTAAGTTTCCCCAAACCATAATCAAATTATAGCGTCTTTCCTCAAATGATTTCCCTTCTCTACATTTTAAATAATCAATAGCTGCTAATGCTCCGGGATATGGGTCGCCTCTAAATTTAGCATCTACTTTATAAATAATAGTGTCTTGTCTACTACGAAGAAGCTCTCCAATTTGATATTGATTGTTTTCATACTGGCTTAAATAATTTAGAATATATTGTGTAGGAACTTGTTCAATTGCAGAAAGTGGTGATGTAGTTAATGTTCCTCCTTTACGAACAAACTCTTGGTTCATAAAAGTTCTACGGTCAATAATTGGTCTCTTACCCAAAAGTTTGTCACGCCCTTTTATTACACCGTGCCTTTCAACAACACTAATTATCTCATTCATTGCGGAAAACATTAAAGTCATCTCAGGATCAGTACCCAAAGGACTACCAGAATAATTTCTATTTGGGTCATATTTTAACCCTTTATGAATTAAATTTGGTGATGTAGAAGCTGTGTTATGTGTTTGAAAGTCAGTTGGGAAATAATAGAAAAGCGAAGGGATATTATAAATACTCATAACATCATCCAATGCTTTAAATATTAAAGGGTTTATTCTATCCCAGCGAGGTGCTGTATTTTGTCTCGTAATTATTACAGCTTCTGGGTAAATGTAAAAAGAAGGAACATTATTTTCAACAGACGCTGCAAGTCTTGCAAATCTTTGAAATACATTATGTCCTGTACCTGCCTCTGTGGAAACTTCAACTGAAAAAATTGGTTCGTGGTCTATTTCAACAATTAAATCAGGTGCATCTAAATATAATATTTTTTTGATGTGGTCAGGCATTGTATGAAAATTTCGTGCATTGTTGGCATCACTTTCATACATTTTCTTCTTAACGTATGTTTTATTTTTTAA
>DQTL01000080.1 GCA_015662775.1 Lutibacter sp.
AGAAGTGAAAATTAAAACAGGAGATATGGTGACTGACAATCTACTAGTCACTACAAAAAACTTTTTCATCAATAAATATAAAGAAACAGGTTACTACAACACCAAAGTAAATATTAGTACAAAAAAGGGTGAAAAACCTAATACTGTTGATATGTCAGTTGCTATAGATAAAGGCAAACGTATTAAAGTAAAAGAAATTACTTTTCACGGAAACGAAAACATCAAAAGTAAAAAGTTACGTAGAAAAATGAAAAACACCAAACGTAAGTTTTTTGGAAGATTTTGGAAACGTTCTAAATATGTAAAAACGGACTATCTTGAAGATTTAGAAAAGATTGTTGAAAAATATAGTGAAAACGGATTTCGTGATGCGGTTATCGTAGATGAAAAATTAACATGGAATGAAGATAATACACTTAATATTGATATTACTATAGAAGAAGGTAAAAAATATTTCTTTGGAAATATAAACTATGTAGGTAATGTAGCTTATACTGATACGCAATTAAGTCGTTTTTTAAGATTAGCAAAAGGTGATGTTTATAATTCAAAAGTATTAAAAGAAAGAGTAAATGGTGATGGCACACCAGACTCTCAAGACATACAATCACTCTATTTAAATAGTGGTTACCTTTTTGCAAATGTTACTCCTGTTGAAATACGTGTTGAAAACGATTCAATTGATGTTGAGATAAGAATTTATGAAGATGACCCTGCGACGGTACGTAAAGTCTCAGTCGTTGGAAATACAACAACAAATGATCATGTAATTTACAGAGAACTTTATACTAAACCTGGGAAACTTTTCAGTAAAGAAGATATTATAAGATCGGTGAGAGAAATAAGTCAATTAGGCTTTTTTGATGCAGAAAACATAGTGCCAGATGTAAAACCAAACCATACTGATAAAACAGTAGATATTGAATATAGTGTAGCAGAAAAAGGATCTAGTCAAATAGAACTACAAGGAGGTTATGGAAATAAAGCTTTTATCGGAACACTAGGTTTGTCATTTAACAATTTTGCAATTAGTAACTTATTTAAAAAAGATGCCTATAAACCCCTGCCAAGAGGAGATGGACAATCATTATCGCTACGTTTACAAACCAGTAAGTTTTATAGCACCTATAGTTTTTCCTTTATGGAACCTTGGTTAGGAGGAAAAAAACCTAAATCATTATCAGTGTCTATTTACAATTCAAGAATCAAAGGAAGAAGTGGTTATTACGAAGTAAATGACGACCAAGGATTAAATATTTGGGGAGCTACCTTAGGTTTAGGTCAAAGATTACAATGGCCAGATGATTATTTCCAACTTTCACAATCTATTAGTTTTCAACGTTATGAAATGAAAAATTATCCTGTTTTAAGAGCTTTGAGTTTTGATGATGGAAACGCCAATAATGTAGCTTATAATATTGTTTTATCAAGAAAATCAGCAGGTCCAAATCCTATATTCCCAACAAATGGTTCCGAATTTAGTTTAGGTTTTAAAGCAACACCACCTTTTTCACTTTTAAATGGAAAAGACTATAAAACGCTGTCTGACCAAGATAAGTACAAATGGTTAGAGTATTATAAAACAACTTTTAAAGCCAATGTTTATACTCCTATTTGGAAAAAATTGGTGTTAAGAACAAATGCAGAATTTGGAATACTCGGTTTTTACAATAATGATTTGGGATATTCACCATTCGAACGTTTTGTAATGGGAGGAGATGGTATGTCACAGTTTAGATATGATGGTAGTGAAACCATAGGTTTAAGAGGCTATGAAAACGAAAAAATTGCAAGTCAAGATGAACCACGTACTATTTATAATAAATTTTCGTTAGAAACAAGATATCCGATTACATTAAAGCCAAGTGCTTCAATTTATGTGATGGGATTCTTAGAAGCGGGTAATGCCTATGAAAACTTTGAAGAGTATAATCCATTTAATCTAAAACGTTCTGCTGGTGCAGGATTACGTATTTTTATGCCTGCATTTGGTTTATTAGGAATAGATTTTGCACATGGATTTGACTCACCTAATGGATCAGCAGTGAAATCAGGATGGCAAACACATTTTATAATAGGGCAACAATTCTAAGAATATAGTATATTTGTAGTTATTTTTTTATTGTTAGTACATTTTTAAAACAAAACATAGTAGTTATGACCAAAAGAATTCTTTTTAGTATCATTAGTATTTTTGCAGTTACAGTTTCCTTTGCTCAAAAATCACAAAAAATCGCGTATGTAGATATGGAGTATATTTTAGAAAATATACCTGAGTATCAAGAAGCTAACCAACAATTAACTATTAAAGTAAGTCGTTGGCAAAAGAAAATTGCAGCAAAACAAAAAGATATATCACTCTTAAAAACACATTTAAATAACGAGAGAGCCTTGTTAACTTTAGATCTTATTAATGAGAGAGAAGAAGATATAACAATTCAAAAAGAAGAGTTAAATAAAATACAAGAAATGTATTTTGGCACGAAAGGTGATTTGTACAGACTGCGAAAGCAATTGGTAAAACCAGTACAAGATCAAGTTTATAATTCTATTCAAGAAATTGTGAAAAAGAAAAAGTATGATTTTGTTTTCGATAAATCAAGCGACTTGATAATGTTGCATAGCAATACACGTTTTGATATTAGTGATCAAGTGGTAAGAAGTATTACCAGAACAAAGAAAAAAGGTGAACTAAAGGAGAAAAGAGCCAAAAAACAGAAGGAAATTGAAGAAAAACAAAATAAAACAGAAAATGCAAACGAACAAGTAACTAAAAAGTTAGAAGAAAGAGCCGCAAGAAAGAAAGCTTTACAAGAGAAGATTGCTAAACAAAAAGAAGAGCGAACTAAAAAGAGAGAAGAAAAAAAGAGAGCCATTGAGGAAAGAAGAAATAAGAAAATAGAAGAGCGTAATAATGCTAAGAAGAAACTTGAAGAAAGCATAGAAGAAACTAAAGCCAAAACAACCAAAGTAGCTGAAGAAACCAAAGAAAGTGAAAAAGAAACAACAAATGAAGAGAGTTCTAAGAAAGAGAATAATGAGGCTAAAGAAGAAACAAAAACAGATGTAGTAGTAGAAAAACAAGAAGAACTTGCAAATAAAAAAAGTGAAATAGAACAAGCAAAAGAAGCTAAAAGAGCAGAGCGGATTAAAAAACTAGAAGAACGAAAGAAAGCAATCGAAGAAGCAAGGAATAAAAGAATTGAAGATCGCAAGAAAGCAAGAGCAGAACAAGACTCGATAAGAAAAGCAAAACAAACAAAAAACAATCCAGAGTAACAAATAATAAAAACAATTAAAAACAATTATCAAGATGAATGTAATTAAAACAATAGTATTAGTAGCTATCTTAACCCTAGGGTTTACCTCTGTACAAGCACAGACAAAAGTAGCTCATATTAATACAGAAGCATTAGTAGCTCTGATGCCAGCAACAAAAACACTTCAAGCAAAACTTGAAAAGATAGGAAAAACATATGATGATGAAATGAAGACAAAAGAAGCTGAGCTAAAAGCTAAATTTGAAAAATACAATGCTGAGTTTGAATCTCAAACTGAAGCAACTAATGCTCAAAGAACTAAAGAGGTTCAAATGGATGCTCAAAAAATAGAACAGTTCAAAGCAGAAGCCATGCGTGATTTGCAAAAACAAGAACAGGATGGTCTAAAGCCAATTTTGGAAAGTGCACAAGCAGCGATAGATGCTGTAGCAACAGAACAAGGCTTTGATTATGTGTTAAATGTAGCAACTTTAGTAGTAGCAAAAGGGAAAGATTTATTACCTGATGTAAA
The DNA here is from genome assembly GCA_015662775.1 of Lutibacter sp. Taxonomy (GTDB): domain Bacteria; phylum Bacteroidota; class Bacteroidia; order Flavobacteriales; family Flavobacteriaceae; genus DQTL01. The sequence continues at coordinate 3,793 of DQTL01000080.1, forward strand.
AGCTAAATTAGGCATACTTTAAAAGCTGAAGAATAGATATTAAAAAAACCGTTTGAATTTCAAACGGTTTTTTTAATTTTGTAATAATATGTTAGCAAAAGATAGTCCCATAGGTTTTTTTGATTCAGGAGTAGGAGGTACTTCCATTTGGAAAGAAATGATTAAATTACTTCCTAATGAGAATACTATTTATTTTGCCGATTCAGCAAATGCTCCTTATGGTAAAAAATCACAAAAAGAGATAATAGCTTTAAGTGAAAAGAACACAGAATTTCTTTTAGAAAAAGGGTGTAAATTAATCGTTGTAGCTTGTAATACAGCGACTACAAATGCGATAACTCATCTTAGAGAAAAGTATTCCGTTCCTTTCGTAGGAATAGAACCAGCAATTAAACCTGCAGCATTACATACTAAAACAAATAGTATAGGGATTCTTGCTACCCAAGGGACTTTAAGTAGTGCATTATTTGCTAAGACCTCAAGTAAATTTGCCTCTAACGTACAAGTAATTGAGCAAGTGGGGACTGGTTTAGTGGCCTTAATAGAAGCTGGTAAAAAGGATAGCCCAATGATAAAAGAATTGTTAGATAGTTATTTAAAACCCATGAAAGAACAGCAAATAGATCACCTTATCTTAGGTTGTACTCATTATCCTTATTTAATACCGATTATTAATACAATACTAGGAAATGAAGTACGCATTATTGACTCAGGATATGCGGTATCTAAACAGATTAATAATGTACTACTAAAAAATAAACTATTAAATACAAGTAATAGTAAACCAATTTATAATTTTTTCACCAACACAACTACAAAAGTATTACGTAAACTTTTAATGGATGTTGACAAGGATAACCAAATATACTTCAGTAAAAAGTAAATTATCCTATAAATCATTATCCTACTTGCTGGCAGATTTTGCACTCAAAGTGCGGAGTTAAAATACTGTATTTTTGTTCAATAATAAACTCCCTTTATTTTTTAAACAAATGTTTCCTATTTTTAGATATGTTGTGTTAAACACTTGACTTCTCAATAATTTTACCGAAATTTACCCAACATTTGATAAACTCCATTAAAACGAGAGTTTATCTCGGAGTTGTATCTCATGTAAAAAAAATCCGTAAAACTTAAACTAATCAAATTTAATAGTGTACTTTTATCTCATAATATGATATTTAATGAATAGAATTAAAGAGATACTTGAGTCAAAAGGAATAAAACAGACGTGGCTATCTGACAAACTAGATAAAAGCTATAATATGGTTAATTCCTATGTTCAAAACAGAAGACAACCAAGCATAGACGATTTATATAAGATATCTGAAATACTAAATGTTGATGTGAAAGATTTACTCGTTTCGAACAAAAAACAAAAGTAAGGATGAATTATAATACAGAAAACATACAAATCATTAATAAGTTAAAGACTGAACTTGAGCAGCTTATTCCTTTTTCTAAAGAAAATAAAAATAAGATTCAAAAAAAAACAAGACTTGAATTTAATTATAATTCAAATCATCTTGAAGGAAACACTTTAACTTACGGACAAACTCAACTCTTACTTTTTTTTGACAAAAGTTCTGGAGATGTTCCTGTTAGTGACATAGAAGAAATGAAAGCTCATGATGTTGCCCTTTCTCAAATTACAGAAATGGCAAAAGATGAAGAACGTCCACTTTCGGAATTATTTATAAAGGAGTTAAACAAAACCATACTTGTAAAATCATTTTGGAAAGATGCTATATCTCCAAACGGAACTCCCACTCGAAAAAAGATTAAAATTGGACAGTATAAAACCTCTTCAAATAGTGTTCAATTAAAAAATGGTGAAATACATGAATATGCTTCCCCAGAAGAAACTCCTGCATTAATTAGAAATTTATTAAACTGGTATCAAAATATAAATGAGGAACTACATCCCGTTCAATTAGCGGCTGAATTTCATTACAAATTCGTTTGTATCCATCCTTTTGATGATGGAAATGGTAGAGTTTCAAGATTATTAATGAATTATATCTTGTTAAAACATAATTACCCTATGGTAATTATAAAATCCGAAGATAAAGAAAATTACTTAACTGCTTTACAAAAAGCAGATACAGGAGATTTAATGTCCATAATAGAATACGTAGAAAAACGATCAATTGCTTCTTTAAAACTTAATATAAAAGCTGGTAAAGGGGAAGATATTGATGAATTAGGAGATATTGAAAAACAAATAGAAATTTTAAAAAGAGAAAAACTTACACAAACAAAAATATTCAAGACACCAAAAGTAAGTTATGATTTAATTAACCATATTGATAATGATTTGTGGTCTCCGCTAAATAGTTTATTAAATAAATTTAGTGATTTTTTTGCCGAAACTGTAAGTGAAGTTCATATTGACCATTTAAAGTACAGAAAAACAAGAACGGTAACTCCATCTATAATGAGTACTGCGAGAATGTTTTCAGACAAAGAAGTAGAAATAAAACCATACGAAATATTTGGAAAAGATTTAGAAGAAGAAGAAATCGATAATATAATATGGACTAAAAAAATGTTATCATTAAAATCAGCTACAAAGAAAAAGGATTATGATATTTCTTGTTCATTGGATTTGAAAGAATCTGGTTATGAATTAAAGATTCTAGAATCTAATGCAAATGGAGATGGTATTATGAAAAACAAAACGATTCTTTTTGAAATAGAAAATGAATACAAGTCATATTTTATGAATGAAATGATTGAGTCTATTCAAAAAGGGATTTCAAAACATCTAATATCAATAATACAAACAGATAAATAATACGAAAACACAACAATAGCTATAGTTAATGCGGGTTTTATGCTATTAATAAAGTTCAGAATCTTTAATGATTTTAGTGTAAGACCGAAAGTTTAGCCCTTCAAAATCTAGCCTTGCCGTTGAATCAAAATACGCACCAATACGGGACAAGTTTACCCATTTTTATAATAATTATACTCTAATCAAATATTTTAGTAGTAAAAATTAATAGGAATACTATCAAAATAGATACAGATTAAAGAACTATCTATCCATTTATTTGATCAGGATTGTACCCTAGATAGGGTACTTTTCTTTCGGTAAATTTAATACCAGTTTCGGCTAACTCTTTTAGTATAGGTTCGTAAACTTCTTTTGCAATTGGTATTTGTACACCGGGTTTTGTTATTTCACCATTTAAAATTTTAAGTGTTGCAATAGCAACTGGTAAACCAACAGTTTTTGCCATTGCAGTATAGGTTTGGTCTGCACCAATAACTACAGTATGACTTTCAATTTGTTTGCGTTCCCCTTTATATTCATACCCAAATTTATGTAACATCACAATCATATCTTTGTCATCTTCTTTCAGTGTCCACTTATCCATTAATATTTTTTGAAGAAGCTGTGCAGGTGTTCCATTTTTAATTCCAAATGTTTTCTTATCATTAAAGATATCTAGCTCTTCTAGTTTTTCCCATAATATATCATCTTGGTCTATATTTAAGTAAGATCTAAGTTTTAATTCTACAGAATCGTAAGGTCTATAAGGTAAAAACGAATTTACAAACTCACGATAACTCATGTTTTCCGTCTTTTCCATTTTGTAGGTATCGTCTGTCATACCAAGTTGTACAAAAATATTCCAAGCTTTAGAGAAACCAACTCTACGAATAGTACCTCTGTATAAGGTTAATACATCGTGTAATTTATAGGCATCTCTATATTTTAAAGAATCACGGTTTGCGAGTGCTTCAAACTTTCCATGTCCTTCAATGTTTAGTATTTCAGAACGTCTAAATAATTTTTGATAAGGTATGTATTTATACTTTCCTTCTTGAATAAA
>DQTL01000310.1 GCA_015662775.1 Lutibacter sp.
ATATCAATGTATTAGATGAAAAAGTAGTGCTTTTAAAAAAACGCACTTAACTGATTATCATACTTTTAACCCTTGTAACTGTCAAGCTCAAGAATACGGAGCTTTATATACTTATGCAGCAGCTATTGGTGATAATTGGAAAAAAGACAACGAAGATAACCAAGGTGTTTGTCCTGATGGGTGGCATTTACCAACCAATACAGATTGGGATATACTTAATAAACATTTGGGTGTTGATGCAGGAAATAAACTAGCAGGTAATGATGATTTATGGTCAGAAGGAAAACTAAAACAAGATAAAAATTTTGGAGAAACTGGTTTTTCTGCTGTTCCAGCTGGTTATAGATATAGTGTAAATGGTTCTTCAGAATATGCAGATTATAATGCGTATTGGTGGACGAGTAAGGAAGACAGCCCTACATTTGCTTACTTACGTGGCCTTAATCATTATAGAGGAAGTGTGAACACAGATACCTTTCGCAAATCAAATGGTTTTTCTGTACGTTGTGTGAAAAACTAGAAAATTAGAAAACAGAATTGTTAAAAAAGAGAGGTGTTAGTATTCCTCTCTTTTTTTGTTGTAAAAGTAAGTGCTAATCAAAATTTTAATTCATCAATTCTCCATTTACATAAGTACCTTTTATTTTTACACTAGGTATTTTAGCATAATCAATTTTCATTAAATCTTTATCAAGAACTGTGAAATCGGCTAGTTTTCCAATTTCAATACTGCCTTTTTCATTTTCTTCAAAATTAGCATAAGCAGCCCAAATCGTCATTCCCTTTAAAGCTTCCTCTCGTGTTAGTGCATTTTCCATTTGAAAACCTTTTTCAGGGAAATCATTTAAATCTTTTCTAGCGACTGCTGCAAAAAAAGTAAGCATAGGGTTAACTTTTTCGACAGGGTAATCCGTTCCAAGGGCAACTTTCCCATATTTGTTTAAAAGTTTTTTGTAAGCATAAGCATCTTTTACGCGTTCCTCGCCCAACCTGTCTTTTGCCCAATACATATCAGAAGTAGCATGGGTAGGTTGTATGGAAGGTAGAATATTTTCAAAATAATGAAAATCATAAGGGTCAATTACTTGCGCATGTTCAATACGCCAACGTCTGTCCTTTTTTTCTTTTAATACTTCAGAATAAGTTTGTAACATCACATAATTTGCCGAATCACCAATGGCATGTGTATTCATTTGATAGTCAGTTTTGGCAATTCTTTGTGCATATTCTTTGAGTTTGGAAATAGGTGTAACCATAGCTCCAAAATGATTATGTTGGTCGCTATACGATTCTTTTAAGGTTGCTCCACGCGAACCCAAAGCACCATCGGCATAGACTTTAAAAGATCTAACATGTAGCCTATCTGTTTTTATAATTCCTTTTTTGGAATAATAATCTATGTTTTTATCACTGACAGATACCATGGCATAAATTCTTATTTTTAAGTCACCAGTTTGATGTAAACTATCAATAAGTTCGATTGTATTGCGTGAAAGACCTGCATCATCTACCGTTGTTAAACCATAGGCAAAACTTAATACCTCAGCTGTTTTTAGTGCTTCAATTTGAAGTGCCCTTGAGGTTTTTGGAATAATTTTTGAAATTAAATCCATCGGGTTATCAATAAAAACACCTGTTAATTTTCCATTCTTTTGTAGAATTTCGCCACCAGAAAAAGGAGTCTTTGTTGTTACACCTGCTAAATTAATTGCAGCTTGGTTGGCAAGTAGGGCATGACCATCAATTCGACTAACAGCAATAGGTGTATTTGGAAATAGTTTGTCGAGTTTCTCTTTGGTAGGATATTCTTTTATTTCCCAATCATTTTGATCCCAACCACGACCAGTAATAAATGAAGATTTGTGTTTTTTTTGAAATTCACTAATCTTCTCCACAACTTCATCAAAACTTTTTGTGCCTGTTAAATCCACTTTTTGTTGTTGTAAACCCAAACTATAAAAGTGACAATGTGCGTCGATTAAACCAGGAACAATAGTGTTTCCTTTTGCATCATTGATATAGGTAGGTCTGTATTTAGCTTGTATTTCAATATTCGTCCCTACATCTACAATTTTTCCATCTTTAATGGCAAAGGCCTCTGCTTTATCAAAATTATCATTAACAGTATAGATATTTGCATTGATGACGATACTATCTACTGCTGGTTTTAGTGTGCAGGAATAAACAAAAGAAATGATTAAAAGGAAGACTATTTTTTTCATTAGAATATGGATTTTGTACGTATCAAAACTACTCAAAAATCCATTGTAACTGTGTTTTTCTTTTTAGTACATTTGTAACTGTATAAACAAGACCAATTTCACACCTTGTAACACTTAATAAATTACAGTTATTTTGTTGTAAGATCTGTGTTTTTTCGGTATTAATTTCAAAACAAAACTCTATACACATGAAAAAAATAATAGTATTAATCTTAGCTATTGCCTTGCTGAGCAGTTGTAAAGACACTAACAAAGCAAGAAACCCAATTAAACAAACCACAAACGAAGTAAGCTCAAGCCGAAGTATGAAAGACAAACTTAATGATTATGTAGCTGTTG
>DQTL01000254.1 GCA_015662775.1 Lutibacter sp.
GTAGAATCGGTGCCAATGCCGTAGTTACCCATGATGTAGCAGATAATAGTGTGGTGGTTTTAGGTAAACCTATAATTTTACATAACCCCAACCTTGATCTGAGTATTGGTAAGTGTTGTTGTTTAAATCTTCTTTATGTATAATAATGGGTTTTCCTAGAACGACCACACTATTATCTGCTACATCATGGGTAACTACGGCATTGGCACCGATTCTACAATTATTTCCAATGGTGATATTACCAATAATTTTTGCTCCTGCTCCAATGAGACAATTGTCACCAATAGTCGGACTTCCAAATCCTTTGGAATCAATAAGCATATTTGATCCTATGGTAACTTGTTGAAAAATGGTGCAATTATTTCCTATTACGGCACTTCCAGATATAAAAATCCCATAAGTGCCATGTAAAAAATTAATGGGTCCTTTTATGGTATTGTCATAAGGTAAGTACGAATTAGTTTCTTCCTGAAACTTTCTATTAATAAAAGTATACAGCCTTTTCGAAAAAACAGAATTAGTCTTTTCAAAACGCTGACGCATTGAGTAATAACCACCAAATTTATTTGTAATAAATGAAAATAACATATCAATTATCTAAAATAGAAAAAGTGAAATTACACAAAAAAACAAATATCGGGTATAAAAACAGCTAAGAATAATAAAGGATTACTTTTTCTTACGCATAAATAGAACAAGCATAACGAAAAGACCTAGAAAAGCCCCAAACATTATTACAGCTTGTAAAACACCATTTGCCCAATCAACTAAAGGTATAAAATTCGATAACATATTTAAATATTGTTTTGGTTAATACACGCAAAATTACAAATAATTAGCTAATAGTTGCTGATAATTGTCAGTTCTAGAACTCGGATCTTAAAAAATATAAACTCTACTCAAACTCACTAGTAAAATGTAACTTCACACTCGGGTATTTTTGTTGTGTCATTTGTATAGAAAAAGCAGAATCAGCTAAAAACACCAATTGCCCTTGTTTGTCTTTAGCAAGATAACGTTGTTTAATACGTCTGAATTCTTTGAACTCGTCATTACTGGCATCATCTGGGTCTACCCAACAAACTTTGTACACATTTAAGTTTTCATAGGTGCATTTTGCTCCGTATTCATGTTCTAATCTATATTGTATAACTTCGTATTGTAAAGCACCAACGGTTCCAATAATTTTACGATTGTTCACCTCTAAGGTAAACAATTGTGCAACTCCTTCATCCATTAATTGGTCAATTCCTTTGTATAATTGTTTCGATTTTAATGGGTCAGCATTGTTTATATATCTAAAGTGTTCTGGTGAGAAGCTTGGAATTCCTTTAAAGTTCATAATTTCGCCTTCTGTAAGTGTGTCACCAATTTTAAAATTTCCTGTATCGTGAACACCAACTATATCACCAGGAAAAGATTCGTCAATAATTTCTTTTTTCTCTGCAAAGAATGTATTCGGACTAGAGAATTTAAACTTTTTCCCTAAACGTACATGTGTATACGGAGCATTTCGTTTAAAAATACCAGATACTATTTTGATAAAAGCTAATCTATTTCTGTGATTAGGATCCATATTGGCATGAATCTTAAAAACAAAGCCTGTCAATTTAGTTTCACTTGGGGCAACCAATCGTGTATCGCTATTTTTAGCTTGTGGCGGCGGTGCAATTTCTACGAAACAATCCAGCAGTTCTTGTACGCCAAAATTGTTTAGGGCCGAGCCAAAAAATACAGGTTGTAAATTTCCTGCTAGATAAGCTTCTTGGTTAAATTTAGGATAGACCTCTCTAACTAATTCTAATTCTTCTCGTAAAGTAGTAGCAGCATCTTCGCCGATTAATTCATCTAATTCAGCATTTTCTAAATCGGTAAACTCAACTCCTTTAGTAACATTTTGTTTGTTTTCATCAGAAAATAGATTTAATTTTTCTTCCCAAATATTATAGATACCTTTAAAATCATAACCCATTCCTATGGGGAAGCTTAGTGGCACTACTTTAAGACCTAATTTTTGTTCTACTTCATCTAATAAGTCAAAGGCATCTTTTCCTTCTCTATCTAGTTTATTGATAAAAACTATGATAGGAATTTGACGCATACGACAAACTTCTACTAATTTCTCAGTCTGTGTCTCAACTCCTTTTGCCACATCAATAACAACGATAACGCTATCAACAGCAGTTAAAGTTCTGAAAGTATCTTCGGCAAAATCTTTATGCCCAGGCGTATCTAAAATGTTTATTTTCTTATCTTTATATATGAAAGCTAAAACAGAAGTTGCTACAGAAATTCCCCTTTGGCGTTCTATTTCCATAAAATCAGAAGTAGCACCTTTCTTAATTTTATTATTCTTTACTGCACCAGCTTCTTGTATGGCACCTCCATAAAGTAAGAGTTTCTCTGTTAAAGTAGTTTTCCCAGCATCAGGGTGTGATACGATACCAAAGGTGCGTCTTCTTGCTATTTCTTCTATAAATCCCATTCTTCTATTTTGCTATTGATTCTGTTTTTTCTCAAAAACGACAAAACTAGATATAATTAATGAAATAGCTTGCCTATAAAGAGTTTAAACCTATTTTATAATTAGATCTTTTTCACATTTAAACACTGGTTTAAAATTAGGTCTTTTATACACGAATGGACTCAATTTCTCTTTTTAACCTGAGTTCGACCTAAGCTTTGTTTACAGTTTGAACGAATTTTTAATCAATTCGAAGTTATATTTTTGAAGGACTAACTAGTTAATTTGA